>NZ_JBHTKJ010000021.1:0-171276 GCF_042675965.1 Virgibacillus byunsanensis | reverse complement strand
GTTGGTCACCATGGGAGGAATCACGAAAAAGGGAAAGTGGAAAGAATATGATTTTATCCCTTTTAAATGCTTCGGAAGCAGTGGCAGACCGTTGTATTAAAGTTAATCCGAAACAACCTATCAAAGGAAGAAAAGAAAAAGGTTCAGCCTCTCTTACAAAAGGCTTTTTCCGAAAATGGAGAAGGCTTCTATGTGTATGCGCCAAAACAAAGAGGGAAAATCAAGGATCAATTACGCTACATTGGCCGTTATATGCGTCGACCAGCGATTGGAATCAATCGGATTGAGGCATATGATGGACAATATGTCACATTCAAATATATCGATAAAAAAGATAAGCAAGAGAAGCGTGAAACGTTGACGGTGGAAGCATTTATTATCCATTTAATCCGTCATATCCCGGATGAGCAATTCAAAACGATTCGTTATTATGGTATCTATTCAAGAAGAAGTAAAAGGTTAAGCAAAAGAATACTAGCTGCATGGCAGAAGGGAAGAAAACGCTGGATATTGAAAGTAAAGAGAACACTACGCCGCCAAACCTGGAGAGAGCGTGTGATTTCCAGTGGACAAAAAGATCCTCTTGTTTGTCCACATTGCGACAATTATTATGAGTACATGGGGGAAGTCTGTCCTGATGAGGACGGCAGACTGGAAATAAAAGTAGCATTCACCACAGAAGCAAGAAATTATTTGGAAAGGGTGATCAGCCATCTCGAAGGCATCAGGCAAGAACCAGAAAAAAGGGAAGAGAAAAAAGAAGAAAGGAACCGACCACTTACGTCCGAAGAAAGGCTCCGTCAACTATCATTGTTTAATGTGTCATGAGGTAGAAGAGATCCCGTTTGATGTTGTGAGAGAATTTGACCTGATGGATGGCGGAGATCCAACTACTCCACCAAGGTTTAGCTGTGAACAATGTGGAGGAGAAATGTATCCGGAGTATTATAAAGGAATACATGGACAGGAATACAAATTATCGGACTTCCACTAACTATGGTGGGTAGGAAAGGACCGGGCGGGGTTTGCCCGGTTTTTCTTATTTCGGTTGGAAAAAACCCCATACTCTTCTGTTCTTACAAAATCAGACATTCCTGAAATCTATCGTGGTTTATGTTGAAAGCTTTTTTAAAAAGGTGACAAGTATCGTCTTACTTTTCATACCTCCTATGCTAGAGTTATACAAACTAGCAGAAGGAGGGAACGTGAAAGTGGATAACAGAAAACCGGTTATTGTATGGATGAATGGTAAAAAAACGAAACTCAAACGCACTAATACTAATAACTACTTATTGGATGAATTAAAACACGAACAGGCTGCAACAGTAGATGATGCAGATAATATAGAGGAGGAAGATCAAATACCTGTGTATACGAGACAACATACACTAAATTCGGATGAAAACTATTCAAAAAAACGTAAGAAATTCCATAACCTTAAGCCAATCATATTAGCAATTATGTCTGCGGTCGTAATAGGTACTTTCTTAGGCTTTTTAATGATTAACTTTTTTGTAGGTATAGATGATAGTGTTAGTGGTAGCCAAAATGGGGGCCAGCCTGTATCAACAGTGGATGATCAAGACGATAGTGAAGATGAAGATGAAACTACTGATAATACCGCTGTGAAAAAAGCAGTTCCAAATATGACTGCATATGTCTTGCAAGGAGGAGTTTATAATCAGGAAGAAAACGCAATGGAGGTAGAAAAAAGTTTTACTGAAGATGGAGCTTCTACTACTATTTGGAAAAGAGATGAAAGTTATTATCTGTTTGTGGGAATTGCTAGTACAAAAGAACAAGCACAAAAAATAGCGGAAAATTATAATAATGAAGACTTAGAAGTATATGTTAAGGAATGGAATTCAGACGAATTTGAACTCGAACTAACAAATGCTGAATCAGACTGGATTCGGTCAGTATACTCTCATTGGAATGACTCATTACAATCTGTGAGTGAAAAAGAAGATATTCAAGTAGAAAAATGGAATTCTATACTAGATAGTTATCCAGGAGAAACAGAAACGCTTTCCCTATTTTTCGAAGGCGTAAAAAATTTAACTGATCAAATGGAAAATGCAGATGGAACTAAAATGCAACATATACTCCTACAGATATGGCATGAGTTAGATAAACTAAGCATATAGCCAAACTAGCCTGTTGTCGATTAACTAATTTTGTATTTTAACGATCTAATGTCTCTGTAAAATATAATTTCCTGTTAGTGATTTAATCGATATCAACGTGGATACATGCTTCAAAATACAATTTCACTGATTTGTTAAAATGATAATTCCTAGCTAATATAAGTATATCTTAGTATAGGAGGAGAAGTAATGACTGTTTCAGCTGTTATGATTAAAGATGTACCTAAAGAAGATCGACCACGGGAGCGATTATTGAAACTTGGTTCTTCTCATTTATCTAACCAGGAGCTATTAGCTATTATGCTTGGTAGTGGAACAAAGGAAGAATCAGTTATGACATTATCCAATCGTTTATTGATGCATTTTGAAGGATTAAATTTATTAAAAGATGCAACAATAGAAGAGTTGACTGCAATACGAGGTATTGGAACGGCAAAGGGAGTATTAGTCCTTTCAGCTATTGAACTAGGAAAAAGAATGAATCAATATAAGCCGAATGATCGATATATTATCCGCTCACCTGAAGATGGCGCGGAATATATTATGGAAGAAATGAGAAATTTAAATCAAGAACATTTCGTGGTCTTGTTCTTGAATACTAAAAATCAGATTATTCACCGACAAACGATTTTTATCGGTAGTCTAAATGCCTCAATTGTACATCCTAGAGAAGTATACAGAGAGGCGGTAAAACGTTCTGCTGCTTCTATTATTTGTGCTCACAATCATCCCTCTGGAGATCCTACCCCTTCCCAGGAAGATATTCATGTTACACGACGATTAGTAGAATCAGGAAAGATGATCGGAATTGAGTTATTGGATCATTTAGTGATTGGAGATCGAAAATTTGTATCATTAAAAGAAAAAGGGTACTTATAACAATGGCTTCCGTTAGCTATCGCAAAATCTGAAACAGCTACAGTTAGAAATTGACAATAATTTAACTGTTGAAATTAAACATTATTCCGATCGTGATTATCTCATCAAGAAAGGTAAATTAACTAAAATTGATCAAGTTTGTTGAAGGAACAGAAATTGAATTACAAAACGTACTGAATGAGTATATTGATTAACCCCCTATTCGAGGGGGTTAATTTTATTCAGATTCATAATCCTCATTTATGGAGTACACTAATACGTCTTTTTCGTTATTCCATTCAACCAGCACTTCCACATTAGTATCCTCACTATTACTAATTACAAAGCTATTATCACCGTGTTTTCCTGCATTTTCTAATTGTGTGTAAAATTTTGGTTTAATATTTTCGCCAAATAATTCGTTTAATATTTCGATTGCTTGTTCATTAGTTAAGTCCTTCATTTACATTTCTCCTTAGTAGGTTAAGTTTTTTAACAAATCAAAAAAGCCCCACATTATTTTGTGAGGCTTGAAAAGAGGGAAGAATTCTAAAACCATACTTATATTTATGTTCAATAAATATTAAGTTATACATATAACTTTTGTCTTAATATGTAAAAATTTACCCCTCGAATAAGGAGTTTTTTGAAAATAAATAAGTATTACCTTATCCAGATGACTGTAACTGTTACATCAATAGATTAGATTAATATAATATCGTAAAGGAGGTGATTTACATGACTTGCGGATGCCGCTATCCCTTATGGGCCAGTAACTTATCAACACAAAGATAACGACCGCAACAAAAAAATCAAAGAAACTGAACATATGGTACTTATAACACTATCTATTTTTTTATTTTTTTCGTATAATTGAATAGACAATCTAACAGGTTGGCGCCATTTTTCCAGTATATATCGGAAGTGGCGCTTATTATGATTAGTCACAGATAAATATAAGTCAATGCATTGTGTTATATTGCGTCACATATAATTAACCGATATAGTAAAACTACATACAACAAACGAATTGCAATTGGAAAGGGAGATTTCTTTGGGAAGATTTAGTTTTTCACAAGATTTAGGCATAGATTTAGGTACTGCTAACACACTTGTGTTTGTAAAAGGAAAAGGTGTGGTCTTAAGAGAACCATCAGTAGTAGCTAAAAATATTGAAACGGGGAATATTGAAGCAGTTGGTAGTTCAGCTCGTAACATGATTGGTAGAACTCCTGGTAATATTTCAGTTATACGACCGATGAAGGACGGCGTAATTGCTGATTATGATACTACAGCGATAATGATGAAGTACTATATAAAAAAGGCTATGCGACAACGATCGTTTTTTGCTAAAAAGCCTAACGTAATGATATGTGTGCCATCTGGAATTACAATGGTTGAAGAGCGTGCTGTTATTGATGCTACAAAACAAGCTGGTGCAAAAGAGGCATTTCCAATAGCAGAGCCATTTGCAGCAGCAATTGGAGCTGGGCTACCAGTTTGGGAACCTACTGGTAGTATGATTGTTGATATTGGTGGTGGAACAACTGAAGTAGCCGTTATTTCATTAGGGGGAATTGTAACAAGTCAATCGATTCGTACCGCAGGTGATGATATGGATGAGGCAATTATTTCTTATATTCGTAAAAATTATAGTTTAATGATTGGTGAAAGATCTGCTGAATCGATTAAAATGGATATCGGTGCTGCAGGAGAAATAAATGAAGATGTCAAGATGGACATAAGAGGTCGTGACCTTTTGTCAGGATTGCCTAAAACCATCACGATTTCAGCTGAAGAAATAGCCTCTTCTCTAAAAGATACAGTGGATGCTATTATTGATGCTGTTAAGAACACATTAGAAAAGACTCCCCCTGAATTAGCCGCTGATATTATGGACCGGGGAATTGTACTCTCAGGTGGTGGAGCCCTGTTAAGAAATTTAGATCAAGTTATTAGTGATGAAACAAAGATGCCTGTATTTGTTACAGATGACCCGTTAGATAGTGTGGCGATTGGAACTGGGAAATCATTAGAATATATTCAACATTTTAGATCCCATCCAAATGTATCCTCTCGTCCTATGATTGATTAAGTAGGTGCTGGTATGCCATTTTTTCGTAAAAAAAGATTATTTATCTTATTAATAGGAATGATAATTCTTGTTGCCATGATTGGTTTCTCGCTTCAGGATAGAGAGAACTTGTCTACTCCTGAGCAATTTATAAATGACACAGTTGGATGGGTGCAAAGTGCTATACATACACCAGTTAACTATGTAACAAATATATTTTCTAATATAGATGATGTAAAAGATACGTATAATGAAAATCAATTATTGAAGAAGAAATTATCTGAATACAAAGGTCTCATTTATGAGGTTCAAGAAATAGAAAAGGAAAATGAAGAATTACGTAACACATTGGATAAAACAGAATCCATTAGAGATTTTGATCCAATCCAAGCAACAGTTATGTCACGTTCACCTGAACGTTGGGTAGAACGTGTAACCATTAATAAAGGTACACAAGATGGTGTAAAACCAAATATGGCTGTAATAACAGCGGCTGGAATGATAGGCAAAATTCAAACTGTCTCTGAATTTACAGCTACGGTTCAATTACTAACGGGGTTTGATCAATTTAATCGAATATCAGCAACCATATCTCGTGAAGAAGGTAATGATATTTTTGGATTAATTGAAGAATACGATGATGAAACTAACTCTCTGTTATTTAAAATTATCGATGAATCTGAAAAGGGATTAGAACAAGGTGAATTAGTCGTATCCTCAGGTATGGGCGGTGTTTTTCCAGCAGGGTTGTTAATTGGTACCGTTAAAGAGGTTATACCTGACCAATACGGTCTAACAAATACAGCATTAGTAGAACCAGCTGCAGATATGTATGAAATCAATAATGTGATTGTGGTTGACCAGGTTATAGCTGAGGGTGATGAAACGACTGAGCAGGAGGACGAGGAGTGATGAAGCGATTATATGTACCTCTAATACTCTTTCTCCTAGTAGTTATAGAAGGTGTAGCACTTAAATTGTTGCCAGCTAATCTCGTAATGGGCAATTCATTTATTATTCCACACTGGGTGTTTGTGTTCCTGGTTTTCGTAGCAATCTTTTATGATAAAGAAGATACTAATTTTGGTGTCATATATGGTTTGATTTTTGGGTTGTTAATAGACATTGTGTATACTGGAATTCTTGGTGTATATATGTTTACCTATGCTGTTACCATTTATATCATACAAGGTTTGAAAAAAGTATTTCATGCAAACATATACGTTACATTGTGCCTGGGAATTGTAGGACTTATAATAGCGGAGGTAACTATAAACGTTATCTTTTTAGTCATTGGAATATCAGAGATGGTATGGAAAGACTATCTGTTATATAGATTACTACCTACTTTACTTGCCAATATTGTTTTTATACTTATACTCTATCCATTAATTACAAGACTGCTTATAAAGTGGAGAGAAGAACAATTGTATGAAAGTGATACATTTTAAGTTTTATATCATAAAATTTACTAGAATCATTTTGCCAAAGAATAATATATTATATGTTTAGAGAATTAATGAGGTGAACGTATCTTGGTTGAAAAGAAACAGTTAATAACTATTAAAGGGACAAGAGATGGGCTCACATTTTTTATTGATGACACGTGTTCTTTTGAAGAAGCTGTGCATGAACTTAGTGAAAAGATAGAAAAGAACCAATCCCGAGAAGAGGAACCAATGGTGTCTGTAACGGTTAAGCTTGGTAATCGTTATATAAATACAGAGCAAAAGGAACAATTAAGAGAACTTATTAGTGAAACCAATCACTTCCATATACAAGTATTCGAGTCAAATGTAATTCTTCGAGAAGACGCACTTCGTTGGCAAGAAGATAGTGATATGAAGACGATTAATAGAATTGTAAGGTCTGGACAAGTCTTAGAAGTAACTGGTGATTTGTTACTAATAGGTGATGTAAATCCAGGAGGAAAAGTAATTACGACAGGTAATGTGTATGTCATGGGAAATTTGCGTGGAATTGCACATGCTGGAGTTAAAGGTGATGAAGATGCTGTTATTGCCGCATCCTTCATGAAACCTAGTCAGCTGCGGATAGCAAGCTATATTAGCCGTGCACCTGATTATGATTCTGAAGGTGTTTATATGGAATGTGGCATTATAGATAAAGAGCAAGATAAAATTATTATTGATCAACTACAAGTTCTTTCACATAAGCGAAAAGATTTAAGCGGGTTCGAAAGGAGAATGCATAATGGGTGAGGCAATAGTAATTACTTCTGGTAAAGGTGGCGTTGGGAAAACTACTACTACTGCTAATATTGGTACTGCTTTAGCATTAATGGAGAAAAAAGTATGTTTAATAGATACAGATATTGGACTGCGTAACCTTGATGTTGTAATGGGTCTGGAAAATCGTATTATTTATGATATTGTCGATGTTATCGAAGAACGGTGTAAACTAAAACAAGCATTAATTAAAGATAAACGGTTTGAATTTTTGTCGTTATTACCGGCTGCACAGACTAGTGATAAATCTGCTGTTACGACTGAAGGTATGAAAAAAATAATAGCCGATTTAAAAAACGAATATGATTATATTATAATAGATTGCCCAGCAGGAATAGAACAAGGGTTTCAAAATGCGATAGCAGGAGCTGATAAAGCAATTGTTGTGACTACTCCTGAGAAATCCAGTGTAAGAGATGCAGATCGGATAATAGGGTTACTAGAAAAGGAAAAAATGGAATCGCCACGGCTCGTTATAAATCGGATACGAAATCATATGATGAAGAGCGGAGATATGCTAGACATAGATGATATAGTTCAAATCCTTTCTATTGACCTTATTGGAATTGTTATTGATGATGATGAGGTTATTAAAGCATCTAACCACGGAGAACCAGTTGCTTTTCAACCGAATTCAAAAGCATCTATCGCTTATCGTAATATTGCAAGAAGAATGTTAGGGGAGACTGTTCCATTACAATCGCTTGAAGATGAAAAAGGAATGTTTAAAAAAGTAAAGAAATTTTTCGGAATGCGCTCTTAATAGATATAGTTAGTAGGAACACCATCCTGCTAGCTATTTTTTATGTCTACTTTGTTCTTTTAACTCATACACTTGTACAAAAGTATGATAAAGGAATGTGATAATAATGAACAAAGGAGTTAAAAAAGTTAGAAAGTCTATTGTTCAGCGAAAAAAACTTCGTGGATTAAATACAAAAGAAGCATACACAAAACAAATAACCCCCTCATTTCTTCAAGAGGAAGAAAAACATGGCTATTTTCCGTCATTTTCAGATGGACCATTACCTAGTAAAGATAAAAGTTCACTTGTTTCAGGCCTAATGGTTAAAGGCGTTTTAGCTGTTATACTTTTTTTAGGTGTGGCCTTGTTATTCCAAACCAATTCATCTTTACTCACAGAACCTAGAGAATGGACAAGCACTGCATTGACAGAAGAATTTCCGTTTGCTCGTGTTAACTATTGGTACCAGGAAACATTTGGTTCTCCGTTAGCTTTTACACCTAAAAATCCAGTAGCTGAGGATAATCAGTTGCTAGCATTACCTGTTAGTGGAAGTGTAACAGAATCCTTTCAGGCAAATGGAACCGGAATTATGATAGCTACTGAGGAACCTTCAAGAGTATCTGTACTCCGTGAAGGGGTTGTTATTTTTGCTGGTAATGATCGTGAGACAAATAAAACGGTGGTTGTTCAGCATCCTGATGGAAGTAAATCAACGTATGGCTATTTAAACTCTGTTGACGTTCATTTATATCAGTTCGTAGGAAGCAATCAACAAATAGGTGGATTTTCTCCGAGTACTGAAAGTCAATCTTTCTACTTTGCTATACAAAAGGATAAGCAGTATCTTGATCCTGTTAAGGTGATTCAAGTTGATGACCAATCTTAAATCTATACCATCTATCCATATACATCCAATCCTTTTAGTATTTGTTTTAATATCCTTTTTAACTGGTACGTTTGTGGAGTTATTTATTATTATTAGTATTGTTTTATTTCATGAATTAGGACACTATTACATGGCGAGCTTGTTCAGATGGAGAATTAAAAGCATTATGCTTTGGGTGTTTGGGGGGGTTATGGACACTGATGAACATGGTACTAGACCATTGCGCGAGGAAGCACTTGTTACAATGGCTGGTCCCTTCCAGCATGTAATTATTTATGTCGTTCTCCTGCTATTACAAACACTTGAACTGTTACAGCCATCAGTTCTGGAGTTGGCATTTCATTATAATTCAATTATATTGCTCTTTAATTTATTACCTATATGGCCTTTGGATGGAGGTAAATTTTTATTAACAGGTTTATCTATGCTATTTCCGTATAAAAAGGCTTATCATACAGTGATAATCTTTTCTATAATTACTAGTCTAGCTTTCTTGATTTTACAATTATTTCTTTTTCCTTTCACTTTAAGTGCGTTTTTCATTGTGTTATTCTTGGTTATGGAGAATCGATCTGAATGGAAAAAAAGATCTTTTGTATTTATCCGATTCTTACTTCAAAGATATGAAGCTAACACATTTGTTAAGGGTGTACGCCCAATTATTGTTTCGCATCAATCTTCTTTAATGGATGTATTTAGTCAGTTTAGACGGGAACAAAAGCATTTCATATATATTACTTATCCTGGAAAAGAGCGACAATTGATTGATGAAAGTGACTGTTTGAGAAGTTATTTTTACTATAAACGATACTATTCCACAGTAGGAGAACTTGTAGATTCTATCGTTTAAAAGAATGCGTTCATGGTAGGTGACTTGGGATAGCTTGACAAATACGTTGGTAACATGGTAACATCAATACGTTAATCATCGTAGCACCAGTGCTACAACCGCACAGAGCAGGTTTTTAAACTCTCTTAAAGAGTACCTGTCATGGCGAGTCTGAGTTAATTAGGGAGGTGCAAGATATGTACGCAATTATTGAAACAGGCGGTAAACAAGTTAAAGTTGAAGAAGGTCAAGAAATTTACGTTGAAAAAGTTGCAGCAGATTCAGATGAATCAGTAACTTTTGAAAAAGTACTTTTTGTTGGTGGAGACGATGTGAAAGTTGGTGCACCATATGTGGAAGGTGCAACTGTATCAGCCAAGGTTGAAAAACATGGTCGTCAAAAAAAGATAACTGTATTTAAATACAAGCCTAAGAAAAACTACCATCGTACACAAGGACATCGTCAACCTTACACTAAATTAGTTATTGATAAGATTAATCTGTAAGGATTAATTCTTATGATTAAAGTAACTGTAGACCGTGTAAATAGTCAAATTACAGCATTTTCATTAACCGGGCATGCCGAAAGTGGACCATATGGATATGATTTAGTATGTGCGGGTGTATCGGCTGTATCATTTGGTGCAGTTAATGCAGTTATAAAATTATGTGAGGTAGACCTTGAGATTGAACAAGGCGAAGAAGGTGGATACCTTTGGGTTTCAGTTCCGGAACATTTGCAAAAAGATGTAATGGAAAACGTTCAACTCTTATTTGAAGGTATGCTTATTTCATTAAAAACGATCGAACAAGAATATAGTCAATTTATTGAAGTAGATAGTAAATAAGGAGGTGCAACTATATGTTACGTTTAAATTTACAATTTTTCTCACAGAAAAAAGGTGTAGGTAGTACAAAAAACGGCCGTGATTCAGAGTCTAAACGTCTTGGCGCGAAACGTGCTGACGGTCAATCCGTTACTGGTGGATGTATTATATACCGCCAACGTGGAACTAAGATTTACCCTGGTGAAAACGTAGGTCGTGGTGGAGATGATACACTTTTTGCTAAGATTGATGGTGTTGTTAAGTATGAACGCTATGGTCGTGACCGTAAAAAAGTAAGTGTCTATCCAGTTGCTCAAGAAGCATAGTAAGATGAGATTCCAAACTCCAGCCAATAATATGGTTGGAGTTTTTTAATAGGATATAATAGTTAGCATGAATTTTCCTGTTATTTCTGCTATACTTTTTTATTAGTGGGGGGGATCAGCATGGAGGAAAAAGATGTTATCCAAATGTTACGGCATTATCGACATGATGTGTTAAATCACCTGCAGGTTATCCATGGTTATTTAAGTATGGGTAAGACGGAAAAAGTCCAATCTAAAATTATGCAAACGATTGAGTATTATAATGAAGAACGGAAGTTAATGAGCTTACATGCGCCTTCATTCGTTTTATGGTTAATTCAATTTAATGTTGTACATATGAATATTCGTTTGGCATATCATATACATATTGAAAATTGGAACTTAGGTGCTGAGGACATACAATTGGTAGAGCAGTGTGACCGTATTATAGAGCAGATAGAGAAAGCAACTGACACAACAGAGTTATATGAAGGGTCTTTACAAATAAAAGAAAAATCAGTTTCTACTTTAGAATTAGACCTTATCATTAATGGTGTTTTTCAGGATATGATCGGTCTTATGAGTAACTTAGAAAAGATGAACTCCATATATCCTATAGATGTTTTTCAAGAAAATGATGGTATTGGATGTAAATTTTTAATTTCGATTGAACAGAAATAGTTTAAGGAAAGCTCTGCTTATACGTGAAAAGAAAGCGTTCAACGATAAGTCCTGTTTTTCTAACGTGAAATATGAGGTGAAACAATATGTTTGTAGATCAGGTAAGTGTGTATGTGAAAGCCGGTGATGGCGGTAATGGTTTAGTAGCATATCGCCGTGAAAAGTATGTTCCATTAGGAGGACCTGCTGGTGGTGATGGTGGTAATGGTGGAGATGTTATCTTCGAAGTAGATGAAGGTCTTAACACATTAATGGACTTCAGATACAATCGCCATTTTAAAGCAAAACGTGGGGAGAACGGGATGAACCAAAATCAACACGGTAAAAACGCTAGCCCTTTAATCGTTCCTGTTCCACCTGGTACAACAGTTATAGATGAAGAAACGGAAGAAGTAATTGCTGACTTACTGGTGCACAAACAACAGGCTGTAATTGCAAAAGCAGGTAGAGGAGGACGGGGTAACTCCAGGTTTGCTACACCCCGAAATCCTGCCCCAGAGGTAGCGGAAAACGGAGAGCCAGGACAGGAGAGAAATATAAAGGTTGAATTAAAATTATTGGCTGATGTTGGCCTAGTTGGTTTTCCTAGTGTAGGAAAGTCGACCTTTATTTCAGTCGTTAGTGCAGCGAAGCCCAAAATTGCTGATTACCACTTTACTACGTTGGCACCAAATCTCGGTGTAGTGGATACCCAGGATCACCGAAGTTTTGTAGTGGCAGACTTACCAGGTTTAATTGAGGGTGCACATACTGGAGTTGGACTAGGACATCAGTTTTTGCGGCATATTGAACGAACAAGGGTAATTGTTCACGTAATCGACATGGCAGGAACTGAAGGAAGAGATCCGTATGATGACTTTATGAAAATAAACCAGGAACTGAAGGAATATGATGCCAAACTTTTGGAACGACCACAGATTATTGCAGCAAATAAAATGGATATGCCTAATTCAGAAGATAATCTAAAATCGTTTATAGAAAGATTAGAAGAGGATATTCCTGTCTATCCGGTTTCAGCGTTAACTAAAGAGGGTCTGAGAGATATTTTATTTGCAATTGCCGATACATTGGATGAAATTCCTAAAATAGCAGCTCCAATCGAAGAGACAGAAGAAAAGGTTATATATCGATATCAAAAAGAAGAAGCTCCATTTACTATTTCAAGGGATCATGATGGTGCGTTTGTTTTATCTGGGAAGAAAATTGAGAAACTCTTTAAAATGACTGATTTCACAAAAGATGAAGCAGTACAACGTTTTTCAAGACAACTTCGAGGTATGGGTGTAGATGAGGCATTACGTAAACAAGGAGCAGAAGACGGGGATGCGATTAGATTAATGGATTTTGAATTTGAATTTATTGAGTAAATCGCTAGATGCTCCTAAAAAATGAGGGAATAAAATGAACCAAGGTAATGAAACATTCTATTTGGTCCGCAGTGATGTATTAAGTGAATCCATGAAAAAAACGATAGAAGTAAAAGAATTACTGGAAAGAGGAAAAGTTAAAACAATATATGAAGCCGTGCAGAAAGTGGATATGTCCAGAAGCGCTTATTATAAATACAAAGATGCGATATTTCCATTTCAAGCAATGGTTAAAGAAAAAATAATCACGTTGTTTTTTCATCTAGAAGACCGTTCTGGTACATTATCAAAGTTGTTGAAAATCGCGGCTGATTTAGGTTGTAATGTTTTAACTATTCATCAGACAATTCCTATTCAAGGAAAAGCAAACGTTACACTATCGCTAGACATATCTCAAATCAAGGACGATGTCGAAAATCTTATCCATAAATTAAGACAGTTAGATTTTATTGAAAGGGTCGATTTATTGAGTTCTGGTTCGTAGTAAGGGGGAAAATTATATGATGAAAAAAATAGGCTATTTAGGACCAAAAGGTACATTTACAAAATTAGCTGTAGATGCAGCTTTTAATGGAGAAGATAAACAAAGCTTTGAAACAATACCAGAATGTATTGATGCTGTTCAGGAAGAAGAAATCGATATTGGAGTGGTTCCGGTTGAAAATGCAATAGAGGGCACGGTTCAGTTAACGGTTGACTACCTGGTTCATCAGGTTCGGTTACCAATCATTGCAGAAGTAGTAGTTCCAATCCAACAACATCTACTCGTTCGGCCAGATTTTAATGGAAATTTAACCGAAATAGAAGAAATTCATTCACATAGTCACGCGATAGCCCAATGTCATCAGTATATTCATCAAAACATTCCAAAAGCTGCCATTCGTTTTACATCATCAACTGGAAGAGCAGCTGAGATTGTCAGTTCCTCGGATCAAACAATAGCAGCTATTGGAAATAAACTTGCTGCTAGTGAATATGGTCTACGTATTTTTAAAGAGAACATTCATGACTATCCAAACAATCATACTAGATTTGCTGTGCTTGCCAAGGATAAAAATGCTGTAAAACATATAAAGCATCCAGTAGAGACGGAAAAAACAACGCTCTTGATTACGTTGCCAAGTGACTATGCCGGCGCTCTTCACCAGGTTCTTTCCGCTTTTGCTTGGAGGAAAATGAATTTATCCAAGATTGAATCAAGACCAATGAAAACAGGGTTAGGTAATTATTTTTTCATTATTGATGTCAATCAACCATATGACGAGGTTCTTTTTCCCAGTGTTAAGGCTGAACTTGAGGCACTTGGGTGTCAAGTTACGATTCTGGGTACTTATCCAGTGTTTAATTTAAATGTTTGAGATATAACCGACTATCCCGTAAAAGGATGGTCGGTTTTTTATTTTAAAATTAGGAGCATGTGAATAACTTATTAACTGCTTAAGCCACGTCCAGCTCCGACGTACAGGACAAGGAAAGCTTCGACAGTGAAACATCGCACGAAGAAAAAGCGAACTTCTTTTTCAAGGACGTACTAGTGCCGATGACGCCACAGGATAAGGAAAGCTTCCCTGAAAAAGTATCGCACGCAGAAAAAGTGCTTTTCTTTTTCAAGGACGTGGCGTTTTCATCGGCCAGTGCCCGTACTGCTAGTGGGCTTCCTGATCCTCCTTACGATAAGTCAACATCGATTCGCTAACGCTCTTTGTGTTTCCTTTTAGTTGAACTTGACTTTTCGCCAACAATGGCGAAAGTCAAAGTGAATCTTATACTCTGGAGTGAATCTCATTAAGATATAGAAGATCGACTAAAACCACCGCTTTGCGCAGAAACGTCGACCCACCCGCGATGCGTGGGCGCAGCCCATACGTCGCTAAACGAGCGCTTCTAGCTTTTTTCTTCGTTATCTTTAAAATATATATATAATATTTTTCAACTTTTACCTATTCTTTGCATATGTTGATAATGAGTGATTAGCCCAGTTGCAACTTAGAAATGAAGGGAGTATGGTTAATTTTGAAAATTCACATTGTACAAAAAGGAGATACATTGTGGGAAATATCCAAAAAGTATGGGGTAGATTTTGAACAAGTTAAACAAGTGAACACCCATCTATCAAGTCCGGATATGATTATGCCAGGTATGAAAATAAAAATACCTAGCACATCAAAACAAGTTAAAAAAGAGACACAGCAACCTGCCAAACAGCCCTATAAGGATATTTCACCCAAGCCGCTACCAACTATAAAAGAAGATGATTACAAAGAGAAACCAAAAGAAATGAAAGCGGAGATGCCAATAAAGAAGCCGATGAAAGAAATGCCAAAACAACAACCAAAAATGCAGATGCCAAAACAACAACCAAAAATGCAAATGCCAAACCAGCAACCGGCAAATCAAATGCCAATGCAACAACCTCCAAGCCAAATGCCAATGCAACCAATCATACAGATGCCTATAATGGAACAGGAAATGGAACAATATACTACCATAAATTTACCGCCAATGCCGTACCAACAGCAACCTGCAAAGAAACCAGCCAAACAACAGCCAGTTAAACAGCCAGCAAAACAACAACCAGTCAAACAGCCAGCAAAAAAACAACCATCAAAACAACAACCTGTAATGCAGCAACAATCACCTGCCGCACCACAAGCAATGCCTATGTTACCAATGTGCTGTTATGTTATTGATCCGTACCATCCAGGAGTTCATCATGGCCCTTTCCCAACAGTAGGAACATTGCAAGCAGCTCCATTCCAAGGACCGATGGGAATGCAGCCTCAAATGGCTCCTTATCCCCAAGTGCAAGGACAGATGATGGAATCGCCGGACATGGCAATGCCAATGAAACCAATACAAACCACTGGAAAAAAAGATTGTGGTTGTCATGATCAGTCTCCTTTTCCAGGTCAGCCTTACGGAAATCAACCACAATTCGGTTATGGAGGACCAGCTCAGCCTCAACCTTATTATCAGCAAGAAGGATTCCCTCAGAGTTCACAGCCTTCCCCACCAGGGTATCCACCATTTTCTGGAATGGGATATCGTGAAGATGAGGATGAATCAAATAGTGAGTAATTTTATGCGTAGAGACGATAGCTATAACAATCGTCTCTCTTCTTTTTTAGCTAAAAATGGAGAATTAAAGGTAAGCTCTATAAAGCCTATTAAAAAAAACGTTTATCAAATAAATACGCTTAAAGATAAATGGCTTATTTTAAAAATACATCGAAATAGAGAAGTTGTGGAGCAGCAATGGCAGTTTTTTGACAACATACGTGACCCATTGATAGCATCCTTTCAAAAATTCCCCAATGGGAACAAGCTACTATCAGATAGAGGTGTACACTGTACAATCACACCATTTATTCGTGGGACAAAACTAAACTATAAAAACGAAGCTGATCGGATAGAGGTAGTAAATACTATACAAAGATTTCACAAAAAAGCTACGACTATTTACGTGTCAAAACCTATTAAAAAAGATCTTTTTTATAGGCGTTGGTATAAACGATTATTACTATTTATGAAAACGGAACATATATTTCACGAATACGGGTATATACATTTATATGAAGATATCGTACAAACGACAAAAATCTATTTACAACTCATAGCAAGGTTTTCTTGGGAAAATTACCAATCACAAGCGGAGAAAAATGGAACATGGATACACGGGGATGTGGCATCACACAACTTTATTAAAAGTGAACACGTGTACATGATCGATTTTGATTTATTATCGCAGACGTCACAATTGTATGATTTTATACAACTTGGACAACGATTTTTACCTTATTTGGATTGGAATCTTGATGCACTCCTCTCCTACCAAATGGTTTCCGGTAAAGAAGTAAAGAGATGGTTAGTTGCCATAGCTGTTCCTAGTGATTTTTTAAGGGAATGGTTGCATTTTCTTCATAACCAACCTTCGTCTTCCTTTCAACATTACCTATCCAAATTAGATGCGGAATGGTCGAAACGGCAAATTTTTTTAAAAAAACTAAAATTAGTGCTAAAATCATGATAGAAAATGTTTTAGATAAGGGAGAGAGAATGGTGAAACAAAAAGTCGATGAAATTGTACAATGGTTGCAAAATCAGGTGAAAGAAACAGGAACAAAAGGATTAGTAGTTGGTGTTAGTGGCGGACTAGACTCTGCTGTCGTTGCACATTTAATAAAGCGTGCCGTTGGGGATAATTCGTTGGGAGTATTATTACCAATCCATACAAAATCTTCAGATATGGAACATGCCCAAAAGGTGATTGAAAGTTGTGGAATAGATAGCATGACAGTAGATTTAACAGAAACCCATAATGCTATGTATTCAGAGATACAAAACAGATTAAAAGAAAAGAATGAATATATCGAAAAAAATGATCAATTGGCGGGTGCAAATTTAAGAGCCCGATTAAGAATGAGTACGTTATACACACTAGCTACTAATTATAATTATTTGGTAGTTGGAACAGATAATGCTGCAGAATGGTACACGGGCTATTTTACGAAATATGGTGATGGAGGCGTTGATATACTACCAATTGTCGAATTTACCAAACAAGAAGTACGGGAAATGGCTAGTTATCTTGGGGTACCTAAAGAAATTGTTCATAAAAAGCCTAGTGCAGATCTATGGGAAGGTCAAACCGATGAAATAGAAATGGGTACTACCTATGATAAAATTGATGCCTTTTTAAAAGGGGAAGACATACCTAAAAAAGATAAAACCATTATTGAAAACATGCACAAACGTACTGCACATAAACGTGATTCATTACCGCAGTTTAACCGATAATTACCTAATATTGACTGTGTTAAAAGTACCTCTCTTATACAAACTAGTTATAAGGGAGGTTTTTTTATGTACAAAAAAAGTATAACTCTTTTAGCATTACTGTTAGTTTTCACCATAGGATGTACCCCAGACACAGATGAGAATACACAAGACAACACGGAAAATATGAACACACAACCAATGCAATACGAAACAGAAAAGGAACGGAGACAAAGATTAAACATAGAAGATAAATCGATAGGTGAGTTAGGTGGTTATCCACAAACACAACAAAATGGTTTAAATGAATCTGATGATGAAACGACAAGGTTTTCTGATGAATATACGAATGAAGACTCAACTGAAATTTCCAGGCATTTAAAAAGTCGGAAAGATATTAAACAAGCCCAGGTTGCGATTACAGATGATCGAGTAATAGTAGCAGTAATGCTTGATGAATATGTAGGTGATGATATAACAAAAACCATTGAACGGGATGTACGGAAGATTGTATCTGACAAAGAAATAATTATTTATACAGATGATATTTACTGGGATCACAGACGTAATGATGATGCCAGAGATGGACAACGTAATATAGGTGAAGGTATAGAAAAAGGACTGGAAAGATTTTTTAATATGGATGATTAAGGGCTTGTTGCTCTTATACCCGCTGTAGAAGTTTTCCTTTATAATAAGAAGTATTTTTGATATAGTTAATAAAGGAAATTTCTAGAGAGGAGAATGCCCAATGGCTGGTCATTCTAAATGGAAAAATATACAACACAGAAAAAACAAACAGGATGCAAAAAAGGGTAAAATTTTCATGCGACACGCGAAGGATATATATACTGCGGCAAAACAAGGTGGTGGGGATCCATCAATGAATGCATCACTTCGCTTAGCAGTAGAAAAAGCCAAAGCGGATAATATGCCAAATGATAACATTGATCGTGCAATAAAAAAAGCAACTGGAACTCTTGATGGAGCAACCTTTGAAGAAATCACCTATGAAGGTTACGGTCCTGGTGGAGTAGCAGTTATTGTTCATATATTAACCGACAATAAGAATAGGACTGCAGCGGAAGTAAGACATGCATTTAATAAGAATGATGGTAACTTAGGTGAAAATGGCAGTGTATCATTCATGTTTGACCGTAAAGGCTATATTCTAATTGTAAATGAAGCTGGTACTATTGACGAAGATGATATCACACTTGAGGCAATAGAAGCTGGTGCGGATGATATTGTAGCAGAAGAAGGCGCCTACGAAATATTTACAGAACCAGAAAACTTTCAAGCTGTCACGGAACATTTGAAACAGAGTGGGTATGAATTAGAGGATGCCGAAGTTACTCTTATTCCTCAAACATACAGTTCATTAGCTGAGGAAGATGAGAAAAAAATATTGAATTTAATTGACATGCTAGAAGATAACGAAGATGTGCAGGATATACATCATAATTTAGATGAATCCGGTTAATAACGTGTTAATAGACTTCCATTCTTTTTCAAAGATAAAGAATGGGAGTTTTCCTTTCCTTTTAAACCATACCAGTGGTAGATATGTTAAAATACGAAGAAGGAATAAAAAGGAGAAGGTTAAATGATTGCTTATATAAGGGGAAATCTTACATATATTCAAGATGAAGCGATAACCGTTGATGTTCATGGGGTTGGGTATGAAATTGTTTGTGCCAATCCTTTTGTGTTTCAAGCATCGTTAACTAAAGAAATTCAAATTTACACGTATCATCATGTACGGGAAGATGCACAAGTTTTGTATGGGTTTAAAAATGAAGATGAGAAGTACTTATTTACTAAGCTTATCTCTGTGTCGGGAATCGGTCCTAAAGGAGCTTTAGCTATTTTAGGCGGTGTAGATATTACAGGCTTTGTGGAAGCAATTGAGCGGGAAGATGATAAATTCTTAACAAGCTTTCCTGGTGTTGGGAAAAAGACAGCTCGACAAATCATTCTTGATTTAAAAGGAAAGTTAACTACGATGGTTTCTATTTCATCTGCTGAAGATACTAAACATACCGATGCAGGTGAGGAACCTGATAATCTCAAAGAAGCTCAAGAAGCTTTAAAAACGCTAGGATACACCGAACGTGAAATTAAATCAATCATACCACAACTAAGAAAAGAAGCTACTGGTAATACGGATGAAGTCATTCGCAGGGCACTAGCATTATTAATGAGTACTAAATAAGGGGGGATAATGATGGAAGAGCGAATGGTAACAGGGGAGTTGCAGGAAGAGGATTCTACTGTTGAGCTTAGTATTCGTCCCACAACCTTAAAGCAATATATAGGTCAACATAAGGTAAAAGAGAACCTGGACATTTTCATTCGAGCAGCTAAAATGCGTGAAGAACCACTGGATCATGTATTATTATATGGACCACCTGGTCTGGGAAAGACGACATTAGCTGCCATTATTGCAAATGAAATGGGAGTGCAGTTCCGCTCGACATCTGGCCCTGCGATTGAACGTGCAGGTGATCTAGCTGCAATTCTCTCCTCACTTGAACCTGGAGATGTGCTGTTTATTGATGAGGTGCATCGATTACCCCGGTCTGTCGAGGAAGTGTTATATCCTGCCATGGAGGATTTCTTTTTGGATATCGTAATTGGTACAGGGCCAAGTGCCAGGTCAGTTCGAATTGATTTACCACCTTTCACACTTGTGGGCGCTACCACGCGTGCTGGGTTGTTGTCAGCACCGCTGCGTGATCGATTTGGTGTGTTAAGTAGATTGGAATTCTATGAAACGAAGGATTTATGTTCTATAGTAGAGCGTACAGCAGATATTTTTCAAACAACTATTACAACGGATGCAGCTGTTGAAGTCGCCAGGAGATCAAGAGGCACACCACGGATTGCTAATCGTTTATTAAAAAGAATTCGAGATATTTCGCAAGTTAAAGGTGAAAAAGAAATTAGCTTGCAAACAACTGATCAAGCACTTGTTATGTTGCAAGTCGATGATGCTGGATTAGACCATGTTGATCATAAACTTTTAAAAGGAATGATCGATGGGTTTAAAGGTGGGCCAGTAGGATTGGATACAATTGCTGCGACAATTGGTGAGGAATCACAGACGATTGAGGATGTTTATGAACCGTATTTACTACAAATAGGTTTCATTCAACGTACACCAAGAGGTCGTGTCGTTACACCTAAAGCTTATCAACATTTTGGTTTAAAAGGGAAAGATATATAATGAGTATGGGAAAATTATTTATAATCCTTGGAATTGTATTTCTCATCATAGGTATAATATGGACATATATAGGTAAATTACCAGGTGATATAAGTTTTAAAAAAGGTAATTTTTCCTTCCATTTTCCGATTATGACTTCCATTGTTATTAGTATTGTATTGTCACTTATCTTTTTTATACTAGGAAAGTTTCGATAGTTATAGTAAGGAGTTCATCATGAAAATAGAAGACTTTGATTTTGACTTACCAGAAGAGTTGATTGCCCAAACACCTTTAGAAGACCGCACATCATCTCGATTATTAGTATTAAATCGTAATACAAATGAAGTAGAACATAAACATTTTAAAGATATGAAGCAATATTTAAACAAAGGTGATTGTCTCGTATTAAATGATACACGTGTGCTTCCGGCAAGGTTATATGGTGTTAAAGAGGATACAGGAGCAAAGGTAGAGGTGTTACTTCTCCATCAGCAAGAGAAGGATGAGTGGGAAGTGCTAGCAAAGCCAGCAAAGAAGGTAAAAGTAGGGACAACTCTATCCTTTGGTGATGGGAAGTTACGGGCAACTTGTACGGACTCATTGGATCACGGAGGACGCATATTTAAGTTTATATATGATGGCATATTTTATGAAGTATTAGATGAGCTTGGCGAAATGCCTTTGCCACCATATATTAAGGAGCAACTATCAGAAAAAGATCGCTATCAAACAGTGTTCGCAAGAGAAGAAGGTTCAGCTGCAGCACCTACAGCAGGGTTACATTTCACGAATGAGTTGTTAGACGAAATAAAAGCTATGGGTGTAACAATTGCGTTTATCACCTTGCACGTCGGTCTTGGGACATTCAGACCAGTAAGTGTGGACAACGTTGACGAACATGAGATGCATGCTGAGTTTTATCATATGTCAAAGGAAACCGCAGAGACACTAACTAGAGTAAAAAGCGAAAACGGAAGAATTATATCTGTAGGTACTACTTCGACAAGAACACTCGAAACAATCGCACGTGATAACGGTGGAGTATTCACCGAATCAAGTGGTTGGACCGATATTTTTATTTATCCACCCTATACATTTCAGGCGATTGATGGTTTAATTACTAATTTTCATTTGCCAAAGTCAACATTGATCATGTTAGTTAGTGCACTTGTTGACAGGGATAGTATACTAAACGCATATAATGAAGCGGTTGAAAAACGATATCGATTTTTTAGTTTTGGAGATGCGATGTTAATTATTTAGTAAAGGAACGGGTATAATGAAACCAATTACGTACGAACACATAAAAACGTGTAAACAAACAGGGGCTAGACTTGGAAAAGTACATACTCCTCACGGTTCTTTTGATACCCCAACATTTATGCCGGTGGGTACATTGGCCACTGTTAAAACGATAAGTCCAGAAGAATTAAAGGAAATGAATGCAAATATTATTCTATCCAATACATATCATCTTTGGCTGCGCCCTGGACAAGACATTGTGAAAGAAGCGGGAGGACTCCATAAGTTTATGAATTGGGATGGAGCGATACTAACTGATTCAGGTGGCTTTCAGGTTTTCAGTTTGAGTGATATGCGTGAGATTAAAGAAGAAGGAGTTCACTTTCGTAATCATTTAAATGGTGAAAAATTATTCCTTTCTCCCGAAAAAGCAATGCATATCCAAAATGCACTAGGATCAGATATTATGATGGCATTTGATGAATGTCCACCGTATCCTGCAACATATGATTATATGAAATCGTCAGTAGAAAGAACTTCCCGCTGGGCAGAGCGTTGTTTAGAAGCACATCAATGTCCATCTGACCAAGGTTTATTTGGTATTATCCAAGGTGGGGAGTACGAGGAATTACGAAAACAAAGTGCCCGTAACTTAGCTTCAATGGATTTCCCTGGTTATGCAATCGGTGGCCTTTCAGTAGGAGAGCCTAAAGATGTTATGAACAGAGTTCTAGAATTTACAACACCGCTTATGCCAACTAATAAACCGCGCTATTTAATGGGAGTAGGGTCACCTGACTCGTTAATTGATGGAGCGATTCGTGGCATTGATATGTTTGACTGTGTGCTTCCCACACGTATTGCACGCAATGGCACGTGTATGACTTCTAATGGTCGATTAGTAGTAAGGAATGCTAAGTACGCACGGGATTTTGGGCCAATAGATGAAAATTGCGATTGTCATGTATGCAAAAATTATTCGCGTGCTTATATTCGACATTTAGTAAAATGTAATGAAACATACGGATTTAGACTTACTACTTACCATAACTTATATTTTCTGTTAAAATTAATGGAGCAAGTACGAATTGCGATAAGCGAAGATCGACTTGGTGATTTTAAAGAAGCATTCTTTGAACAATATGGCTTTAATCAACCGAATGCAAAGAACTTTTAATGAAGGGGGGAATATTTAATGGATATGTTATTATCATTATCACCGATTATTCTAATGTTTGTTATTTTCTACTTCTTGCTAATACGTCCACAACAAAAACGTCAAAAGCAAGTTAAACAAATGCAAGCAGATCTACAAAAGGGAAATGAAATAGTAACGATTGGTGGTTTTCATGGTGTTGTTCACGCAATAGATGAGAACACAGTTGTTGTTCAAGCAGGAGACGGTACGAAACTTACGTTTGATCGTTCATCAATTAGAGACGTGAAAAACTAAGCATAATCAAAGTATAACAAACTATGTTGATTAGATAGATGATTAGGAATTGTTAAATGGGTTTATATGAAATATCTACAAGTACATAGTTAACTAGAAAAAGAAGTTAATGATTCATTAACTTCTTTTTCGTAGCTTTTTTACCCCATTTAAATATCTTATTTTCTCTGGGTCCCAAGCATATTTACTCCTACTACCCCGCCAATAAGTGCAGCTATAATATACCCTGCATGATGAAGTGATTGTTCTAATGAGAACGCTTGTTGATAACCTAGAAATTGCACCAAAAATGTGAAAATAGTAAAACCTAACCCTGTTATACTACCAATGATCCAACCTTTTTGTTGTGCTTTTACTCCAGCTACAATACCTCCAATAAATAAAGAAATTAACCCAATTGTTAGAGTAACCCATGTTAATGTTGTTTCATTAAAAGTTGTAAACCGTAGTAAAAATGCTAAAAAGATACTTGTTAAGAGAATTAATCCTAAAATAACAATCCATGCATACATCAAAGCAATAAATTGTTGTCTCCCCATTATGTGTTCCTCCCTTCCCTTGTTTGTCCACTTACTGAATTTTATTCGTTAAAACAAAAAATAGACTGAAAATATTTTGCTTTTATATTGCATATATTTTCTAAAGGGCTTGTTTTATCAGAAATATATTTAGTTAAAAGAGGGTGTCAGATGAGTGTTATACTTGCATCTACCATTTTTATCATAAGTTATTTTCTAATTATGACCGAAAAGATTAATCGAGCAGTAGTAGCCCTGTCTGGTGGAACATTGCTTTTGCTAAGTGGTATTTACACGACGAATGATGTCTTTATTCGTTACATCGATTGGAACACGATAGCATTGTTGTTTTCCATGATGGTTTTAATTGCAATTACAGAAAAGACAGGGTTGTTTTCATATATCGCCGTACGTTTTGCCCAACAAGTAAAAGGAGAACCTATCCCTCTACTTATAGGGACATGTGTATTAACTGCTGTAGGATCTGCATTACTAGATAATGTGACTACCGTTTTAATTTTTGTGCCTATCATCTTGAAAATAACTAAACTATTGACACTGCCATCCTTCCCATACTTATTAGCTATTATTTTAAGTTCAAATATTGGAGGTGCTGCAACTTTAATTGGAGACCCACCTAATATCATGATTGGTCAAGCTGTAGACCACCTTACCTTTTTGTCGTTTATCGTTCATTTAGCACCAGTCGCCTTATTTAATTTCATGTTTATGATTGCAGCATTAGTCCTTCTGTTTCGATCTTCATTAAAGAAAGTCCAAACAAATAAACATGAACTTATGGTGATTGATGCTGAATCATATATTATAAAATCACCTATGCTTTACAAGTCTGTCACGGTTTTATTAGTAACTATATCTGGTTTTGTGCTACATGCTTTTCTACATATAGAGCTTACAATTATAGCTTTAAGTGGCGCAATATTGCTGTTATTATTAACAGAAAAGGAAATTGCCACCGAACGGATATTTGAAAAGGTAGAGTGGGTAACGTTATTTTTCTTCATTGGTTTGTTTACGTTAGTCGGAGGGTTACAGGAAGTTGGCATTATAGATGAGTTAGCTAGAGCTATTATTTTATATACGGATGGAAATTATGCTTATACAGCGATATTAATTTTGTGGATTTCAGGATTGTTTTCAGGTGTTATTGATAACATACCATTTGTAGCAGCCATGATTCCTGTAATAAATGAATTTGAAAGTTATGGAATGTTATATTTGGATCCCATATGGTGGTCATTAGCTTTAGGAGCATGCTTAGGTGGAAATGCTACACTAGTAGGCGCTTCAGCTAATGTTGTTGTTGCGGGGCTTGCTGAAGGAGCTAACCAACGGATCCCATTTATTCGGTTTATGCTCTACGGAATCCCATTTGTATTGTTTTCACTCGTGATTTCAACCATCTATATTTACTTACGCTATTTACTACCATATATTGGACAAACATCATGAGGTTTACATAGGTAAAAAACATATCACTTGAAGTGATATGTTTTTTACTGTTTACAGAATATCCAGGTCATTACTTTAGTTAAACCATCTTTGCAAAAAGGGAATCTGTTTCAATTCTTCTTTTGTAATAAACCTTAACGCAAACAATAACATGATATAGACGATTACTAACATTACTAATACAACTAAGAACTGTACTAAGTTTGGCCCTACTAGTAAGTACATCTGCTTGAAAAATAGTCCAGCTGACCAGGTTAATGCAATTAATAGTATCATTTTAAGCAGATCTTTAAGTGGAATCATAAATTTGATTAACTTTTGTAGGGTAGCTAAATGTAATAAAGTGACCAATACAACCCCTACTGACATAGCAATTGCCACACCCATTATTCCGAAATTAGGGTTAGAGGCCAGGAAAAATAGTACAACAAACTTACTTGTTGCCCCAATTAGGCTATTCCACATCGCAGGCTTTGCAAGATCTAATGCTTGTAAAGCTGCTTGTAATGGGGCTTGTATGTAAAGTAGAATAAAGAAAGGAGCCATAAGCACTAAAAATTTACTAGCATTAGCGGTACCATACATGAATGTTAAAATAGGTTCAGAAAAAAGAGTGAGAACAATAGTTGCGAGCGCTCCTGAGGCAAATGATATTCTAATAGATTGGTGAATCCTATAATGAATAAGATTTTTATTTTGGTTTGCTTCGGCTTCTGATATATTTGGTACTAATGCAATTGATAACGATTGTGTAATAAATGTGGGTAAGAATAATAACGGTAAGACAAATCCAGTTAATTCACCATATTGTTTGGTTACTAAAGTTGCAGAAATCCCAGCAATAGCTAAACTTTGAACTACTAAGATAGGTTCTAGGAAGTAGGAGAAAGATCCAATCAACCGACTGCCTGTACTAGGTAAGGCTATTGAAAATAATTCTCTTAATGTATCTCCGCTATTTTTTAAATAGGAGAAAAAGCGATATCTTATTTTAATAACCTTTTTTCGTTTAAACATATAGGTCATGTAAAATAGTGATGCTAATTCACCTAATATAATACTAAACATTGCACCTGCAGCAGCGTATTCAATTCCAAAAGGCAGGAATAGTTTTACAAATAAAGCTACACATGTAATTCGGACAACTTGTTCAATTACCAGTGCATAGCTCTGGGGACGCATATTTTGTTTTCCTTGAAAATATCCCCTTAAGATAGCTGAGATTGCTACGATTGGAACCAACGGGCTAATAGCTAATAATGGGAACAATGTACGCTCATCGGTGAGTAAGGTTTTTGCGATAAATGGTGCGCTGGCGATCATTCCTATTGTAAAAATGATACTGGAGATTCCAGTAACAATTAAGGATACAATTAGAATTTTTTTAATTTTTGCTTGGTCATTTCTTGCGTCTGCTTCAGCAACTCGTTTGGATATAGCAATTGGCAAGCCGAGTTGTGTTAACGTTATAACTAAAAAAAGTGTTGGTAATGCCATCATATAAAGACCAACACCTTCTTCACCCATTAGACGGGCTACAACTAATCGATTTATAAAGCCTAAAAAACGAGTAATCATTCCTGCGAAAATTAATATGATTGTGCCTTGTATAAAAGTTTGCTTGGTCATTATGAACGACCTGCCTTCTCAAAAAATAATTTTTCATATACAATGATATATATGCATTAAAGTGGGCCAAGCATGACAAGGATTATAAAAATAGCGCTTTGCGTATCCAGGGGGCATTCAAGATGGAATTAGAAAAAACTGTTAGTGAATGGAAGATAATGATGAAACCTGCTTTAGACAGTAAAACGGATGAATTTTTACTAATGGGATATTCTCAAGCGTCAAACGAAGACATTTGGAAGTGCTTAGAACAAAAAGTATGGAAGGGCAACCCTTCCAAAAGAGTGCATGAAGTTATTCAGGATATATTTCATCTGTCATCCTCCATCTATATAAGTTATTTAACGGTAAACGCATATCAAGAAGATAGTGATTTAATGACGTCCATCGCAGCAGTAACAAAAGGGTTGTAGAAATAATCAATATACATATTAAGACATCCAAGAGAGAATAAGGGAGGCACTTGGTAGATGAAGAATAGAGGAAGAATCATTGCCTTTTTTCTGATCGTATTAATATTTACCGGTACGATTGGAACAACGGTAATGGGTATTACAAAAGATATTAATTTAGGGTTGGATCTTCAAGGTGGGTTTGAAGTACTATATGAGGTTGAAACTGTTGATGAAGATCAAGATGTAACAAGAGATGTATTGGAATCTACAGTGCAAACACTTAATGACCGCGTAAATCGTTTGGGGATTAGTGAAGCAAGTATAGATATTGAAGGGGAAGACAGAATCCGTGTGCAATTAGCAGGGGTTGAAAACCAAACAGAAGCAAGGGAAATGCTGGCTACCTCGGCAAGACTTTCGTTTAGAGATGTAAACGATATAGAACATCTAGATGGTTCAGATGTTAAAGAAGGAAGCGCAAAACAGGACTTTCATCAAACTACCAATGCACCAATTGTTACATTGCAATTAAAAAGTGCATCCAAATTTGGTGAAGTGACAAAAGAAATTATGGAAATGGGCCCACCAGATAACCGTCTTGTTATTTGGATGGATTATCAAGAAGGAGATTCGTATGAAGAAGAGTCTACGAAAAGTAATCCGAAGTATATATCTGACCCGGGAGTAGAAGAAATATTAAACACAACCAATGTCATGATCACCGGAGATTATACGGTAGAATCTGCTCAACGTTTGGCAGATATTATTAATTCTGGTTCTCTTCCTGTTAATATGAATGAATTATACTCAACGTCTGTTGGTGCGCAATTTGGTGAACAGGCCTTGAATAAAACAGTATTTGCAGCATTTATTGGCATTGGTTTAATCTTTTTATACATGATTGTTGTCTATCGTTTTCCGGGATTAATTGCTGCTATTAACTTAAGTGTTTATATTTATTTAGTTTTATTAGTATTTGAATTGATGAATGGGGTATTGACCTTACCAGGAATCGCTGCCTTAATTCTGGGTGTTGGTATGGCAGTCGATGCAAATGTTATTACATTTGAGCGGATAAAAGAAGAAATAAAATCTGGCAAATCGATATCTGCATCTTTTAAAGCGGGGTCGAAGAATTCACTTTCCACCATTTTTGATGCTAATATCACGACACTAATTGCAGCATCTATTTTATTCATGTTTGGTACAAGCTCTGTTAAAGGGTTTGCAACCTTGTTAATTGTAAGTATACTAGTAAGTTTTCTAACAGCTGTTTATGGTACAAGACTGCTCCTTGGATTGTGGGTCAAGAGCAGAAAATTAAACAAACTACCAAATTGGTTTGGTGTTAAACAAAAAGACATTCAAGATATTGCCAATTCAAAAGAGGAAGCGGACGCAACATTCTTTGACCGAAACGTAAATGTCGTACAACATAAAAAGAAATTTTTTGTAGGTTCTATACTGATGCTTTTGCTAGGATTAGCCTCACTCCTAATCTTCCAGTTGAACCCAGGTATCGACTTTACTAGTGGTTCTAGAGTTGAAGTGCTAGCTGATGAAAGTGTCACCACAGAGGAAATCGACGCTAGTTTAGCTGAATTAAACTTAGAACCAAAATCCAGGGTAATTTCCGGAGATAATAACGACATTGCCGTTACCAGGTTTGATACTGTTCTCTCAGAAGAGAGAATAGCCGAAGTGAAGGAACATTTTGCTGATAAGTATGGGAATGAACCGAACGTTAGCGTGGTATCACCTATTGTCGGTGAAGAGCTTGTTAAGAATGCAATATACGCTGTATCCATTGCATCTATCTTTATGATAATTTATGTCACGATAAGGTTTGAGTTTTTCTTTGCTATAACTGCATTAATTGCATTATTACACGATGCATTCTTTGTAGTTGCTATCTTTAGTTTTACTCGAATTGAATTTGACGTAACCATCGTTGCAGCTATACTGACGATTGTAGGTTATTCTATTAATGACACAATCGTTACGTTTGATCGGATAAGAGAGAATTTGAGGAAGAAGAAACAGGTTAAGTCTTATAAAGAATTAGCAAAAGTAGTCAATAAAAGTTTAGTTCAAACATTCATGAGAAGTATTAATACAACCGTTACAACGTTAATTGCAGTATTGGCGTTTCTGTTCTTAGGAGCTCAATCAATTACAGGCTTTGCCGTCGCATTAGCTGTTGGTTTATTAGTAGGAACATACTCATCCTTGTTCTTAGCGGCTCAAATATGGTTAGCTTGGAGAGGGAAAATGATCAAGAAAAGACCAGTTGTATTTGCTAAAAAGAAACGAACTGAAGGACCTCAGGTGTAATTGAAAACAAGCCCTTGTAGTATAAATAATACAAGGGTTTGTGTTGTTTTTAGTAAAAATGGGTAATTATGAATAGAGAAGAAAATATAGGAATTGTCTGAGGAGGTATTCTTTTGAAAGGTCAAACATATGTAATAGTAGCTATTATTGTACTAATTATTGTAGCGGTATTTGCAGTTATTAACGTCGAAGCTGTTGAAGTGAATTATCTATTTGGAACGGGTGCAATACCATTGATTTTGCTTATTCTATTTTCTGTGCTCATGGGGGGCATTATTACTGCCTCAGCTGGAGCGGTTAAAGTATTTAGACTACAACGTGAAAATAAGGCACTACAATCAGAAAACAGCGAAATGAAAAAGAATTTTGAAATGGATAATCCCCCAAATTCGAAAGAAGATCAAACAACAATTGACTCACAAAACGAACAAGATAATCATAAGTAAATATTGATACCCCTGGACTACTCTAGTATAATAGATTGGTCAGGGGTGAATTTATGTTACAAAGTAAGACAAGATGGAACTTTCCTAATAATGATCATGAAATTTCAAAGTGGATGGACGATTCAAATGGAATGTCCCCTATTATTTTAGACCTATTATTACAACGAGGAATCACAACTAAGAAACAAGCAACAACATTTTTATCACCAGATCTAGCAAATTTACATAACCCTTTTGATCTGGAATCAATGGATAAAGCGACAGAACGAGTACATAAAGCAATAAAAAACGAAGAGAGAATTCTTGTTTATGGTGATTATGATGCAGATGGAGTGAGCTCCAGTACTGTTATGATGGAAACACTAATAGAGCTTGGTGCTACTTGTGACTTTTATATTCCGAATAGGTTTACAGAAGGCTACGGCCCAAATGAAAGTGCTTTTAAAGCAGCTGCAGAAGATGGTGTTAGCTTAATTATAACGGTAGATACAGGAATTACCTCTGTACATGAAGCAATGATTGCCAGAGAACTGGGAATTGATTTAATCATTACAGATCACCATGAACCACAGGAAGAACTACCCGATGCATATGCCATTATCCATCCCAAAATTTCTCCTAAGTCTTTATTTCAGGAACTGGCTGGGGTAGGTGTAGCATTTAAATTTGCTGAATCATTGCTAGGTTATTTTCCTGAACATCTATTAGATTTAGTTGCTATTGGAACTATTGCAGATTTGGTTCCATTAGTGAATGAAAATAGAGTTTTAGCATATTATGGTTTACGTACATTATCAACTACAAAAAGACCTGGAATTAAAGCTTTAAAACAGGTATGCAAAATAGATGGGATCGTCACAGAGGAAGATGTTGGCTTTTTATTAGGCCCTAGAATTAATGCTGTTGGAAGATTACAAGATGCTGATTTAGCAGTACAGCTTTTAATGACTGATGATGCACAAGAGGCACAACAAATAGCTGAGATGATTCAAGAAATAAATAAGGAAAGACAAAAAATAGTTACAACAATTGTCAGCGAAGCAGAAGCAATGGTAAATACAGATGAACATGATGTTATTATAGTAGCAAAAGAGGGCTGGAATGAAGGTGTTCTAGGTATTGTTGCTTCTAAATTGGTACGTAAATATGATCGACCAGCCATTGTCTTGGCAGTAAAATCTGAAACTTCAGAAGTAAAAGGTTCTGCACGAAGTATATCTGCTTTTGATCTATTTACAAATTGTATGAAGGTTAGAGAACTATTTACAAAATTCGGTGGTCATTCACAAGCAGCAGGGATGACATTGCCAAGAGAGAACGTACCGATGTTGCAATCCGAGCTTAATTCTTTAATCAACCAACAGCTTAGTGAGGAAGATTTTACTCAGGTTGTCGATGTATGCAGAACAGTTTCTATCACAGAGATAAATGAAAAATTAATTAATGAAGTTAATCAACTAGCTCCATTTGGCATGGCTAATCCCAAACCAATATTCCATGTTAAACATATTCCGTCAGACATGCGGCAAATTGGAAATATGCAAAAGCATCTTAAAGTTCAATTCAGAGATGAAACGATTACTGTTGATGGGATAGGGTTTGGCATGGGAAACCTATACTCTAAGGTATCACCAAAGACACCCATCTCTGTAATAGGTGAATTGAGTATAAATGAATGGAATGGGAATAAAAAGCCTCAAATTGTTATGCAGGATATGAAAATTGAAGAAAGGCAACTGTTTGATTATCGTGGAAAAAAACAACTAAACCTCACATCTTTTATAAATGATAGCAAAGAAGGGTTAGTCATTTCAAACAGTACTATCGACGACTTACCTTTATCTGTTAACCAAATCTCATATAAAAGTGATATCAGTAATCTAGTGAAACTGGACTCATTATATATTCTTGATCTTCCTCCAAACCTTTCTATTTTAAAGGAAATCATTCGTAGTACATCTCCATCTAACATATATGCTGGTTATTATATTGAAGACAGTGCTTATATGAAAGCATTTCCTTCAAGGGAAGACTTTAAATGGTTTTATGCTTTAGTACGAAAACGAAATACTTTGGATTTAAATAAAGAAATAAAGCTAATCATGGATACGAAATCCTGGACTAAAGAACGAGTACTATTTATATCAAAAGTGTTTTTTGAATTAGGATTTGTTAAAATAGAAAAAGGGGTTATTGAGTATAACCCTACCCCGGTAAAAAAAGATTTGCAGGAGTCTATTTTATATCAAGAGCGAATAGTAAAAGCTGATATAGAAAAAATATTGTACTATTCAACATATATTGAATTAAAAGCTTGGATTACAAATTGTTTAGAAGATCTAAAAGCACCCAAGGAGGAAGTTACCAATGGATTATAAAAAATATATTAAAATCGTTGAGGATTGGCCTAAGAAAGGTGTGAAATTCAAAGATATTACCCCATTGATGGACAATGGAGTAGCCTTTAAATCTGCTGTTGACGAAATTGTTGAATTCGCTCGTGAAAAGGAAATAGATATTGTTGTAGGGCCTGAAGCGAGAGGTTTTATTATTGGGTGTCCGGTTTCCTATGCATTGGGAATAGGATTTGCCCCTGTACGAAAAGAGGGGAAACTACCTCGTGAAGTAATTAAAGTTGATTACGGTTTAGAATATGGTTCAAACGTATTAACCATACATAAGGATGCTATTAAACCTGGTCAGCGTGTATTAATTACCGACGACTTACTAGCAACAGGTGGTACAATTGAAGCAACCATACAGTTAGTTGAAGAACTTGGTGGAATTGTTGTAGGATGTGCATTTCTAATAGAGCTTTCTTATTTAGATGGCTTGTCAAAACTGGATGGTTACGATGTTTTATCATTAATGAGCTATTAATATTTTATGCAATGAGTTACAAGGTCTGACGGATGTCAGACCTATTCTTATACATCATGTCCTGTTCCATCGTATTAGTTTTTGGAATAGAATTAAAAATAAATAGCTGTTTTCGCACGCATTATTGCTCTTTTATCTTCATAGTTGGATATAAACTACTAAGTAACTGCCAGGTTGATTTCTGCGGGCACTGCTTCAGCCATCCTCGCGGAAAACCACCATTTCGGGGGCTTCAGACACGTGCTGCGGGAGGATAGACATAGGAGGCTGTCCGACGAAGTGAAATTGCCGAATATTTATTCAAAATATGGTGGATTATACATTAATAATTCAGTGTGAATGCATATATATTCACAGAAATTATTCCATCGGACAGCCTCATAGGTGAGACACCAAAGCGCTTCAGCACGTGTTGGCTTTACCAGCCACCCTAAGGTGCGCGAAGTGTATTTACGAGAACGGTAAGTTACGTCGCAGTTTATATCTATTCTCTAGAAAAGCAACAATCTTTACGAGAACAGCCAAATAAATAAAGAGCTTTTTTACTATTTACATTGTTTTTGTGGTTTTTCCTTTACAATTAGTCAAAAGTTTTCGATACTAGTAAAAAGCATTAAAGTTTGATAATTCTCTACAGCGAAGATAGGTGATTATATGGCAAAAGATGATATTTTAACAATAGAAGATGTAATAACAAAGGCACGACAGTATCTTTCAGAGGATGATGCTGTATTTCTTCGCCATGCTTATGAATTTGCTAACCATGCACATATAGATCAATATCGAAAGTCTGGAGAGGCTTATATCATTCACCCAGTACAAGTAGCGGGTATTTTAGTAGACTTGGAAATGGATCCTGAAACGATTGCTGGTGGATTTTTGCATGATGTCGTAGAGGATACAGAAGTAACTCTAGAGGAAATAGAAAAGGCTTTTAACCAAGAAGTGGCCTTGCTAGTTGATGGTGTCACCAAGCTGGGTAAAATAAAATATAAATCAAAAGAAGCGTTGCAGGCAGAAAATCATCGAAAAATGTTTGTCGCAATGGCAAAAGATATTCGAGTAATTTTAATAAAGCTTGCTGATCGTTTGCATAATATGCGCACTTTAAAACATTTACCACCCGAAAAGCAACGCAGAATTTCGAATGAAACACTGGAAATTTTTGCTCCTTTAGCACATCGTTTAGGTATATCGACGATTAAATGGGAATTGGAAGATACTGCATTACGTTATTTAAATCCTCAACAGTATTACCGTATTGTTCAGTTAATGAAACAAAAAAGAGAGCAACGGGAAACTTACATTGAGGATGTTATGAATGAGGTAAATAATCAATTAGATGATGTTAATATTGATGCTGACATCTCAGGAAGACCTAAGCATTTATATAGTATTTATCGTAAAATGGTGAAACAAAATAAGCAATTTAACGAGATATACGATTTATTAGCTGTTCGCATTCTAGTTAGTAGCATTAAGGATTGTTATGCTGTATTAGGTATTATTCATACATGCTGGAAGCCGATGCCAGGAAGGTTTAAGGATTACATCGCAATGCCAAAGCCAAATTTATATCAATCGTTGCACACTACAGTTATCGGACCTAAAGGTGATCCGCTTGAAGTGCAAATTCGAACAAAAGAAATGCATGAGATTGCTGAGTATGGTATCGCAGCACATTGGGCTTATAAAGAGGGGAAACAAATCAGCAAGGATAAAAAATCATTTGAAGAAAAGTTAACTTGGTTTAGAGAGATTCTTGAATGGCAAAACGAAACACATGATGCAGAAGAATTTATGGAATCACTAAAAGTAGACCTGTTTTCTGATATGGTTTATGTATTTACGCCAAAGGGAGATGTAATGGAGCTACCATCGGGTTCTGTTCCACTTGACTTTGCTTATAAAATTCATACTGAAATTGGAAATCAAACAATAGGTTCGAAAATTAATGGTAAGATGGAACCACTTGATTATAAGCTTAAAAATGGGGATATCATTGAAGTGATGACATCAAAGCATTCCTATGGTCCATCTCAGGATTGGTTAAAAGTTACCCAAACATCACAAGCAAAAAACAAAATCAAGCAATTTTTCAAGAAACAACGTCGTGATGAAAATATTAGTAAAGGTAAAGAAGCGGTTGATAAGGAAATTCGAGCACAGGGCATTGAACCAAAAGAAGTACTAACAAGCGATAACATGAATCGAGTTTACGAAAAATTTAATTTTACCAATGAAGATGATATGTACGCTGCTGTTGGCTATCAAGGAATTACTGCGGCATTAATTGCAACTCGATTAACTGAAAAAGTAAGGCGTACTAAACAAAAAGAACAAGATCTTGCCGAAACCATCGAGGAAGTAAAAAGTGAAGTAAAAGATAAGAAGCCACATAAACGAGATTCTGGCGTAAAGGTAGAGGGTGTCGATAATCTATTAGTGCGTTTATCGAAGTGTTGTAATCCTGTACCAGGAGATCAAATCGTAGGTTATATCACAAAAGGACGAGGAGTTTCTGTACATCGTGCAGACTGTCCAAATGTGAAAACGGATGAGGCGATTGAACGTAGGTTAGACGTTAAATGGGAAAACAGTCAAACGGATACGAAGCAGTACCATGTTGACTTGGAGATTTCCGGATATGACAGACGAGGATTATTAAATGAAGTGCTGCAGGCAGTAAATGAGACTAAAACCAATATCACACAAGTAAATGGAAGATCAGATCGCAATAAAATGGCTATAATTCAAATTACAATACTGATACACAACACAAACCATTTACGTAAAATTGTAGAGCGGATCAAACAAATCAAGGAAGTTTATACGGTTACCAGAACATTGCAGTAATACTAAAGGAGATTAAGCATGAGAGCAATAATCCAACGTTCGAAGCATGCAAGTGTTTCCGTGGACAATAAAATAGTTGGCGAATTAGACCATGGAGTTGTGGTACTTCTAGGTGTTACCCATGAAGATGGCAATGACGATATACAATATATTGTAAATAAACTAGTCCATTTGCGCATTTTTAATGATGAGGATGGAAAAATGAATCTATCCTTAAAGGACGTAAATGGAAGTGTATTATCGATATCACAATTTACACTTTATGCAGACACAAGTAAGGGTAGGCGACCAAATTACCTGCAAGCAGCAAAACCAGAAGTAGCTGATGAATTATACAATCGATTTAATAAAAAAATTGTTGATGAAGGAATACATGTAGAGACCGGTCAGTTTGGGGAAATGATGGATGTTCGGTTTACAAATGATGGCCCAGTAACAATTATATTAGATAGTAAAGATTAGAAAACTTGGCATTCGTTAAAGGGATTCTTGGTAAGCGTACTTTGCTTTCTTAGAAGCCCTTATGCTTTGGAGTGCAAGCCTTTATGGCGAATGACTTAGTTGCACATATGCAGATAAGGAAGTTTTATCCTTTCTTACCTGTTAAATAAGACGGATGGCTTTAAGCCATCCGTCTTACTTATTCATAAAATATTTTTCCAATCCATTTACCATTCCGGTTACAAGCTTTTTTTGATATCCGTTTGTAAACAATAGCTTCTCCTTTTCTTGATTGGAAATAAATCCTAGCTCAAGAAGCACAGACGGCTTAAATGTTTGTCTAATAACATGAAAGTCACCATTGGTCACACCACGGTCTTTCGCATTAGTCTCCTTTACTATCTCTGTTTGAATATAATTTGCCAAACCTTCATTTTGTTCATGATAATAATAAGTTCCAATACCAGTTACTTGTGGTAACTCTGGTGTACTATTGTAGTGGATGCTAATAAATGCATCTGTTTGGAGAACATTGGCTAGGCTTGTCCGACTTGCTAAGGAGACAAATTCGTCTTCTGTACGAGTCATAACAACTTCAGCACCAAGATTCGTTAATTTTTGCTTTAATTCCATTGATGTCTTATACGTAAAGTCCTTCTCCAATGTCTCCGTTGCGCCTATTGCACCAACATCTCTTCCACCATGGCCCGGGTCTATTACGATTGTTTTATTTTTTAAGCCAGTAGAGGCTGCTTCAGTATCCTTTTCTACAAGTCGCTTTAATATATAGCCACTTACGTCTTTGTTTGTTACCTCAATCCAATTACCGTCTTTAGAAATTACATCTAATTCAGTACCCTTATTGACGTAATGTGAAATGTCAGAGTCTGTAGAAGGACCTTTTCGGATATGTGTGTTATCGGTTGAAATGGAAATAGTTTCGTTACTTTCGGTCGATGAAGAACTATTATTTTTTTCGTTAATGGTTATATACTCTGTTGTAATCCAACCAGTATTGTTATCTTCATATTGTATTTCGACCCAATTACCTTGCTTGTGCAAAATAGTATAGCTTTCATCTGTATGAACTTGGCCGATTTGTTCATACTCAGTTCCAGGCCCTTTACGCACATTTAGATTATCTGTATTGACTAACGCATCATCAGCACTTACTACAGATGATATTGTTAAAATTACGAGTAAAGCACCTAATAAGTATATTAAAACCTGTTTCGTCTGCAAATGAGCTTCCTCCTACTATAAATAATTATACATTCCGCTACTACTATTTTAATAAAAACTACTCATTTAGGCAAAGCTAGAACCATTAAGGAGGAATATTACATGCGAATGCAGGAGAAACAATGGAATTCAACTGGCAATAAAGATATTCATGGAATCAATTTTCACCGATTTATGGAATTAGAAAGTCATTCTAATCATATGGAAATCGCTGAAGAACTCGGGATAAGCTTAGGTGAGGTTAAGATGTTAAAGAAAAAAATTAATCGTGCTTGACAATAATTTGTGTAAAGATTAATATATAAGACATTCAACTAACTAATATTATTATAATTAAAACCTTTGAGGGAACCAGTAATTAGTATCTATATGTAAAGAGAGAAAATGTCATAGGCTGAAAACATTTTCACATACTAGTCTAATGAAAGACATTCCTTAGGATCTATATCGAATTCATAGTAGGTATAGACGTTTTGCAGGCGTTAACTGTGAAGAGCGGATACATATGTATCAACTAGGGTGGCAACGCGGGTAAACTCTCGTCCCTTTTTTATAGGGACGGGAGTTTTTTGTATGTTTTTACTTAAATTATTAAATGATTAGGGGGTTTTATGGATGAATATGAAAGCACCACGTGGTACAGTAGATCTTTTGCCAACGAATACAAAGAAATGGCAATATGTAGAAAATCATATAAAAGGTGTCTGTGAACGTTTTCGGTATGATGAGGTTAGAACACCATTATTTGAGCATACAGAAGTATTCCAACGCAGTGTTGGTGATTCTACCGATATCGTTCAAAAAGAAATGTATACATTTGAGGATCGTGGTGGAAGAAGCTTAACACTACGTCCTGAAGGTACTGCTTCAGTTGTTCGGGCATTTGTCGAAAATAAATTATTTGGTAATCCAAGTCAGCCGGTTAAATTGTATTATTTTGCACAAATGTTTCGTTATGAACGGCCGCAAAAAGGACGAATGCGTCAATTAAATCAATTTGGTGTAGAAGTGTTGGGAAGTGCTAATCCCGCGATTGATGCTGAAGTAATTGACCTTGCGATGACTTGTTACAAAGAATTAGGGTTAAGGTCATTAAAATTAGTCATTAATTCATTAGGAGATCAGGAAAGTCGAGAAAATCACCGAAAAGCATTGGTAGAACACTTCTCACCACATAAAGATGAACTTTGCAGTGATTGTCAAACCAGGCTTACACAAAATCCTTTACGAATTTTAGATTGTAAAAAAGATAGGGATCATCCATCAATGAAAACTGCTCCTTCCATTTTGGATTATTTAAATAATGAATCAAAAAAATATTTTGAGCAAGTTAAGGAATATTTGGATTTGATGAAAATCCCATATGAAGTGGATAAAAACTTAGTTCGAGGACTCGATTATTATAACCACACAGCGTTTGAAATTATGAGTGAGGCAGAAGGATTTGGAGCAATTACCACACTTGCTGGTGGTGGCAGATACAATGGATTAGTAGAGGAATTAGGCGGACCCGATATTCCTGGGATTGGCTTTGGAATGGGACTTGAGCGTTTAATAATGGCGTTAGAAGCGGAGAAAAAAGAAATAGAAATTGATGATGAGTTAGATTGTTATTTCGTTGCTGTGGGCGATGAAGCAGAAAAACAGGCTGTACGCTTAGTTCATGAATTACGTGAAGGTGGCGTGCAAGTAGATAGGGATTACTTGGATCGTAAAATGAAGGCCCAATTTAAAGCTGCTGATCGGCTAAAAGCCAGATTTGTTATCGTACTAGGTGAGGATGAATTAACAAAGGAAATCGTAAATGTAAAAGATATGACAACTGGAGAACAGTTGGAAATACCTATCACACAGTTAATAAATAAAATGAATGAAAAGCTTCAAGGAGGAAAATAGACATGGGTGAGCGCATTTTTGCTGGTAAATTACGTGAATCACATATAGAACAGGAGATTCTGCTCAAGGGTTGGGTTCAAAAACGACGTGACTTAGGTGGTTTGATTTTTATTGATTTACGTGATAAATCTGGAACCGTTCAAATTGTTTTTAATCCAGATCATTCAAAAGAATCTTTAGAGGTAGCTGAAATGATTAGAAGTGAATATGTAATAGAGGTAAAGGGTAAGGTTGTAAAGCGTGATGAGTCAACTGTAAATCCTTCTATAGAAACAGGTAAGATCGAAGTCTTTGTTTCAGATATTGAAATTTTAAATAAATCCAAAAATCCACCTTTTCTCCTACAAAATGAAACGGATGTAGCAGAGGACTTGCGTTTAAAATACCGTTATTTGGATTTACGCCGCAGCTCACTACAAGATACTTTTAAATTGCGTCATCAAACAACTAAGGTAGTTCGTGACTTTCTAGATGAAAATGAGTTTTTGGAAATGGAAACGCCTATCTTGACGAAAAGTACACCAGAGGGAGCCAGAGACTATTTGGTTCCAAGTCGCGTTCATCCAGGGGAATTTTATGCATTACCACAATCCCCGCAACTTTTTAAACAATTAATTATGATGGGTGGATTTGAACGTTATTATCAAATCGCACGTTGTTTCCGTGATGAGGATTTACGGGCAGACCGTCAACCTGAATTCACACAAATTGATATTGAGACATCATTTATGTCTAGTGACGAAATTATGAAAATGGCAGAATTAATGATGCAGAAAGTATTAAAGGAAGTAAAACAGGTTGATATGACATTACCATTAAAACGGATGAGCTATCAGGAAGCGATGGAGCGTTTTGGTTCAGATAAACCAGATACTAGGTTTGCAATGGAACTAATAAATGTATCAGACGTTGTAAAAAGTTCTTCTTTTCAAGTGTTCCAAGGCGCAATTGATGCTGGTGGAAAAGTATGTGTCCTGAACGTTAAGGAGCAAGCTGGTCATTTTTCTCGTAAGGATATAGATAAGCTGACAGAATTTGTTAAAATTTATGGTGCGAAAGGGTTGGCTTGGCTTAAATTTGAAAATGATGAACTAAAAGGACCGATTGCTAAGTTTATATCAGAAGAAGAGAAAACAGGGCTATTGAATCGTACACAAGCGAGTAATGGGGACTTATTGTTATTTGGTGCAGATAAGACAGCTATTGTAAATGATAGTTTAGGAGCACTTAGATTAAAGCTTGGTAAAGAGTTAAACTTAATTGATGAATCACAATATAACTTTCTTTGGGTTACTGACTGGCCATTGTTGGAGTATGATGAATCTCTTGGAAGATACTTTGCAGCACATCACCCATTTACATTGCCGGTTGAGGAAGATCTGGATAAATTAAATACAGACCCAGGAAGCGTTCGTGCACATGCATATGATTTAGTCTTAAATGGATATGAGTTAGGCGGAGGATCACTACGTATTCATAAACGTGAGCAACAAGAGAAAATGTTTGATGTATTAGGATTTACAAAAGAGGAAGCAAATGATCAATTCGGATTTTTAATGGATGCGTTGGAATATGGTGCACCTCCACATGGTGGTGTTGCTCTTGGATTAGATCGTATAATCATGTTATTAGCGGGAAGGTCAAATTTACGTGACACCATTCTATTTCCAAAAACAGCTTCAGCATCGGATTTATTAACCGATGCACCTAGTGAAGTAAGTTCTCAGCAACTAGACGAATTGGAAATTAATGTAAATAAAAAAGTATGATAAAATTCCTAAAATGTTGCTTAAATGTAATATCTGTAATGAATTTTTTACATGAATGAATATTGAAAAAAAAACGATTGTATGGTAATATAATTTTACAATCAAATTTAATTAACACTATTAATCCTGATGTGTACGTCTATCAAAATCGTTTTGACCGAACATCTATATACTTGGGAGCTTGATTCGTTTTTATGTTGCGTGCATGCCTCTTTTCCTTACATCTGAGGACGCACAAAATATAAAACAGAGCACCCACCTGCCGAGAGCGGGATCAAAACTAGAAATAGACGGCACAATTGGGATTAATAGAATACATAGAACAAAAAAACTCTTCCTTTTTTTATTGGAAGAGTTTTTTCTTTATTGATTAGAACCAGGTGCTAGTTGTTGCAAGTTCCCATTTTTATCCATTCGAAAGGCAGGGGATTTTAATGACCCTTGTTCTTCAAGAACTGTCATCTTTCTAGCTCGGTCCATAATTTGCATGAAGACCTGATAATCCTCTTGGATGTTGTTAAGTTGTTCTTCTGTTTTAGCTAACTTTTGTTCTAGTTCACTTACATGCTCTCGTAGCATCGTATTTTCTTTTTGGGTTTGTTCTAAAGATAATTTTGATTGAGTAGAAGCATGATAGTCTTTTTTAAATTGTTTTAAGTAAGAAATTACCGTGTCCATGGTAATGGGAGTATTTTGATTTTCAGTTTCATTTACTAGAGAACTATTTTCCTCGATACTATCATGTGATACTTGTGCTGTCGGTATTACTGTTTGTTTTGGCCTTGAGGTTTTAACTGCCATTGCACGCTTTTTCTCTTTACGTTGTCTTTTTGCAAGATCAATAGCATTATCATATTTTCTTCGCACCTCAGCATTCCAGCGAAATCCACAAGCAGCAGATGTACGATTTAACTTATCACCAACTTCATCAAAGGCATTTAATTGTGTACTGCCCTCTCTCACGTGACGTAATACTGTCTCAGCAAGCAGAAGATCATCTTCATGTGACCACGCATCTTGTCTAACTTTAACCACTATATTTCAGCTCCTTTTTCATTTACCAGCAGTTTTATAGATCTTTTTATCTATTGTGACCGCTTGAAAAAGGAATTATACCTTTCTTATCTAGCATTATTTTTATCTGCTTGTATTTTGTCATAAACTTGTTTTAAAGCTTGCTCAAATTTACCAGTATTCTTAGGCTTATAGTAGTGTTTGTTTTTTATAGAATCAGGTAGATATTGTTGATTAATCCAATTATTATTGTAATTATGTGGGTACTTATATTCAATTCCACGGCCAATAGTTTTAGCTCCTTGATAGTGAGAATCTTTTAAATGTGCAGGTATATCACCACTTTTGCCACTGCGAATATCTGCTAGAGCTGCATCAAGTGCTTTATAGGCGGTATTCGACTTCGGTGATAAACACAACTCGACAATAGCAACTGCCAATGGAATTCTCGCCTCCGGAAAACCTAGTCTTTCGGCTGCATTTACTGCTTCTATTGCACGAGGCCCAGCTTGTGGATTTGCAAGTCCAATATCTTCATAAGCACAAACAATCATTCTTCTAGCAATACTTTCTAGGTCCCCCGCTTCAATTAATCTTCCTAAATAGTGGAGTGCTGCATTCACATCACTTCCTCTAATAGATTTTTGAAATGCCGATAATACATCGTAATGTGCGTCACCATCTTTGTCATGTGAAAAACTTTTCTTTTGCATACATTCCTCAGCAGTATCTATTCCAATTAGTATTTGATTATTTTTATTTTTAGGTGTTGATGATACTGCTAGTTCCAGGCCGTTAAGGGCAGATCTCAGGTCACCATTAGCCGCAATTGCAAAGTGTTCTAATGCATCATCCGTAATATCAATGACATACATGGCCAGGCCGTTCTGTTCATCATAAATGGCTCGTTTAAGTGCGATTTTGGCATCTGTTACAGACAAGGCATGTAATTCAAATAAATGACACCTACTCCTAATCGCTGGATTAATAGAGTGATATGGATTACTTGTTGTACAACCAATTAATGTGAGTAAATTGCTTTCCACATGAGGTAGCAAGAAGTCTTGTTTAGCTTTATCCAGTCTATGAACTTCATCTAAAACAAGCACAACCTGTCCAGTCATTTTTGCTTCTTCTACTACAATTTCCATGTCTTTCTTTTTATCAACTACCGCATTTAGAACCCTTACAGGGAGACTTAAACTTTTGGCTAGTGCAACAGCCATAGATGTCTTTCCGGTACCGGGTGGGCCAAATAGGATCATCGATGCTAAGCGCTCTGCTTGAATCATGCGATTGATTATTTTTCCTTCTCCTACAAGGTGTTCCTGTCCAATAATTTCATTAATATGAGATGGTCTCATACGATATGCTAGAGGTCTATGTTTCATTTTAATCGTCCTTTGGAATAATAGATTGTATAGTAAAGCCTAATAGTGAATTCGAGAAAATGCAAGAAGCATACTATTCATGCTATAATATCATGTATTAAATATTAAATTCTAATGAATAGATATCTTTTTATAATATAGAGGTGTGAAATACATGAAAATCTCAACAAAAGGACGCTATGGATTAACTATTATGATTGAACTTGCAAAAAATTATGGTGATAAACCGATGTCATTAAAATCTATAGCACGTAATAAAAACCTTTCTGAGCATTATTTGGAACAACTTGCTACGCCGCTTAGGAATGCTGGTTTAATAAAGAGTATTCGTGGAGCTTATGGTGGCTATATATTAGCTAAAGAAGCAAACGAAATTAAAGCGGGTGATATTATTCGGGTACTAGAAGGACCGATCACACCTGTTGAAGGAATCGAGGATGAGGAACCAGCGCAACAAGCACTCTGGCTCCGAATTAGAGATGCGGTTAAAGATGTGTTGGATACAACGACATTAGAAGACTTAATGACACATGAAGATGATCAGCAACAGGACGCGTACATGTTTTATATTTAAAAAACGGTACAGGAAGGACAGGTACTAAAGATGAAGCACATTTATTTGGATCATGCAGCAACTACACCAATGGACCCACTTGTAGTTGAAGCCATGTATCCGATTTTTGAGAAAGTATTTGGTAATCCATCTAGTGTTCACTCATTTGGTCGAAAAGCCCGCCAGCATTTAGATGAAGCAAGGCGTGTAATGGCCGGAAGTATCCACGCGAATGAAAAAGAAATTATATTTACCAGTGGTGGAACTGAAGCAGATAATCTAGCACTAATTGGAACTGCAATGGCAAATAAACATAAAGGAAACCATATTATTATAACCGAACAAGAGCATCATGCTACGCTTCATACTGCACAGTATTTAGAGCATGAAGGTTTTGAATTAACGTATTTACCCGTTTACGAAGACGGGAAGATTTCTATACAGGATTTACAAAATGCCTTAACCGATAATACAATTCTTGTTTCTGTCATGTTTGTTAATAATGAGACTGGTATCATACAACCTATTGAAGAGGTAGGATTGGTATTAAAGGATCACCAAGCTTATTTTCATACAGATGCTGTGCAGGCTTTTGGATTATTGGATATTCAAGTTCGTGACTTGAATATAGACTTACTTACCGTTTCTTCACATAAGATTAATGGGCCAAAAGGAATGGGGTTTCTTTTTGCTGATGAAAATGTGAAATTAAATGCACTGCAATATGGTGGCGAGCAGGAGCGAAAACGTCGAGCTGGTACAGAAAATGTTCCTGGAGTGGTTGGTTTTCAAAAAGCTGTAGAATTAGCCATTCAATACAAGGATAAGCGAAATAATGAATATCAGGGGTATAAGCAGTTATTCCTCGACGTCTTAAAGCATGAAGGTATTGTGTTCGAGATAAACGGTAACTTAGAGGAGACTGTTCCGGCTATTGTGAATATTAGCTTTCCTGGTACAAATGTAGAGACTCTATTAACAAATTTTGATTTGGATGGCATTGCTGCATCTAGTGGTAGTGCATGTACAGCAGGGTCAGTGGAACCATCTCATGTATTAACAGCGATGTTTGGTGAAAACAATACGTGTACCACGAACTCCATTCGATTTAGCTTTGGTCTATATAATACAACAGAGAATGTTGAAGAAGCGGCCGAAAGGGTTACAAAGATTATTAAGCGATTAACTTCATAAAATAGAAGGTGAGAAATATGAATTCAAATGAAAACATTAGAGTTGTTGTTGGAATGAGTGGCGGAGTGGATTCTTCTGTAGCAGCTCTACTTTTAAAAGAACAAGGGTATGATGTAGTCGGGATCTTTATGAAAAACTGGGATGATACAGATGAGTTTGGTGTTTGTACCGCAACAGAGGACTTTGATGATGTGGTCCGGGTTTGTAACCAGCTCGATATTCCTTATTATGCAGTAAATTTTGAAAAACAATATTGGGATAAAGTGTTTACCTACTTTTTGGACGAATATAAAGCCGGTAGAACTCCGAATCCAGATGTTATGTGTAATAAAGAAATTAAATTCAAGGCATTTTTAGATCATGCTGTCTCTTTAGGTGCAGACTATTTAGCAACAGGACACTATGCACAAGTAAGACATGATGATGGACGTTATGAAATGTTAAGAGGGATTGACAATAACAAAGATCAAACGTATTTTCTGAACCAACTGACAGAAGACGTTTTAGCTAAAGTAATGTTCCCGTTAGGTCATTTAGATAAAAAAGAAGTAAGAGAAATCGCAAAAGAACATGATCTTGTTACAGCTACAAAAAAAGATAGTACTGGTATCTGCTTCATTGGAGAGCGGAACTTTAAAGAATTCCTAAGTGAATATTTACCAGCGCAACCAGGCAAAATGACAACATTGGCTAATGAAGTGAAAGGATCCCATGATGGATTGATGTATTATACACTTGGCCAACGACAAGGGTTGGGAATAGGCGGGTCTGGTGATCCGTGGTTTGTAGTTGGAAAAAATTTAAAAGACAATGTATTATACGTGGAGCAAGGCTTTGATAATGAAAAATTATTTTCAGAAGCTCTAGTTGCTACCGACGTAAATTGGATAAATAACAAAGAGGTTAGTAAATCTTTTACTTGCACTGCTAAATTCCGCTACCGCCAAGAAGATAGTGGCGTTACAGTACATCCATTGCCAGATGGAAATGTTCATGTTGAATTTGATGAATCCCAACGAGCTATCACACCCGGGCAAGCAGTTGTTTTTTATGATGGAGATGTTTGTTTAGGTGGGGGAACAATTGATGAAGTAATAAAAGATGAAAAACCTCTAAATTATGTAGGGTAAAAAACTATTGTCAGTAGGATCATGTTTTTAGAGCAGATTATTTGGTTCTTGAACCATGATTCTAGTTGTTTATGGAAGGTGAAATAAATGGATAGGAATACAAAAGCAATCAATTTAATGAAGGAGAAAAAATTTGAGGAAGCAGCACAGCTTTTCACAGAGGTAATAGAAGAAAATCCGGAAGATCCACTAGGTTATATTAATTTTGGTAATTTATTAATGCATATCAATGACTTAGAACGCGCTCAACGGTTTTTTAATAAAGCAATCGAGTTGGATCAACACGCCGCAACAGCCTATTATGGTCTTGGAAATTTATATTTCGAACAATCTGTTTATCCGAAAGCACAGGATAATTTTCAAAAGGCTATTGAATTTGGGTTAGAAGAAGCAGATGTCTATTATATGTTAGGAATGACATTCCAAAATGAGGAGCACGACAAACTTGCTTTACCCTATCTCCTGCGGGCAACCGAATTAAATACAGAAGATGATGAAATTCTATTTCAATATGGTCTGGCTCTTGCACAAAGTAATCATATTAAAGATGCGAAAGACATATTCGTAAAGGTTTTACAATTAAATGAAAGCAATAGTGATGCTCATTACAATTTAGGTGTCATCGCATTGTATGAGGATCAACCAGAAGTGGCATTACAGCATTTTAATGAAGCATTAGCTATTCAACCAGAACATGTATTAGCAGAAAACGGAAAAAAACAGATAGAACAGTTGTTAGATAGCAACTAGTGATAGTGAGGTTGTTGAAATGGTAATAGATGTGCAATCTAATCAAAATAAGGAAAAGGGTTATATAAAGGGAGAGCTTTTGTATACCATTTTTCATAATGAATTGGAGCATTTTTCTATTGCTCGAATTAAAGTACATGATACGAATGAAGACTATTCGGAGAAAGAAATAGTTGCAAAAGGATATTTTACAAATTTACAGGATGCAACTATATATAATTTTTATGGTCAGTTTGAAAAGCATCCTAAATTTGGTCTTCAATATCAAGTGAGTTCGTACCAAACCTTTATCCCCAATACCAAAGATGGATTAATAGCTTACCTGTCCAGCGATTTGTTTTATGGCATTGGTGAAAAGTCTGCTACTAAAATAGTTAATGTATTAGGGGAAAATGCTATATCCTCTATTATAAATGATCCTGATGTATTGAAAGATGTACCAGGTCTAAAGCAGGACAAAGCTGAATCGCTTGCGAAAAACTTAAAAGAAAATCAAGGGTTTGAACATATCGTTGTTTATTTATCAAAGTATGGTATTGGCTTGAAGATGGCGCAAAAGATATATGAACAATATAAAGAGGATGCTATTGAGATTTTAGAGGAGGACCCTTATCAATATGTGTTTGATATTGAAGGATTTGGGTTTCAAACTGCTGATGAGATCGCTAAACAAAATGGTCTATCTTTAACACACCCGAATCGAATAGGAGCTGGGTGTATTTATGTGTTACAAAAAAGTATCCAAGACGGGCATGTCTATTTACCTCTTGAAGATTGTGTAAGACAGGTAATTTATTTACTGGTACATTCTGAGCACACATTATCCAATGATATGGTAACCAATCGCTTAGAGCAACTAAATGCAGAGAAAACGGTGATTATTCAAAATGGTCATGTCTATTTACCCTCATTGTATTATGCTGAAGATGGATTTGCCTCTCATATTAAGCGACTAATCTCAAAACCTATCGAAGAACAGATTCCGTTAGCAGAATTGATGAAAATCACAGGAGATATAGAGGAAGCAGAAACAATAAGCTACGGTAAAGAGCAATTTACTGCAATAAACCAATCGCTTCATTCCAAAGTAACGATCGTTACGGGTGGACCTGGTACTGGTAAAACAACCGTAATTAAAGGAATATTAAAAGCGTATGCTACTATTCATGATGTTTCCATTAGACCAGAAGATTATGAGGATAAAAGCGAATATCCTTTTATATTGACTGCACCAACTGGCCGAGCCGCTAAACGGTTAAATGAATCTACCGGTCTACCAGCAGTAACTATCCACCGTCTATTAGGCTGGAATGGTCAAGATGGTTTTAACAAAGATCAGGATGAGCCATTATCGGGGAAATTTTTAATAGTAGATGAATTTTCGATGGTAGACATATGGCTTGCTAATAATTTATTTAAAGCAATTCCTGATGATTTGCAAGTGTTACTAGTTGGTGATGAAGATCAGCTTCCCTCTGTTGGTCCTGGTCAGGTGTTATCCGATTTATTAAGTAGTGAGCGCATTCCATTTGTAAGCCTTAATGAAGTGTACCGGCAAAAAGAAGGATCAAAAATCATCCAACTTGCACACCAAATAAAAAATGACACATGCACCAATGAAGATCTGAAAAATGATAAAGATTTTAGTTTTATACCATGTCATGAATATCAGATGATTGATATCATTACAAAGATTTTTATGAGGGCTAATGATAAAGGAATAGATCTAAAGGATATTCAAGTATTAGCTCCTATGTATCGTTCACAGGCAGGTATAACTATTATAAATAAGCACCTGCAGCAAATGGTAAATCCTAAAACACCAAAAAAACGGGAAGTTAAAACGAGTGATACTACATTTAGAGTCGGGGATAAAGTAATTCAACTTGTTAATCAACCTGAAAATGGTGTGTTTAATGGAGATATAGGGGAAGTAGTGGCTATTTTTGAAGAAGATGAGAACAAAGAGAATGTTGAACAATTGGTACTTTTATTCGATGAAAAAGAAGTTGTTTATGAGCGAAAAGATTATGTGAATATAATGCATGCATATTGCATTTCTATTCACAAATCTCAAGGTAGTGAGTTTCCAATTGTATTAATGCCAGTAGTCTCTACTTATAATCGGATGCTGCGAAAAAATTTATTATATACGGCTATAACCAGAAGTAAGCAATCGCTAATCATTTGTGGTGAACAACACGCTTTCTTAAGAGGCATCCATACACTAGACACGAATAAAAGATTCACATCATTGCAAGAACATCTAATAGAAAGGTTGAATCATGTTGACAATAAGAAAGAAGATGACTTAGAAGATGGAGAGATTTCTCCATATGATTTTATGTGATGAGAATGTATATTAGTTAATTATTCGGGTTATTATAACGTAATAATGCACTTCTTTTATAGAGGGAGATTTTACGTGATGCAATGCCCGAATTGTAATAGAAAGGATATAGGTAAAATTGGTTCACAGCAATATTATTGTTGGAATTGTTTTATTGAAATGTCTATTTTAGATGACGAAATTACCATTCATCAAGTAGAAGCGGATGGATCATTAAGTTCTCTTAATGATTTATTTACAGAGGATGAAAGAAAAATTCAATGGTGACTCCTTAGGTGCAAATTTATCTGACATTTTCTGCTACTGCTAAAGGGATGGTATGAATGGATAAAAAGAACCCGTTGAATTTTCTATACTGGATAATCAGTGGTATTTTTGTATTTTTATTTATATATCTGCTCGTTAAACTGTTTCCAGTTTATGGAGCTGTTTTTTCATTTCTATGGAAAGTTTTCTCACCCTTTATCATTGCATGCTTAATTGCTTATCTGCTTTACCCGATAATAAATAAATTACATAGCTATAATATACATAGAGGTATTGCCATTCTTTTGATTTATTTATTATTCTTTGGAGGGATCACATACCTTATTTATCGTGTGTACCCAACTGTCGTTCTTCAAGTTCAAGATTTGAATCAACAATTGCCACAACTAATTGAAATGTATCGTGGATTCGTATTACAATTATATGAATATACATCATTTCTACCCGAAACTGTCCACGATCGCATGGACGAGCTTATTGAAAATATAGAAGTAACATTAGAAAGTCTGTTGGCAAAATTAGTAACTGGTTTCACAAAAATATTCGATGTAATCATTTTTATAACCGTAATTCCAGTACTGGTTTTCTATTTTCTGAAAGATTACGATAAAATAAAAAACTATATGAAAAAATGGATTCCTGTAAAATATCAACCACAAACGCAAAAGCTGTACCATACATTAGAAGAAACACTTGGAAATTATATTCGGGGTTTATTAATTGTTAGTTTATTTGTTAGTTTGACCACATTTATTGTGTTTTACTTTTTGGAAATTAAATATGCTCTACTATTGGCTATTATTATGGGGTTTACAAATATCATCCCTTACTTTGGACCGATAATTGGGGCAGTTCCGGTCATTGCTATTACGTTAACCATCTCAACTAAGTTAGTTTTAATAGTAATTATTGCTATTTTTATTATTCAACTAATTGAAAGTAATTTACTGTCGCCATACATCGTTGGAAAGAGTGTTCATATACATCCAGTAGCGATTATTTTTGCACTGCTGTTAGGTGGACAGTTAAGTGGTGTTATTGGTATGATATTGGCCGTTCCGATGCTAACCATTTTAAAAGTAATCTTAACCCAAGCTATCGCCATCAAGCGTTAGCGTTGACATTTTGATTGATATTTTCTATAATATCGTCTAACTAGTAAAACTTAAGAACATAAAACGTCGAAGGTTATAAGTACGTGATACTCCATATCAAAGAGAGGGATTTTCATTTGGCTGAAAAAATCCTATATGTCGAGTCACAGAAAGCTAAGCTGGAGTACGGTTAATACCCGTCGGTTTCACACCGTTACCATGATCAAGTGATGAATGAGACCTTTCATTCATAATTAGGGTGGTACCGCGATATAATCTCGTCCCTGCATATATGCAGCGACGGGATTTTTTGTTTTTCTAAAAAGTTAGTTAAAATGGAGGTTTTAACATGAAGCAGTTAACGTCAGCTCAGGTAAGACAAATGTTTTTAGATTTTTTTAAGGAAAAAGGGCATCGTGTAGAACCAAGTGCATCACTAGTACCAAAAGAAGACCCAACATTGCTATGGATTAACAGCGGAGTAGCAACTCTAAAGAAATATTTTGACGGAAGGGTTGTTCCTGATAATCCACGCCTTGTTAATGCACAGAAATCAATTCGTACAAACGATATTGAAAATGTTGGATTCACAGCACGTCATCACACTTTTTTTGAAATGTTGGGTAATTTCTCGATAGGAGATTATTTTAAAAAAGAATCTGTAGAATGGGCATGGGAATTTCTAACTAGTGAAAAATGGATAGGCTTTGATCCTGAATTACTGTCAGTAACGGTACATCCAGAAGATGATGAAGCTTATGATATCTGGTTAAATAATATCAAATTGCCTAAAGAACGAATTATTCGTTTAGAAGAAAATTTTTGGGATATTGGTGAAGGACCAAGTGGACCAAACACAGAAATCTTCTATGATCGTGGCGAAACATATGGAAACGATGAAAATGATCCTGAATTGTATCCTGGAGGGGAAAATGACCGCTATCTTGAGATATGGAATTTAGTATTTTCTCAATTTAACCATAATCCAGATGACACGTATTCTCCACTACCTAAAAAGAATATTGATACCGGTATGGGGCTAGAACGTATGGTATCTGTTATTCAGGATGTTCCAACTAATTTTGAAACAGATTTGTTTATGCCACTTATTAAAAAAACAGAAGAATTATCAGGAACGCTATACGGTAAAGATATGAATAGTGATACTGCCTTTAAGGTTATCGCTGACCATATTCGAACTGTAACATTTGCAATTGGTGATAGTGCGCTACCGTCTAATGAGGGGCGAGGGTATGTACTTCGTAGACTGCTAAGAAGAGCTGTTCGTTTTGCAAAACAAATTGGTATTGATAAACCGTTTATGTATAAGTTAGTTCCAGCAGTGGGAGAAGTTATGAGGGATTTCTATCCAGAAGTGATAAATCAAAAGGACTATATAGAAAATGTAGTTAAGATGGAAGAGGAGCGTTTCCACGAGACATTAAATGATGGATTAACGATTCTAACGTCAATTATGGAAAAAGAAGAGAGTAAAGGCAGTTCTGTCTTTCCAGGTGTAGAAGTTTTTCGACTATATGATACGTATGGATTTCCAAAGGAGCTAACAGAAGAATATGTAGCAGAAAAAGGCTTTACTATTGACGAAGAAGGCTTTGATCAAGAAATGCAAAAACAGCGGGACCGAGCAAGGAACTCCCGTCAAAAAGTGGACTCTATGCAAGTACAGGATGATATTCTTGGAAAGGTAGATGTAGAAAGTATATTTGTTGGTTATGAAGAAATGGAAGTAAATACAACAATTGAAGCGATAATTGATGAAAAAGAAATAGTGGATTCCGTAAAAGGTGATAAGCCAGTAGTTTTATTTTTAAATAAAACACCCTTTTATGCTGAAAGCGGAGGGCAAGTAGCAGATAACGGCTGGATCTATACAGAACATGCATCAGCTTATGTTGAAGATGTACAGAAGTCACCTAGTGGCCAACACATTCATCGTGTACGGGTAAAAGATGGTGAATTCCGTACTGGGGATAATGTTAAGGCAATAATTGATCACAGATTCCGAACTGGCATTATTAAAAATCATACTGCCACACATTTATTGCATCAAGCACTTAAAGATGTACTTGGAAACCATGTTAATCAGGCAGGTTCGCTTGTAAGCCCAGATAGATTACGTTTTGACTTCTCACATTTTGGATCAGTAAAGGAAGAGGAAATGGAAAGGATCGAACAAATTGTAAATGAAAAAATTTGGGAATCCATTCCTCTAGTAATTGATAACAAAAAAATAGAGGAAGCAAAAGAAATGGGAGCAATGGCTTTATTCGGTGAAAAGTATGGAGATATAGTCCGAGTAGTGCAGGTAGGTGATTATAGTATTGAGCTTTGTGGTGGATGCCACGTGCAAAACACCGGTGAAATTGGCTTATTTAAACTAGTCACTGAAACAGGGATTGGCGCTGGAACGCGTAGAATAGAAGCGGTTACGAGTAAACATGCATACAAATTTGTAAATGAAAAGTTAAGTTTATTACAAACGACTTCGAAGTTATTGAAAACAAATGAAGATAAAGTTCCTGAACGAATTGAAGGAATGTTTCAAGAGATAAAATCTTTACAAAAAGCGAATGAATCATTAAGTGCAAAATTATCAAATGCAGAAGCTTCTTCTATTTTTGAACAAGTTGAATCCATTGATGGTATTCAATTGATAGCTCAACAGGTTAGTGTTAAAGATATGAATCAGCTTCGAAACATGGTTGATGATTTAAAACAGAAGTTGGACTCAGGTGTTATTTTATTAGCAGCTGAGAATGATAACAAAGTTCAATTAGCTGCAGGCGTTTCTAAAGATTTAATAGAACGTGGATTGCATGCAGGTAAGCTCATAAAGCAAGCAGCCCAAATTTGTGGCGGAGGCGGCGGTGGCCGTCCTGATATGGCACAAGCTGGTGGAAAAGATCCACAAAAAATAAATGATGCATTACAATTCGCTAAGCAGTATTTGATAGAAAATATAAAAGAATAATTGACAGGTGTAAGACAAATGATAAGAAAATACTGGGTTTTTTATAAATGCGGCCTTTTCTTATCTTAGTTTAAATTCTTCATGTAAAAACATATAATATTAGCTGTAAACATGTTAGAATAATGAGTAAAGGCAAATCATGGAATGAGGTGTCACTATGAGCTCTATTGATAAAACAATGAAATTTAATTTTTCAGAAGAACCTTTTGATCAAGATATTAAGGAGATTTTGCTAACTGTCCATGAAGCTCTAAATGAAAAAGGGTATAATCCAATAAACCAAATTGTAGGCTATTTGTTATCTGGTGACCCTGCTTATATACCAAGATATAAGGATGCTCGTAATTTAATTCGTAAAATTGAACGGGACGAAGTAATAGAAGAGCTTGTTAAATTTTATCTCGAACAACACCAAAAGGATAACTAAATGAAGGTAATTGGATTAGATGTAGGGTCTAAAACGATAGGTGTTGCTGTTAGTGATGCATTTGGATGGACAGCCCAAGGATTAACAACTATATATTGGGACGAATTTGACATCACTTCTGCTGATAAAGAATTACAAAAAATTATATCTGAGCATGAAATTGGGAAAGCTGTAATTGGATTACCCAAGAACATGAATGGTACTATCGGAGAACGTGGTAAGGCCTCTGAGACGTTTGCAGAACATGTTGAAGAAACACATAATATTCCAACAGTGCTTTGGGATGAAAGGTTGTCGACGATTGCTGCAGAACGAGTACTATTAGAAGCTGATGTTAGTAGAAAAAAAAGAAAAAAAGTAATTGATAAAATGGCTGCTGTAATGATTTTACAAGGCTATCTTGATCAAAACAATTAAAGGAGTGAAATAATGGCACTTGATGAAAAAGAACGTATCATTATTCCTGATGAAAACGGAGAAGAACATTTATTTGAAGTATTGTTTACCTTTGATGTAGATCAAACGGAACAATCTTATATTGCTGTCGTACCAGTGGAACAAAAAGATGATGAAGAAGTAGAAGTATATGCGTTTCGTTATGAAGAAAAAGATAAAGATGACAATGACCTATCTCTATTTCCTATCGAATCAGATGAAGAATGGGAAATGGTAGAGGAAATGTTAAATACATTAGCGGAAGAAGTAAATGAGCAACAATAAATAATCATCATTATTTTCTGATCATCAAATCAAAATAGTTGGCATCAATCAATTTGATGCCAACTATTTTTTTTGATGGATAAGTTTGTAGAATTTTAGTATAATGTATCGGACGAGAGGGGGGTACTGAATGTCTAAGAAAAAAAAGTTTGGCAACTATAAGGAAAACCAAATTTCTCGAAGTGAGGAAGCTAGAACGGTTCGTAGAATTGTAGCAATTATACTTATATCATTAATCCTTATACTTGTAGTGGGTGGTATCTCAGGATATAAATATATTAAATCAGCATTAGAACCTGTTGATCCAACTAGTGAAGAAGATATTAATGTTGAAATTCCGATGGGATCATCATCTTCTGATATTGGATCTATACTGGAAGAAGAAGGTGTTATTAAAGATGCTCGTGTCTTTCGGTTTTATACAAAATTTAAGAATGAATCTGATTTTCAGGCTGGAGAATATACATTTACATCATCACTATCGATTGACGAAGTTATCGAATCTCTAAAAAATGGTAAAGTTCTACAAGATCCGGTATATACAATTACTATTCCGGAGGGACTGACAGTCGATCAAATGGCGGGTATTTTCGCTGAAAAGCTACCAATCGAAAAGGAAGACTTTATAGATAGAGTAAATGAACTTGAATATGTGGAAACGCTTATTGATTATTATCCATCTATTTTATCTGAGGATATACTAAGCGCAGATATAAAAACCCCATTAGAAGGGTATTTGTTTGCTGCGACTTATGATATTTATGAAGAAGAACCGAGTATAGATGCTATTGTTGAGATGATGCTTAACCAAACAGAAGCTGTTCTCTCTTCCTATATGGATAATATTTCAGCACAAGAACTGACCGTTCATGAGGCTGTTACCATGGCATCATTGGTTGAAAAAGAAGCAGGTTCAGAAGAACAACGAAAAAGTATTGCAGGTGTATTTTATAATCGATTAGAGATTGGTATGCCACTCCAGACAGATCCAACTGTATTATATGCATTGGGGGAGCATAAAGATAAGGTATTGTTAGAGGATTTAGAAATAGAATCACCATACAATACGTATCATGTAGCTAGTTTGCCGATTGGTCCTATTGCAAACTTTGGTGAGAGTTCACTAGTAGCAACAATTAATCCTGAACAATCTGATTACATTTACTTTTTACATGATGAAGAAGGTAATATTCATTACTCTGAAACACTTCAGGAGCATAATCAATTGAAAAATCAACATATTAACTAAACGGAAGTGTGAATAATATTCACATTTCCCGTTTTTTTTGCACGTATTGCTAGTTGGTAATATAATTAAATGGTAACTGAATTGGGATACTAATTGAGGTGTGCAAAATGGATGATGAATTAAAACACTATTTACAAGCTATAATAGAACCTCAAGCAAATTGGATAGTTGGGTTGGAGGAACAAGCGAAAGAAGAATCGATACCTATAATGGATCCGTTAGGGATTAGTTTTCTTATGCAGCTAATAAGAATTCATAAACCGAAGACAATATTAGAAATCGGTACGGCAATTGGATACTCAGCATTACGTATGTCACAAGCCTACCCCAAGACATCCATTATAACTATTGAAAGAGATAAAAAACGCTATGAACAGGCAATACATAATATAAAAATGTTGGATAAGCAGGAAAACATACATGTTATATTTGGAGATGCACTTGAAAAGATTAGTGAAATGCCTGCTAATAGTTCATTTGATTTAATTTTTATAGATGCTGCCAAAGGACAATACAAGCGTTTTTTTGAACTAACAACCCACTTCTTAGCAGAGAATGGAATTATTATTTCTGATAATGTATTATTTAGAGGGTACGTTGCGAATCCTAACTTAACAGATCAGAAACGTTTTAAAAAGATTGCCGGTTCAATAAGAGAATACAACGATTGGTTAATGAAACATCCTAACTTCATAACTACCATTGTGCCAGTCGGTGATGGTGTAGCTATAAGTAAGAAGAAATAACTGAAGGAGGTACTACCGCACATGCAAAAAAAACCGGTAGTTATAGGTGTGGCTGGCGGAAGTGGTAGCGGTAAAACAACCGTAACTAAATCCATTTGTCAGCGTTTTTCTGATAAAACAATTCTTGTTGTTGAACAAGATTATTATTATAAGGATCAAGGTCATTTACCCTTTGAAGAGAGATTAAATACAAACTATGACCATCCACTTGCATTTGATAATGATTTGTTAATAAAACATATACGACAATTAATGAACCAACAAACTATTGAGAAGCCTGTATATGATTATAAACACCATACTCGATCAAATGATGTTATTGAGGTTGAACCAAAAGAGGTCATCATACTTGAGGGAATTTTAATTTTAGAGGATCCACGACTTGTTGATTTAATGGATATTAAAGTCTTTGTTGATACAGATGCTGATGTACGAATCATTCGTCGATTGTTACGAGATATAAAAGAACGGGGTAGAACATTGGATTCAGTAATTGATCAGTATGTTAATAATGTAAGGCCTATGCACTTACAATTTGTGGAGCCAACGAAACGTTATGCAGATATAATTATTCCTGAAGGTGGACAAAATCATGTTGCGATTGATATTATGGCAACAAAAATTGAAACAATTTTGTCAAAAAATCACGAAAAACAATTGAAGGAAAAGTATTGAAAATTTAAATAAAATCTGCCATAGTAATATGAATAGTATCGATTTACTTAAATAAGTGTTTGCGTAGTAATAATGTAAGTTTATTGGATGAAAAGGAGTGTTTTAGTAAATGGCGGTAGAGAAAAGTTATTATATGACACTAGAGGGAAAAGAGAAGTTAGAAAAGGAATTACATTATCTTAAGACTGAAAGAAGACAAGAGGTAGTAGAACGTATTAAAGTTGCAAGAGGATTTGGAGACCTATCTGAGAATTCAGAGTATGATGCAGCTAAGGATGAACAAGCCTTTGTAGAATCAAGAATAGCTCAGGTAGAGAAAATGATCAGAAATGCTGCAATAATTGAAAATGATAATGATAATCCTGATATAGTTTCATTAGGTAAATCAGTTACGTTTCAAGAAATTCCTGATGGAGAGGAAGAAACATATACAATAGTTGGTAGTGCTGAGGCGGATCCATTTGAAGGAAAAATTTCAAATGATTCACCAATGGCTAAAAGCCTGTTAGGTCATGAAATTGGAGCCGAAGTATCAGTTGCAACACCAGGTGGAGACATTCAAGTCAAAATTGTAAATGTAGGTTAAAGAACAAAAGCTCGAAGCGCCCGTTAAGCGACGTATGGGCTTTGCCCGGCATCGCGGGTGGGTCGACGTTTTCGCGCAAAGCGGTGGTTTTAGTCGATCTTCCATATCTTAATGAGATTCACTCCAGAGTATAAGATTCACTTTGACTTTCGTCATTATTGGCGAAAAGTCAAGTTCATCTAAAAGGAAACACGAAGAGCGTTAGCGAATCGGTGTTGACTTATCGTAAGGAGGATCAGGAAGCCCACTAACAGCACGGGCGCTGGCCGATGAAAACACCACGTCCTTGAAAAAGAAAAGTACTTTTTCTGCGTGCGATACTTTTTCAGGGAAGCTTTCCTTATCCTGTGGCGTCATCGGCACTAGTACGTCCTGTACGTCGGAGCTGGACGTGGTTTAAGCAGTAAATAAATTATCCACAGGCTCCTAATGTTATATTTCCTAGACAACAAGTAAAAGCGAAAATTTATTTTTCGCTTTTTTTTTCTACTTTCTCCCTATTAAAAAAAGGTGATATACAAATGTACATATAAAATATGATACTATAATAGAGTATACAGAGGGAGGGATATACAATGAGCGATTTTGATAACTATTCGCGCGTAAATAAATTTGAGAAACGAAGAAAAAATACAAAGTCTATTTCTATTTTGCTCATTCTTGGAAGTATTCTTATTATCGTATTACTAGGTATGTGGATATTTGGTGGAGATGATGAGGAATCAGATGCACAACCAACAGATACTGAAATAAATGAAGATGAAACGAATGAAAATACAGATGAGGATACAGTAGATGAGGACACTTCATCTGAAGAAGGAAATACGACTGAGGAAGACGGGGATTCTAACGAAGAAGAAAATGACGCTAATAATAATGTAGATGTGGAAGAAGCGGAACCAACTGATGATGAGAATGTATTAGAAGCCTATACAGGTGACTGGCAGCCAGTGGGGACAGACCAAGAAGGTGAACACACAACTACTTATGAAGAAGGCTCACAGGACCGAAATGAAATGGAGCAAGCTATTCGTGTAGCAACTAGACTCCAAGAAGGAAACATGACGACATGGTGGTTGGAAAATGGTGGGGATCAAAAGGTTATTGCAACTGTCTCCAACAAAGATGAATCTGAAAACTATCGTGTTTATCTATCTTGGATAGATAATCAGGGTTGGCAACCTACAAAAGTGGAAATCCTAAAAGAAAATGACCAAAAATATCGCTTTGAATAAGAAGATTATACAGGAGGCACATGCATGACGATAGGAATCATAGGGGCTATGGATGAAGAAATAGCGATTTTACTAGAAAAGATGACAGACAAACAAGAGAACACAGTTGCTAATTGCTTATTTGTACATGGAAAGATTTTAGGTAAGGATGTAATATTACTTAAATCTGGCATTGGAAAAGTTAATGCTGCAATGGCAACAACAATTATGCACGAGCGATTTTCGCCAACGCATGTGATAAATACTGGTTCAGCAGGTGGATTTGCTAGTGAATTAGATGTAGGTGATGTAGTTATTTCCACTCAAGTAGTTCATCATGACGTAGATGTTACATCATTTGATTATGCGTATGGTCAAGTTCCAGATATGCCGGCTATGTACTCTGCAGACACAACTTTAATAGCCAAAGCCACAAAGGCTGTGAAGGAATTAAATATTAATTATGCTAAAGGAATAATTGCTACCGGAGATTCCTTTATGGAAGCCCAGGAGCGTGTAGCATTTGTACGTGATAAATTCCCTACCATGATTGCTGCTGAAATGGAAGCTGCCGCGGTGGCACAAGTTTGTTATCAATATGATAAACCGTTTGTGGTTATTCGGGCATTATCTGATATAGCAGGTAAGGAATCATCTATCTCGTTTGATGCTTTTTTAGATAAAGCAGCAAAGAATGCATCAACGTTAATTATGTCAATTTTAAAAGAAATCTAACCAGCATTTACCTCTGACTACCCATATAATTCTATGTTATACTATTAAAAATAGAAATCTATTCACCATAATAAATGAGAAACTTTAGTTAACGCTTTGAAGATAGGGCGATAACTAAAGTTTTTCTGTCACTTTATACTGATCAAATTGTATGGGGAAGGGGAAAGTACAATGAATGAAAATATAGAGTTTTTGCAATTGAAACTAAAAGACTATCAACGTTTTATCGTAACTCTATTAATCTTGAGCAGTTATCTATATATGGGAGCTATTATTAACACGTATATTCAGCCATCAAGTGATGGTAATGCACTATTTAATTTATCATTTACGATTACTATAGTAGCAATGTTCTTTTTCTACAAAAAGCATCGTATTAAAAAGAAGCTAGAAGATAATGAGCGCGTATGATGTTAGATCATAGCGCTATTTTACTGTCTAAGAAATTATAAAATTAGAAGCCTGTCGATATTTTAATAACTGGTTAAGCCACGTCCAGCTCCGACGTACAGGATAAGGAATGCTTCAACAGCGAAACATCGTACGATGAAAAAGTGAACTTCTTTTTCAAGGACGTGGCGTTTTCATCGGCCAGCGCTTAGACACTCGGGGATATTAAGCAGTTCGACTTTGGTAAAGGCATCCACACTACGCGAACTGCTTATGCTTGTCGTGTCTTTCAAAGCGCTTCTAGCTTTTGTTCCGAGTTAAGAAAGTATAAAATTTGGCAAATATATTATTGCTGACAGTATAAGCCTTGTCCAGCTCCAGCGCCTACCCCCTCGAGGTCTTAAGCAAAAACTCCCCGTGGCAAAGAACGCCACAGTGATTTTTTACTTAAACTTGTCGGGGGTGACCAAGGCGCTTGCGCTTTTCTTATCCAAGCTAATGGAAATTTCTTTCTTTTCGGAAATATTCATGAAAGACTTTCATTAAAGCTCTTTTTTCAATGCGTGATACATAACTTCTCGAAATATTTAACTTTTTAGCGATTTCTCTTTGAGTCATTTCTTTTCTGTTGTTGAGACCATAGCGATAAATCACAACTTCTCTTTCTCTGCTATCTAATATAGATAAGTAATCCTTCAATTTAGCAATTTCCATGTTAAGTTGAATATACTCAATTATATTTTCATTTTCAGCTTCTAGAATATCAATAAGACTAATTTCATTACCTTCTTTGTCTTGGCCAATTGGATCATGTAATGATACATCCTTCTTCACCTTTTTTAACGCTCGCAAATGCATCAAGATTTCATTTTCTACACACCTGGCTGCATAAGTGGCAAGCTTTGTTCCTTTGTCTGGCGAAAAACTTTCAATTCCTTTTATTAAACCAATTGTACCAATTGATATTAAGTCTTCTGTATCTTCCCCTGTATTTTCAAATTTCTTGACGATGTGTGCAACTAAACGCAGGTTGTGTTCAATAAGTTTATTTCTAGCTGTCTCATCTCCATTTTGCATAGCACGAATGTATTTGGCTTCGTCCTCTGGCGGTAGTGGTTGGGGGAATGCGTGGTTTTTAACATATGATACAAAAAATAGCGCTTCTTTTATCAATAACGCCAGCACACTCAAAATTCCTGACAAAAATATGCACCTCCTAGACAAAGTTGAACTTAGACATGTGAACAACAATTTGGTCTGGGCTTTTGCCTATATCTTTACTTTATGAGAGATCCCATAAATTTGTGTCTGTCCCATAACTTATAATTGCAATAAAAAATGCTCCCTCTTGAGGAAGCATTGTTTTATCACTATATTAGTTGTGGTTAAGACTGTATTTAAGGAGACATTTTTCTGTAGCAATTTTAATGTCACTATGTGGATATTTTTTGTTTTCGATAATTTGATATTCTTCTTGTCCCTTTCCAGCTAAAATGATAATATCTCCTGGCTCACTTACTTCAATTGCATGTGTAATTGCCTTTTTTCGATCAGGAATTGATTTATAATGATGATGCTGCATTCCTTGTTCCATGTCAGCTAATATGGTTGTTGCATTTTCAAATCTAGGGTCATTAACGGTTAAGATGACATAATCGGCCAAAGAAGCTTTTTCTGCCATAAGTGGACGCTTATAACGATCCCTGTCCCCACTTGTTCCAGCTAAGAAAATTATTTTTTGCTTTTTGAATGGCATGACAGATGAAATGGATTTCTCAATTGCATCTGGAGTATGAGCATAATCAATATACATCGTAACTGGAGCACTAATGTTTACTTTTTCCATTCTGCCATTTACAGGAGATAACTTTTTTATAAGCTCCACTAATCGTTCAACAGTTATTCCTTTTGCATACAAAGAGGCAGTTGCTGCGAGCACATTATAGATATTAAATTTACCTAATAATTTCATTTCTACATCATAAGTTCCTTCCGGAGAATGGAGAGTAAATGAAGTCATATCGGATTTATAGATAATATTTGTTGCTTTAAAATCGGATGTATTTTCAATACTATACGATATTGATTCGAAAGGTGTGACAGCTTTATATTGGTTAGATTGAGGATCATCCTCGTTAAGTATAAGACATTTAAAAGCGGATAGATCATTTCCTAATTGTGAGAATAGTAATGATTTTGTATTACTATACTGTTCCATTGTGTTGTGATAATCAAGGTGATCATGTGTAAGATTAGTAAATACTACAATATCAAAGTCAATTCCCCACAATCTGCCTTGAGCCAATCCATGGGACGATACTTCCATAATCATATGATCCACGCCCTGATCATGTACTTTTCTAAGCATTTTCTGATTAGTTAAAGCATCACAAGTTGTGTTCTCATTATAATAAAATTCTTTACCTAACTCTAATCCTATCGAACCTGATAATGCTGATTTCTGATTATCATTACGGAGTATGGAGTGTATTAAACTCGTTACGGTTGTTTTTCCATTTGTTCCAGTCACCCCAATGGTTGTTAATTTTGTAGAAGGGTAATCGAAAAATTTATTCGCTAGAAGTGCCATAGCTTTAGCAGTACTATTAACGATGACTAGAGCTACATGATCAGAATCTATTTTAAGCTCTTCTTCAGCTAGAATAACTGTTGCTCCATTTTCTATGGCATCTTTATAATACTCATGGCCATCCACAGTAAAACCACGTATACAAATAAACATAGTATCGTTTTCAACTTTTCTAGAGTCCTGATGTATGTTAGTTATATGATTCGGTAATGCTCCGTTTATTTTTTTAAAACGTAAGCACGATAATAACTCGTGGGTGTTCATAGTTGTACCTCTCATCCTTCATATATCTCTTTTAATTTGTCCAATAATGCTATGTTTAAATCTAAAATTTAAAAAGGTATAATTGTTTTATTTTCTATACCCTATTTTCGGAAATGATAATCTATAAACTTCTTACAATTCATATATTATTAAAAAAGAAAAAAGTGACGGCATATTGGTCACTTTTTTAATATCTGGATATCTGTATTGTAAACCAATATCTATTGGCTTTAGTATTATTTATATCATTTTGTAGTCTGCCTTTTTTGTGCTTCTTCGTAGGCATCTATTCTATTTTTGGTCACTGGCTTTACACCATTACGATGTGCTGCTCTAGATATCATATGGGCAGCTACTGGTGCAGTAAGCAGAATGAATACAATTGCCAGGAGCAACTTACCGCTTATCATTGTGTGTGATACATATAAAAACAAAAATGCTCCGATTAGGATACTAGACACACCTAATGTGGATGCTTTTGTGGAAGCATGAAGTCTTGTAAATACATCGGGGAAACGAATGACCCCAATAGAACTTGATAAAACAAAGAATGTTCCTGATAGTATTAGCAAAATAACAAGGATATTTATAATAATGTTAATCCAAATCTCTATCAATTATAACACCCTTTTCTATATATTTTGCGATAGCTAGTGTACCAATAAACAAAAGTATCCCAATTAGTAATATAACATCGTTAAATTTTGTCGTAACAAGTAATATAGCTGCCAACGCTGTTAAGCCCATTAAATTAATACCTATAGCATCTAGGGCAACTGCACGATCAGGATTAGTGGGTCCTACAACAACTCTATATAATAGTAAGAGAAGAGATACTGCAATTCCTAGTAGTGAGATATAAACAGCAATATCTAGAAGGTTCTCTGTAAATTCTAAGATATTTGTCATCGTGTCACCTCCATGATAGCTTTCTCGAATGTATCTTTTATGGAGTGAATGGACTCATCAATATCATCTATATCCATTGCATGTATATAAATATGCGTATTATCATTCGAAATAGCTATTGAAAGCGTACCAGGGGTTAAAGAAATTAAATTGGCTAGTAGTGTAATTTCCCAATTACTTTTTAAATCGGTTGGCAATGCAAATATGCCCGGTTCAAAATCCGGTTTTCGACTGTATACCAGTTTTACAATATCGATATTAGAAATTACTAACTCTTTAATAAAGAGAAATACCAGCTTGATAATTTTAACGAAACGCTTTAAGTAAAATGTATCAGGGATAAACCGATTTAAAAGCAGCAATAAAAGAATCCCTAATAGATACCCTGCTATAAAGCTTGCAGTGGAATACGATTCACTTAAGAACATCCACATTACAGCTATAATTAAGTTTATTACAATCTGAAAGGCCATCGTCATTTACTCCTTTAATACAGAATCAATATAGATTTCAGGATCAAGAATATATGTGGAAATCGAATCGATAGAAGGATAAATGAATTCGGCACCAACACCTAAAATAACAGAAAATAGTAAAAGAAATACTATTGGTCCAATAAGTCCTTTTGTCGATTTAGCTGTAACTTCTAACGATGTATCTTTCTCGCCCCAAAATCCTTGTATAAAAATTTTCATAACAGAATATAAAATTAACAGGCTGGACAGCAATGCAATTATAACGATCACTACTTCATTATTGGACAAAGCTCCTTTTAATAAAAGTAATTTTCCAATAAAACCACTAAAAGGTGGAATACCAGCTAGAATAAACGCTGAAACAAACAATATCCAACCTAATAAAGGATAGTAATGAATTAATCCATGCATCTTTCTTAAATCAGATGTTCCAGCAACATACACTACTGCACCAACAATTAAAAATAGAGCAGCTTTTATGATCATATCATGCAGCAAGTAGTAAACCGTACCACTCATTGCATCTTGATTAAATACACCAATACCCATTATTAAAAAGCCAACAGCAGGAATGATATTATAGGCTATGATTAATTTGATATTATTAGTTGATAGTGCCCCGATTACACCGAAGAGCATCGACAAGCCACCTATCCAAATGAATGACTCATGTGTTAAATTAATTTCGTGTACAAATATTACCGAAAACACACGGAGAATAGAGTAAATACCAACCTTCGTTAATAGTGCTCCAAACAAGGCAGAAACGACCGGGTTAGGTACGATATATGACTGGGGCATCCAATAATAAAGTGGGAATAATGCTCCTTTTGTAGCAAATACAAAGAATAAAAGAATTCCTATAGTTGTTAGGATACCCTGTTGGTCAACCTCTTGTACACGTTCACCAATTTGAGCAATATTTACGGTTCCAACAACGCCATATAAGAAAGCTATTGCTGTTACAAATAAGATGGAGGAAAAAAGGTTTATAATTACATACTTAATCGATTCGCGTAATTGAACTTTATCTCCACCTAAGACAATCAATGCATAAGATGCCATTAGCAGAACTTCAAAAAATACAAATAAGTTAAATAAGTCTCCTGTTAAAAAAGCACCTGAAACACCAGAAATCAAGAAAAAGAAAAATGCATAAAAATAGTAATGTTCTTGCCTTAATGTTAGCGAGTGAGGAGCGTAAAACGCACATGCAAGAGCTATAATGCTCGTGCTTAACACAAGTAATACAGCAAGTTCATCTGCAACAAGTACAATCCCATAAGGTGCTTGCCAACCACCAGTTTCTAGTATGACTGTTCCATTTATAAATACAATCCAAGTGATATAGGAGACTACAGCTAAATTTACAATTGCAAATAATTTTGTAAGCAATCTTGAGATCGTTACATTTTTATGAAAAAGCGCAAGAATGATCCCTGATATCAAAGGTAATATAATTGGTAAAACGGCTAAATTACTCATTTTCGGTACCCCTTAATTGTTCCATATTATCTGTGTTATTTTCATTTGCAGTTCTATATGCCAACACTAATAATAAACTTGTTACCCCAAAACTTATAACAATGGAAGTCAGTATTAATGCTTGTGGTAAAGGATCACTATATTCAGTAATACCCTCTTTTAAGACTGGCGGTTGTCCTCTTTTCAGTTCTCCCATCGTTAAAATAAACAGATGAGCTCCATGGGAAAGTAAACCTGTTCCAATCACAATTCGTAGCAATTGTTTTTGCAATAGGTTATAGACCCCAGTAGCGAATAAAAGCCCAGCAAGAATAGATGTAATAATTTCCATTTATTTCGCCTCCTTATTCTTTTTAAGTTTAATGAGGCTGAAAATAGCTAATGCTGCAATTCCAAGCACAGCAATTTCAAATAAGGTATCTAAACCACGCATATCCACTAAAATAACATTGACAATATTTTTCCCCCCACCAAGCTCATAAGAGGTCTCAACAAAGTATTCTGAAATAGAATCAAACCAATTACTACTGTGAGAAGCTATTCCGACTAATGTCATGAGTGCTCCAAAACTAATAGCAATTACAGCATTGATTGTTTTAAATCCTCTTGTTTCATTTCTTGGTCGAAGTTGTGGTAAGTGATAAAAACAAAGTAAAAATAATGCAACTGTTATTGTTTCGATTACTAATTGCGTAAGCGCTAAGTCAGGTGCACGATATACTACAAATAAAGTGGCTAAACCATAACCAACAACGCCTAAAATTAAAATTGCAGAAACTTTTTGTTTAGCGAATATGGTTGCAATTGCTGCTACAACCATGATCAGCACTACAGCTAGTTCTAATATAGTTATAGGTGCTAAATTATCAAATGTAATATAAAAACCATTCGTAGCTATCATCACACTGAAGGTAACAATAAGAATTACTGATAAAATAATCGCGGCATACAATCGTAAAGAACCCGTCATATATGTGTCCGTGATTTTTCCAGAGTAAGAAGTTAATTTCCTCAGCATGGAATCGTATACGCCGTTAAAACTGAATTTGCCTGGAACATATTGATATATTCCTGTCCATTTTTTACGAGTTGTAACAAGTACTGTTCCCAGTCCTACTACAACTAGAGACATAAGAAGTGGTGGATACATAAATCCATGCCAAAAGGAAATGTCCTTTGTTATTTCAATTCCACTAACAGCTTCTGCTGCGTGTGCGATAAATGTACCATTAACCATGTTTGGAAATAGTCCGATTAAAATAACTCCCATAACTAAGATGATAGGTGATATTAGCATTCCAATTGGTGCTTCATGTGGTTTTTTAGGTAGTTTTTCAATTTGTTCTTTCCCACCGAACACTCCAAATAAGAAGTACATGGAATAAACAAATGTAAATATACTTCCGAATACAGCTAAATAAGGAATAATTTGAATGAGAAAACTTGTAATGGTAAGTGCTCCTTCATTTAAATGCAGAGTTGCATCGAAAAACAATTCCTTACTGTAAAATCCATTTAAAAATGGTAATGGCAAACCAGCCATAGAAAACGTTCCAAAAAGAGCAAGTGTAGCTGACATTGGCATAAAGGTTAACAAACCACCAAGTTTTCTTATGTCTCTTGTGCCTGTTTCATGGTCAACAATTCCTGCAACCATAAATAGGCTCCCTTTAAATGTTGCGTGATTTAAAATATGAAAAACGGCTGCAAAAACAGCAATTTCTGTGCCAAAACCCAACATAGCCATGATCATACCCAATTGACTTATTGTGGAATAGGCAAGGATTGCTTTTAAATCTGTTTGCCTGACAGCCATATAGGAAGCCCAGCATAATGTTACAATCCCAAATATACTAACAGTAATGAAGAACCATTCATATGAAGAAAAAATAGGTGAAAATCTCGCTACTAAAAATATGCCAGCCTTAACCATGGTTGCTGAATGGAGGTAAGCACTAACAGGTGTTGGTGCTTCCATTGCATCTGGTAACCAAATGTGAAAGGGAAACTGTGCTGATTTAGTAAACGCACCTAATAGAATTAAGATAAGTATTAACGGTAAGTAGTCACTATTTAATATGATGTCTGTTTGTGAAATCATCGCCTGAATACTAGTTGTACCTGTAATCACAGATAAAAGTATGAAACCACCAAACATACTTAAACCACCAAATACAGTAATTAACATGGACTTTAGAGCGCCATATCTCGATTTTTTATTAAAATGCCAGTAACCAATTAATAAAAAGGAAGAAATGGAAGTTAATTCCCAAAAAGTATATAGTACATATATATTGTCAGATAATACAACACCAAGCATTGCTGCCATAAATATTAGTAAATATACATAAAAGTGCCCTAAACGTTCTGATTTATGTAAATAATAAACGGAATATAATACAACAAGTGTTCCTATCCCACTTATTAAAAGGACAAATAACAAGCTGAGTCCATCTAAGTAAAAGTTTAGATTAATCCCAAGGGATGGGATCCAGCTATAGGATTGTCTAACTGGGGAAAAGTCACTCCCAATGTATTGAATAAAATAAATAAAAATAAAGAGGGGTATAAATAACACAAAAATACCTGTATGTACTTTATCTTTTATTTTACTAATCATTGGAATAAAACAAGCTATTAGAAGTGGTAATAAAACTGCAAAAATCATCTATCTGAATTCCTCCTTATAGGTGCAACGTCTCTTAAAGTGTTGAATTTTGGTGGCAGGGGGGGTGTTGATTAACTTTAAAGGTATGAATAACAGTTTCTTAAAAAGCTTCATTCGATTGGGCTGAAAAACAGGAAATGAGTTGTTCTATGTTTCGTGTAAATTACTATATTATACTTATATAGTTAGCGATCAAAAACATAATTGTATAATTAGTATATAGGTATCAATCCATGTTAAAAAGGCTTTTATTGAAACATTATACAAGGAATAGCTTAACATAATAATGAATTATACAAAATAAAAAACCCCTATCAAGATGACAAAGGTTAAAAGCGTTTTATTTAATAATAGTTTACATTCATTAACTGGAATATTTAATCCTATGTGCTAAACTTCTTTTGTGAATTTCCTTTTCAATTAACAAAAGAAAATCAGGGCTTAACTTTAGTTCATGTGCTTTATAATAGGATTCTATCAGTAATTCATCTGATAAATGTTCCACAACATAGCCCTCCCCAATAATTGGATCTATTACATATACGTTTATAAGTTATTAATAATTTATCACGAAATAATAGTTAGAACAAGGCGGCACTTATCTACAGGTGCCTGTAGATAAGTTGTGAATAAAGCGTTTTTTTAGTGTTTAAATACTGTTATAACAACTAAGATAATGTGAATAAAGTTATCCACAACGAGAAAAATGATGGAATTTGTCGAACGGTTTTTTACAAAAGTGACACAAAAAGTACATTTTTCTACGTAATGTTCGAGCGAATTTAATATAAAGTATTACTTTATTAATATAGAAAGATAATATAGGATTAAGATATACGGAGATATTACATATAATAACGGAAAATAAATGGGACTATGTCGAATAATAGAAAAAGATACAAACAACATAGGTATAGTGTTAGATCATAAAGAGGTGTGAGACTGTTGATTAAGAAATTTTTGCCAAACGAACATGTAAAAAGTATTTTTGACATCCATCCAGCTATTTTACGTCAAAAAGGAATTAAAGGGATTATTACAGATTTAGATAACACTTTGGTTGCTTGGGATGTAAAGGATGCGACACCAGAAATTATACAATGGTTTAAACTGATGAATGAACATGGAATTAAAGTAACAATTATTTCTAATAATAAATTAGAGCGCGTGAAAATATTCTCTGAACCGTTGGACACTCCATTTGTATACAGTGCCCGCAAACCGTTGAGTCAAGCTTTTAAGACGGTTGCTAAGAACATGAAATTAAAAAAAGAAGAGATTGTAGTTATAGGAGATCAAATATTGACAGATGTTTTGGGAGGAAATATTGCAGGGTTTCATACTATACTTGTCGTTCCAATTGTACAGACTGATGGTAAGATAACAAGAATCAACAGAAAGATAGAGCGAAGAATTTTATCATACATGCGTAAAAAAGGAAAAATTAGTTGGGAGGAATAGGGATGGAAAGTATAGATTGTCAAGGCTGTGGTGTCCTTATCCAAACGTCCGATCAAGATAAACTTGGTTATACACCAGAAACTGCTCTAGAAAAAGAAACGGTGCTTTGTCAACGTTGTTTTCGTTTAAAACATTATAATGAAATTCAGGATGTATCGGTTTCGGATAATGAATTTTTACAGATGGTTAGTAGTATTAGGGATGCAAATGGACTAGTAGTTCATGTGATTGATATTTTTGATGTTAATGGATCCTTGATAAAGAGTCTTCCTCGTATTACTGGTGATAATCCGATAGTATTAGTAGGAAACAAAACGGATTTATTACCAAAATCAACGAACAGACGAAAATTAGAACACTGGCTACGAGCATCGGCAAAAGACCTTGGTATAAAGGTAAAAGGAGTCTATCTTATTTCATCGGTAAAGGGCCACGGTATGCAGGAACTAATGGAAGATATAGAAAAATATCGAAATCATAAAGATGTATATGTAGTTGGTACTACAAATGTAGGAAAGTCTACATTTATAAATAGGTTAATTAACCAATCAACCGGAGTCAAGGATGTTATTACAACCTCTTACTTCCCTGGTACTACGCTGGGGTTTATAGAGATACCATTGGACGATAATACAGCACTAATTGATACCCCGGGGATCGTAAATAAACAGCAAATGGCTCATTATGTTTCTGAGCATGATTTGAAGTTGATTACTCCTAGTAAAGAGGTTAAACCTAAAACATATCAATTAAACAGCAAACAGACACTCTTTTTTGGTGGGCTTGCTAGGTTGGATGTTGTGAAAGGAGATAAGCAGTCATTTGTCTGCTATTTTTCCAATCAACTGCCAATTCATCGAACAAAGCTTGAAAAAGCGGATGAATTATATGAAAATCACAAGGGAGAGATGTTAACACCTCCTGATGCACAAACACTTAACGTACTACCAGAACTAACGGAAAACACATTCAAAATTATGGATGAAAGAATGGATGTTGTTTTTCCTGGACTTGGATGGGTTAGTATACCTGATGGGAATGTAACTGTAGTAGCTCATAGTCCAACAGGAGTTTCTGTTACACTAAGAAAGTCCTTTCTTTAAGGAGGTTTAACATGAAATATACACTAGGACTAATTGGTTTTCCTATTAAACACTCGTTATCACCATGGATTCATGAGCGTTTTCTGAAGAAGGCTAATCTAAATGGTTCGTATTCTATATGGGAGATCAATTCAAATGATTCTTTTACAGAAAAAATAGAGGTATTAAAAAAAAGACAGGTAAATGGTTTTAATGTAACAGTTCCATATAAACAAAAAATCATCCCATACTTGGATGAATTGGACCCAGCCGCAAACAGAATCGGGGCAGTTAATACAGTTGTTTATCAAAATGGAAAGTGGAAAGGCTATAACACGGACGGCGTAGGATATGTAAGATCTTTAGAACATAAATTCCCTGAAGCTTGTTCATCTAAAAATAACAGGATATTGATAGTGGGAGCAGGTGGAGCTGCTAGAGGTATATACGATGCCTTAGCCCAGAATGGTTTCCGCCAAATTGATATAGCTAATCGCACAGCAGTCAATGCGTATGAAATTGCTAAGTTGGGTATAACGTCTACAAAAACCAACGTTTTAAACTTAGAGGAAGCACAAAAGTCGATTCCTGGATATGATATAGTCATCCAAACTACATCTGTGGGAATGAAACCGAAACAAAATAGTGTTGTTTTATCTTTAGATCATGTCAAAGAAACAAGCATCGTTAGTGATATAGTGTATCAACCTATAAGAACAAAATTCTTAAATCAAGCAGAGGTGAACGGGGCATTTATTCACTATGGACATACAATGCTTTTGTACCAGGCACAATATGCATTTGAAATATGGACAAATAGTTTAGTTTCAATAGATCATATGGATGATGAATTACAATTAATATTGGAAGGAAGATAATATGTTAACAGGGAAACAAAAACGCTTTCTACGGTCAGAAGCAAATCAATTGAAACCTATTTTTCAAGTTGGAAAAACAGGTGTGAATCTAAATATGGTTGAACAAATTAATGAGGCACTCGAAAAGCGTGAATTAATAAAGGTTAGTATATTGCAAAATTGTTTAGAAGATAAAAATACTGTAGCAGAACAACTGGTTGAAGGAACAGAAGCAGAAATTGTTCAAATAATTGGCAATAACATCATATTATATAAAGAGTCAGAAGAAAATAAGCATATTGAATTACCATAAAGGGGTTTGTCATGATGCGTGTGGGTATTTTAGGTGGAACATTTGATCCTCCACATATTGGACATTTAATAATAGCAGAGGAAGTACGTATTGCACTATCTCTTGATGAAGTATGGTTCATCCCATCCAACGAACCACCACACAAGGATAAAGCTACCATCGTTGCAAATGAACGCTTTGCCATGTTACAAGTAGCTATTGAAAATAACTCAGCCTTTAATGTTAATTCGATTGAGATGGATCGTTTAGGGAAATCGTACACATTCGATACAATGAAGTTGTTAAGAGAAAAACATCCAGGCATTGAATTTTATTTTATCATTGGTGCAGATATGGTGGAATTTCTACCACGGTGGCAAAACATTAGTGATTTAGTCCAAATGGTTACATTTGTCGGAGTAGAACGTCCAGGTTATCGACTGGAAACAGATTTTCCCGTTAAGCAGGTGGAGATCCCAAGTATAGAAATCTCATCTACAGTTTTACGAGAAAGGTTAAGAAATAATCAATCCGTTAAATATTTAATACCTCAGAGCGTTGAAGCTTATATTAAGGAGAAGCAATTGTATGAACAAAGATGAAGCGATTTTATTAGTTAAGCCTCATTTAACAAAAGAAAGATTTGATCATACGTTACGAGTTGCAACTACAGCAGAAGAATTAGCAGGTAAATATAATGAGTCGAAAGAAAAAGTTGAACTAGCAGCAATTTTCCATGATTATGCTAAATACAGACCAAAAGAAGAATTAAGAAGAAGAATTATAAAGAGTAGCTTACCTAAAGATTTACTTCATTATCATCATGAATTATGGCATGGCCCAGTAGGAGCTTTGTTGATTGAACAGGAATATGGAATTACAGACCGTCTTATACAAAGTGCAATCAGATACCATACCACTGGAAAAGCAAATATGAGTAAGCTTGATATGATTATTTTTATAGCAGACTATATGGAACCGGGCAGAACCTTTCCAGGAGTGGATGAAGTAAGAGAAATAGCACAGGATGATTTAATACATGCTTGTTTGATGGCGTCACGGAATACGATTCAACATCTAATGAATAAAAATGCAAGTGTTTATCCTGACACTTTTTACACGTACAATGATTTAATCAATCGTATAAATGGAGGGAATTAATTAATGGATGTGAAAGACATTGTGAATATTGCTGCAGAAGCCTGTGATGATAAAAGAGCTGAAGATATAATTGCGTTAGATATGAAGGATGTGTCTTTAGTTGCAGATTATTTTCTGATTTGTCATGGAAGTAATGAACGGCAAGTACAAGCGATTGCTCGATCGGTTAAAGAAAGAATGGAAGAAAATGATATTTCGATCAAGCGTTTAGAGGGCTTTGAGCAAGCACGTTGGGTGTTAGTTGATATCGGTGATATTGTATGCCATATATTTCATAAGGAAGAACGTGGTTATTACAATTTAGAGCGTTTATGGGGCGATGCTGCTAGACTACCATTAAGTGTTGGTCAAGAAGGATAGAAAATGGCATATCAACAAATGGCTTATCTATATGATCAACTAATGATGGAAGCTCCATATAACAAGTGGTTAGAGTTTACAGAGGAAATGATTAGACAAACTGGAAAGAAGGTTTCCAAAATAGCTGACCTGGGCTGTGGCACTGGCCAAATAACGACGCGACTTGCAGCAAAGGGGTATCAAATGACTGGTGTTGATTACTCTATTGATATGTTGAGCTATGCGGAGCAACGTTCAAGCGATCAAAGTCTTTCTGTACAATGGATTCATCAGGATCTGCGTGAATTGGAAGGTATTAAGGATGTAGATTTAGCAGTTAGTTATTGTGATGTTATGAATTATATAACTACAGAGAAAGAATTGAATGTTGTATTCGAAAAAGTTTCGGACATATTAAATCCTGGGGGGTTATTTATATTTGATGTTCATTCGATGTACCATGTCGAGAACAACTTTGTGAATCATACCTTTGGAGATGTTTCAGAAGATATTTCATATATCTGGTTTTGCTTAGAAGGTGATATACCTGGGGAGATGTATCATGATTTAACTTTCTTTGTGAAGGATGGCAATCAGTACAATCGATTTGATGAATATCATCATCAACAAACGTTTCCAATTGAAAAGTATCAAGAATTACTAATTCAATCGGGGTTTGAGATCAGTAATATATCTGCTGATTTCTCAATGGAAAAACAAAATCTCAGTAAACATGCTGAAAGGATATTTATTGTAGCAGAAAAAAGATCAGGAAAATAATTTTCCTGATCTTTATTTCTTAGGCTGTTTTCGTATGCGTTGTTGCTTTTTCATCTTCATAGTTGATGTAGACTGCGACGTAACTTTTTTGTGGATTTGCTTTCTCGGTATCGAGTGCTGTATCACCGCTACGGCAGAACACTTCGCTTTCCGTGGGCACGGCCTCAGCCCTCCTCAGAAGCAAAAAACGCTTCTTCCGGGGTCTTCGGACACGTGCTGTTCCCACAGGACAAGGAATGCTTCGACAGCGTTACATCGCACGAAGAAAATCGGTTTGTATTTTCGAGGAGTCTCCGTGTTCTGCCTTCGCTGGTAGTGATGTTCTAATTAATTTTAGGAAAAATCATTCAAAATTAAAGTTTCGTATCTTAAAACTTGCTTTTCCCAAAGGACAAGGAAAGCTCTGGTAGCGTTACATCGCACAAAGAAAATTGGTTTGTATTTTCAAAGAGTCGACCGCCATCGGCTCCAATCAACCATCATAAAAGTGGTAGTTCATGCTATAAAAACGAAATGATCAGTTGTTGTATTATTGTGGACGCTATTCCAGCGGTGGAAATACACGAAGACTTCTGCGGGAGGATAGGCATAGGTGAGATTCTGAAATGCGTCAGCATGAAGAAGCTCACCAGCCGCCCGCGAAAAGCGAAGTGTATTTCCAGAGCGAATAATAGCACCCACCATTAGCTCAAGTTACGTCGCAGTTTATATCTATTCCCTGAAAAACCACAATCTTTACGAAAATAGTCATATTATTTAAAGGATTTTAGTGATTTGTGTCGAATATATAATCTTGTATTCATTTCTCTATGCATTTGCCTCGTACTATTATCCTCCTTCTTAAGGATGTGACCCACATGGTTGAACTACTCAAAAAAAGCTTATTTTTTATTGTAGTTATTGCAGCTGTTTTTATCTTTTTCTTTTTCAATGGTAATGAAAAAATAGAAGAAAATGTCTCCGAAGCTAATGTTATTCCAATAGACCTCGAAAATAATTCACTCGTTACGGACGAGAATAGCCCTTCATATGTTGTTATAGATGTTAAAGGGGAAGTACTCTCTCCTGGAGTATATGAAATCAATATGGACTCCAGGGTGAATGATGTCATTCAATTAGCGGGTGGTTTTTTAAAAGATGCGGATCAAACAATGGTAAACCTTGCACAAAAAGTACATGATGAAATGATTATTTTTATTCCTAAAAGAGGGGAAATCTCGCCTTCAACACAAGTTCAACCTTCATCGAAACTTAGATTAAATTATGCAACACAGGAAGAAATTGAAAAATTAAATGGAATAGGACCATCAAAAGCACAAGCTATTATTCAATATCGTGATGAGGAAGGTTATTTTCAAACTGTTGAAGATTTACTTAACATCTCCGGTATAGGTGAAAAGACGCTAGAGAATTTAAAAGATGATATACAAATTCCATAGGTTATTGACGAGTATAAAATACCAGTTGTAAACTTAACTAAAATATAGAAAAAGGGGTTTGGAATATGGACAGGATTTCTTGGGATCAATATTATATGGCACAAAGTAATTTACTAGCACTAAGAAGTACATGTACAAGGTTAATGGTCGGTGCAACTATTGTTAGAGATAAGCGGATCATTGCTGGTGGGTATAATGGAAGTGTGTCTGGAAGTGTACATTGTACTGATGAAGGTTGTTACGTGATTGATGGGCATTGTGTGCGAACTGTGCATGCTGAAGCTAACGCATTATTACAATGTGCAAAATTTGGAGTTCCAACCGAGAACGCTGAGATGTATGTTACTCACTTTCCCTGTTTACAATGCTGCAAACAAATTATTCAAAGTGGTATAAAAACGGTATATTATGCAGTAGATTATCGGAACCACCCATATGCAATTGATTTATTTAAAGAAGCTGGCGTTAACATGAAGAAAGTGGAATTAACGTATTTAGCTGTTGATACAAAGTATCAACAAAAAGCGGAATATGTAAAGACCTTATTAGATGAACTAGAGTCGTCATCTGAGGATGAAGATCAACTAAATTCTTTAAAAGTACAAGCTGAAAATTTGTTCGAACGTTAAAGGTGAGGATATGAAAGGATATTGGCACTTACCAACAATTGCTATTACGTTTAGTATTTTAACTGTTTATTTTGATAGTAAATGGTTTCTAATAGGGTTTGTTATTTGGTTGTTATTGTTATATCTTTTTAACTCGATAAGGAAGATACCGATTTTATTTTCCTTATCTGCCTTTTTTTTCTGTTTACACTATTTACCTGAACTTGAAGATTTAGAATATGCAGTGAAACAAGAAGAATCACCGATAAATGGAGAAATTGTAAGTTCTATAACTCAAACTCCAGAAAAATACGACTTTGTACTTCAAGATACACTTACCTCACAAAAATACCTCGTCATTTTCTTCAGAAATCATCCTTCAAAAAAAGAACCTTCCAATCAAGTCAATCAATTAAAATATGGTGCAACTTGTACGATCTATGGAGATCTTGAAATTCCTGAAAGTAGTACTAATCCTGGTCAATTTAATTACCGAAATTACTTATTATCACGTGAGATAACTTTCCAGATAGTATTAGATTCACTGGAAGCTATAAAATGTACAGGTTCATCTAGGTTTGATCGAATTTATACAGTCCGTACTCAGTTAGTATCATTTATTAATAACAACATGAGTGAGACCTCGGCTGCCTGGTTAAATGCGTTAGTATTAGGCGATGATTCCTATTTGGAGGATAGTACAGTCGAATTGTTTCAGCGATGGAATTTGTCACATATTTTGGCCATTTCTGGATTGCATGTTGGTTTGATAGTGGCACTTATTTATTTTGTGCTCATCAAATTAAATTTGATAACGAAAGAGAAAGCACAATGGATTATGTTGACTTTTCTGCCGTTTTATACATTCCTAGCTGGTGGGGAACCTTCTGTATGGCGGGCAAGTATAATGGTTTTTCTCTTTCTTATTTTTAATAAGATAAAAGTTCATTTTAGTATCACGGACGTGTTGAGTATTGTATTTATACTGCTAATTTTGATGGATAAATACATTATTTATCATATTGGATTTCAACTTTCCTTTCTGGTTACATTTGGAATTATCCTTTCCAAACATTGGTTATCCGTAAACACTTCTTCGTTTTTTAGTATTTTACAAGTAAGCTTTCTTTCTCAAATGATCATTTTACCGTTGCAACTTTCCTATTTCTATACCTTTAACCCTTTATCCATTTTACTAAATTTAATAGTTATACCATATTTTTCATTATTTGTTATCCCGTTTATGTTTGTCATGTTAATGGCTTCTCCAATTGAGATAATAACAAAAGTCATGGACGCTATTTTTGTCCGTATCCATGACTTGGTAATTTCTGTACTAACGTTTATTGATGGTTTTCTGTATTATCCTTGGATTATTGGAACGATACCAATCATGGCGACTTTAATATACTATAGTTTATTTTTTTTATTTATGAAACATATCCAAGTTGGCCAATTAAAACATGCATTTGCACAGGGATTCTTACTAATTATTTTAATAATAGGTATGGCAATAAAACCGTATTTATCTCCAGTTGGAACAGTTACCATGTTAGATATTGGTCAAGGTGATTCATTCATTATTGAATTGCCGTATCGCAGAGCGGTAATTATGATCGATGCTGGCTCAACATTTTCTTTTAATGATCAAGTTCCATCGGACAAAGTGTATAAACAAATTATTAAGCCATATTTATATGCTAATGGAATTAGCAAAATAGATGCCATTTTTGTTTCACATGATGATGGTGATCATATAGGAAGTCTTCCTTTCATCATGGAAGAAATGCGGGTGGAAAATGTCATGTTCAATGAATATTATATTGTTCAAGACCAATTTCAAACAAATAAAACAAAAATAAACTACCTGAGTGCAAACGATACTTTAACAATAGGCGATCAGGCATTTTATGTTTTATCACCAAAAGTAAATAAGTTAACGTCCAACAACAATTCACTCGTTCTGTATACTGAATTAGGTGGGAAAAAGTGGTTGTTCACCGGTGATATCGGTAAAGGTGTAGAAGAGGATTTAATCAAAAACTATCCAAGTATTTCGATTGATGTACTTAAAGTTGCACATCATGGAAGCAATACATCCACAACGAAATCGTTCGTGGAGAAAATTAAACCAGCATATGCATTATTATCGGTAGGAAGAACTAACAGGTACGGACACCCGACATCAGAGGTTATTGATACACTGAAGAATGAAAATGTGTCAATCCTCCGAACGGATGTCGATGGTGCAGTTCAATTTTATTTTAAAAAAGAAGAAGGAACATTTTTTAAATACCTTCCATAAGCTAACTATTACTAGATGAAAAATTAAAAAAGAGACTGACAAAATCCAGTCTCTTTCATATACATTAAAACTATGTTTGGATTGTCATAAAAATTCTAAGTACTTAATGGTGTAGCCTAGGAAGCAACTACACTAATGATAACACCAATAGTAAAAATTAGGACAAAGAACAGAAATGAGAAACCAAAACCTTTAATGGAATCAACTACATCATTATTTTTAGATTGTACTTCTTTTTCAAACTCGTTCACATCTACCCCTCCTATTCAACCTATAGTATAAATTATTTGTATGAAAAAATCCACTTACGAAAGTGAAAATAAGCAAAAATTATTCATCTCCATTTTTAGTAAGAGTTAACATCTATACTTTTGGAATGATTGGTCAATCTATAACTAAACAAATATCGTTTGAAGTACAGTTTCCTAGGGCTGAATTTCAAGCGTTTATATAGATCCAAGAGGGGAATAGCTCATTTATTCCCCTCTTCTTCTTTAAATAATACTTGCTATTACTTATGTTAGGTTTTACGATTAAATATATCGTAAAAATTGGAGTGAATAGCATGTCATATATGGAGGTATTGCAAAAAGTCAAAAAAAAGCAAATATCACCAGTGTATTTAATATATGGAACAGAATCATTTTTTATACAAAACCTAAAGAAACAAATTACAAAACAACTATTACCAAAAAAAGAAGATATGGAAAATCTTTCTGTGTTTGATTTGGAAGAAACACCTATTCAAGAAGTAATTGCAGATGCAGAGACTTATCCCTTCTTTGGGGAGAAGAAACTTATCATCGCAAATAACCCAACTTTTCTAAAAGCGAAACCAGATAAGCTGCCTTTTGAACATGATTTGGAATTATTACAGCAATACATAGCTCATCCAGTTGATTATTCCGTAATATTGTTTGTGGGGGATTATGAGAAAATTGATGAGCGGAAGAAAGTAAGTAAACTATTCAAAAAAAATGGAGTTGTAGCAGTTTGCAGCCCGATAAAAGAATATGAATTATCAAAATGGATGAATAATTTAACATCTCAATTAAAGATTTCTATTCAAGATGACGTTTATGAAATACTTGAAGCTGAATTTTCAACAGATCTTCATCTGTTACAGAATGAGTTAATAAAGCTTTCGTTATATGTTGGTGAGGGTGGGGTTGTTACGAAAGGAATTGCAGAAAAACTGATTTCACATTCAGCAAATTCCTCTTCATTACAGTTAGTAGATGCTGTAATTGACCAAAATTTACATAAAGCAATTTCCATATATAAAGATTTAGAAAAAATGAAAGAGGAACCGATTGCGCTTATTGCATTACTGGCATTTCAATTTCGTACCATTCTGCGTGTGAAGCTCTTAAAACAAAAGGGGTATAGCCAATCCCAAATGCAAAAGCAATTGTCAGTTCATCCATATGTCATAAAAATTGCTTTAAACCGGGAAAAGAAATTTACGGTTGATAATCTGCAACGTATAATCGATAAATTAACTACAGCAGATTCCAATATGAAGCAAGGAAAGATGGAGAAAGGGCTGGCATTTGAATTGTTATTATACGAAATAATCTATGTAAACTAAAAAAACGATCCTTTAATAGGGATCGTTTTCTGTGTAATTCAATAACTTAAGCTAGCTCTTTTACTTTTTTAGAAAGACGAGCTTTTTGGCGGTTTCCAGTATTTTGGTGGATAACACCTTTTTGTACAGCTTTATCAATTTTTTTAGTTGTAGTTTGTAACGCAGATTTTGCACTATCCACGTCTTTTGCTTCTACTAATTTTTCTACACGTTTGATTTGAGAACGCATATCAGATTTATATGATTGATTAAGAGCACGTTTTTTATTATTTACATCAATACGCTTTACTGCTGATTTAATATTAGCCATAATTTCACCTCCTAAATAACACGGTTACAATAATTCTGGACAAAGGATATTCTACCAAAGGAATGCGCCCTTTTCAATAGCTTTGTTACACAGTACTGGATATTGTATGATTTTCACTTCATTAGTGAAGTCTAAGTAGTAAAGATTTCTTACTAATTATACTTTGAAAGGGAGTTCAGTGCAATGAAGAATGAAGACTTTAATTATCAAGTACGAACGGATTTAGCTGTTGAGGCAAAAGATATGTATGTTGAAAAAGATGAAAAGAGAGAAGAAGATCGAATTAAAGGTGTAACTATAAAGGAACGGGAAGAAAATAACATAAAAATATCCTATGTAGATATTACATCTGAAGGTGCAGATCTATTAGATAAAAAACCTGGTTCATACGTTACCATATACGCAGATGGAGTTAAGAGACAGGACACAAAAAGACAAGAGGATGCCGCTAAAATATTAGCACGAGAATTAGAAGAGTTAGTAAAGAAGAACAAGATTCCAAATGATGCAACAGGATTAATAGTAGGTCTGGGTAATTGGAATGTAACACCTGATGCGCTAGGTCCCATGACAGCTGAAAAAATTCTCGTAACAAGTCATTTATTCCAAATGGAGCATGAAAGTGTTGCAGAAGGTTATCGTCCAGTTGCTTCTGTTACACCCGGAGTTATGGGGGTAACGGGGATCGAAACAAGTGATATTATTTTTGGGATCATCGAGAAATTTGATCCTGACTTTGTTATTGCTATTGATGCACTTGCTTCCAGGTCAATTGAGCGCGTAAATGAAACCATACAGTTATCGGACTCCGGCATTCATCCTGGGTCTGGAGTAGGTAATAAACGTAAAGAATTAAGCAAGGAAACGTTGGGTATTCCTGTTATTGCTATAGGAGTACCAACAGTAGTTGATGCTGTAACAATTACTAGTGATACGATAGATTTTATATTAAAACATTTTGGTAGAGAGTGGAGTGAAAAAGATAGACCATCCAAGGCATTAGCACCCGCCAGTTTTTCGTTTGGTAGTAAGGAATTCACAGAAGAGGATTTACCTAATGAAGAAAAACGTGAAACATTTATGGGTATTGTAGGAAATCTTTCAGAGGATGAGAAAAGAAAACTGATCAAAGAAGTATTAACCCCAATAGGTCATAATTTAATGGTAACACCCAAAGAAGTAGACGGGTTTATGATAGACATGGCAAATGTTATTGCTTCAGGCGTTAACGCAGCATTGCACGAAACAGTAAACGTTGAAAATTTAGCTTCTTATACAAGATAATCTAACAAATCTCTATCAAAAAATGAATATGGAAAGAATCAGTTCTACTTTCTGAAGTTATATCATAGATTTTACTAACGTAGAAATAACTTCTGAAAGGGTGGAACAATGAAACTAAAAGATAGACTTCCCAATACAAAAAAACGATCATTAAATCCATTGTATAAAAAAAGTTTTATCTATATAGTTTCTGTAATTGTTTTATTTGTTGGTATTGGTTTATTGACAACGATACAACCTGCATATCGATTTACTTCACATAACATATCAGATTGGACTAGTGAAATTGATAGTTCCACCTTTTTATATCTGTTAGGGATGGAAAACAGGGCGTTTCAACAAGCGTATCCAGAAGATAAAACATTACCTAAGCTATCCAGCACTCTTTTTCAAATGGTTACTAGTATGAAACCAAATGATACAAGAAGTTTGCTAGGACGGGAAATACCAGGTTTTTCAACATTTGATCGAATTATCGTAGCTGGTGAAGGGACAGATTATATAAATTTTTCTATTGAATCGTCTCCACCAATAGATGAAGTGTTAAAAGACCGTGAAGCCGAAATAGAAGAACATTTCGATGAGGATGAAATAGATGAAAGTAATGACCGACCTAATGATACTCCAACAACTGGAGATAGAGATGTAGTATACATCTATAATACCCATAATCGAGAGTCATTTTTACCACATTTACCAGATGAAAGTGATCCTGATTTAGCACAACATCCAGAAGTAAATGTAACGATGGTTAGTAAGCGACTTTCTCAACAATTAGAAACCTATGGGATAGGTTCACAAGTTGATAATACGGATATCATTGGTGACTTAGGTGATAAGGGTTTGAGTTATGGTCAAGCGTATGATGCATCTCGTGAAGTAGTGCAAGAAGCCTTTTCTAATAATGACGCTATACAATATGTGTTTGATATTCATCGTGATAGTGTACCTCGAAATAAAACAACGAAAGAAATAAACGGAGAAAAGTATGCTAGATTATTTTTTATTGTCGGTGGTGAGTATGCAACATATGAGAAGAACTTGCGATTTGTAACAGAACTTAATGAACAAATGGAAGAAAGTTATCCTGGTCTAAGCAGAGGGGTTAAATTAAAAGAAGGCTTACTTACTAATGGAGTATTTAATCAAGACCTGTCTGAAAACTCTGTTGTAGTGGAGTTTGGTGGAGTGGAAAATAATATGGATGAATTATATCGAACAGCAGATGCTTTTGCAGAAGTATTTAGTGACTTTTATTGGGACGCAGAGAAAGTAAATGCGGATTCTGGGGAGGAGTAGATATGGTACGATCTATTATTGTATTGTTGTTGGTAGCTGTATTTTTCTTAACGGGTATGGTTTTAGGAATAGATAAAGGACAAAATTCTGCAAGTACCGTGGTAGAAGATGAAGTGAAAACCACTATCCAGGATCAGGATTTAGAAAGTGTTGAGAAGGTGACAAATAAAGATGTACTGGAACCAGAAGTCAACAATAATATTATGAATATTCAAGAGCCGGTTCATTTCACACAAAAGATGGCCAATTTTTTAGAGACCTTAGTCAAAGGTTTTTATGATATAGTCGTAGAGATTGTATATCAAATTGCACAGTTATTCTTTTAATGTATAGCATTAATCTGTAAATGGGCCTTTAACTAAATTTAGGGGTCCATTATTAATTTAAAGGTAAAGAAAGTGAAAGTTATCTATATGTGTCTACAGAAGCTGCTACTTCCAGTTCCATCCGGCTGGTAGTGGGTTTCCTGATCCTTCTTACGATAAGTCAACATCGATTTGCTGAGCATAAGGAAGGGGCAAGTTTCCTTTTTAGTTCTATCATGAAGTTGGAACTTACAATTGCTTCCTATCTTTTGCCCTTGAATGTATAAGGAGCTATTGCTATAATCAATCCTAGTAAATGACGTTTATAAATTTGCACTTTTATCTATAGAGTGGTAAAAGACACGTAGGAGTGAACATCACTAATGGTGAGAAAACAGTCAAATGTACGAAACTTTTCGATTATAGCTCACATTGATCATGGAAAATCGACGCTGGCTGATCGAATATTAGAAAATACAAAAGCGTTAACCAAACGCGAAATGAAAGAACAATTTTTGGATGCGATGGACCTAGAACGTGAACGTGGTATTACGATAAAATTAAATGCAGTTCAACTGAATTATGAAAGTAAAAGTGGAGAAGATTATACATTTCATTTAATCGACACACCTGGTCATGTCGACTTTACATATGAAGTATCCAGAAGTCTTGCTGCATGCGAAGGAGCAGTTTTAGTGGTTGATGCTGCACAAGGAATAGAAGCACAAACGCTTGCAAATGTTTATTTAGCGTTAGATAATGATCTTGAAATTATACCTGTAATAAATAAAATAGACCTACCAAATGCTGATCCCCAAAGAGTAGCAAAAGAACTAGAAGATGTTATTGGCATAGATAAGGATGATGTTATTTTAGCATCTGCAAAAGATAATATTGGTATAGAAGAAATTCTTGAACGAATAGTTAGTGACATACCAGCACCATCCGGTGAACCAGAAGAACCATTAAAAGCACTGATCTTTGATTCATTGTATGATTCTTATCGTGGGGTTATTGCCTACGTATGTATAAAAGAAGGTTCCGTGAAAGTCGGAGATAAAATTAGCATGATGGCAACAGGTAAGGAATTTGAAGTGAATGATGTGGGTGTATTTACACCAAAACCAGTCAGTAAAAAGGAATTATCTGTTGGGGATGTAGGGTTTTTAACTGCATCAATAAAAAATGTAGGTGACTCACAAGTTGGTGACACGATCACGCTTGCTAAAAATAAGGCTGAAACTGCATTACCTGGTTATAAACGTTTGAATCCAATGGTCTTTTGTGGTCTATTTCCTATTGATGCTAACAAGTATAATGATTTACGAGAAGCACTAGAGCGTTTAGAGCTGAATGATTCATCCTTGCAATATGAGGCAGAAACTTCACAAGCATTAGGATTCGGTTTCCGTTGTGGTTTTCTAGGTTTATTACACATGGAAATTATTCAAGAAAGAATCGAACGTGAATTTAATATTGAATTGATTACTACAGCACCAAGTGTTATTTATGAAGTGGAACAAACAAACAATGAAACAATTGAAGTGGATAACCCATCCTTTATGCCGGATCCGCAAATAATCAAGGAAGTTAGAGAACCATTTGTAAAAGCAACCATCATGGTTCCTAATGATTTTGTTGGGGCTGTTATGGAAATCGCACAAAAAAAACGAGGGCAATTTAAGGATATGGAGTACTTGGATGATATCCGAGTGAATGTTGTTTATCATATTCCATTATCTGAAATAGTGTATGACTTTTTTGATCAGTTGAAATCCCAAACAAAAGGATATGCTTCTTTTGATTATGATTTGATTGGTTATTACCCTTCCAACCTTGTGAAAATGGAAATACTACTTAATGCAGAAACAATTGATGCATTATCGTTTATTGTTCACCGCGATTTTGCTTATGAGCGTGGGAAACAAATTGTTGACAAACTTAAGAATCTAATTCCACGACAACAGTTTGAAGTACCAGTCCAAGCAGCAATAGGAAACAAGATTGTGGCGCGGTCTACCATTAAAGCAATGCGGAAAAATGTCTTATCTAAATGTTATGGGGGAGATATATCCCGTAAACGTAAACTCTTAGAGAAGCAAAAAGAAGGAAAAAAACGTATGAAGATGGTTGGATCAGTTGAAGTGCCACAGGAAGCGTTTATGGCAGTCTTACAAATGGATGATGATTAATAATTTATGTTAGGAGAGGGAAAACTTTTATGCATACAGTGCGACAAAAGTTTATCCCTTTTCTTTTCTAATACAGGAGAGAAAATCAAGATGATAAACTCAGTTTATATTCATATACCTTTTTGTCAGCAAATATGTCATTACTGTGACTTTACGAAGTTTTTTTACAATGAAAAGTTGGCGACAGAATATATTGAAGCACTTTCGAATGAAATAAATATAAATGTGAAAGCAACAAAAACTAAAGTTGATACTATTTTTATTGGCGGCGGAACTCCTACCGCTTTAACTTACGAACAGCTATATTCACTAATGAAGGTTATCCATACAAAATTTGATGTTGCAAATTGTAAAGAATTCACTATCGAAGCTAATCCAGGTGATTTTGATCAGGAAAAAATCAAACTGTTAAAAAACGTTGGAGTTAATCGTATTTCTCTGGGTGTACAAGTATTCAACGATCAAATGCTAGAAGAGATCGGTCGTCTGCACAAAGTTAAAGACGTATACGATACCATCGATTTATTAACACAACACGGATTTTCGAACATAAGCATTGATTTGATCTATGCATTGCCGAATCAAACCGTAGAGCAGTTTGAAAAATCGTTGCAAGAAGCAGTGACGTTTGATCTACCTCATTACTCAACATATGCATTGCAAATAGAACCAAAAACAGTATTTTATCAGCGGCACAAAAAAGGCAAATTGCATCGTCCACCACAGGAAACAGAAGTGGAAATGTATACGATTTTAAAAGATACAATGCATTCAAACGGAGTTAACCAATATGAAATAAGTAATTTTAGTAAACCTGGTTTTGAAAGCAAACATAATTTAACGTATTGGAATAACGATTATTATTATGGATTTGGAGCTGGTGCTCACGGTTATTTACCAGGTAAACGTACTGGTAATATACGGCCATTACCTGCTTACATTAAAAAAGCTATGGAGAATGGCATGCCAATATTAAATACAGAAGAAATTAATTTACGAGAAAATATAGAAGAAGAATTCTTTTTAGGGTTACGAAAAATGCAAGGCGTCAGTAAATCCTCTTTCAGGAATAAATTCGGGTTTTCTTATGGTGATCTGTATAAGCAAACGGTTGCTAATCTAGTCCGAAAAGGATGGTTGGAAGAAAAGCATGATCATATTAGATTAACAGAGCAAGGAGTACTGTTTGGCAATGAAGTGTTTGAACAATTTTTATTAGATGAACAAGATTTGAAACATGTTCGTTGACAAAAAAATGAGGATTTGATAATTTATTAATAGCATTAGCACTCGTTAATGCAGAGTGCTAACAGAGGTGATCATCATGTTAACAGAAAGGCAATTATTGATTTTACACGTCATTATTGATGATTTCATTGAAACAGCACAGCCAGTTGGTTCAAGAGCAATTTCAAAAAAAGGTACTATTTCCTTTAGTTCAGCCACAATTAGAAATGTGATGGCAGATTTGGAAGATATGGGCTTTCTGGAAAAAACACATTCATCTTCGGGTCGGGTACCTTCAGAAAAAGGGTATCGATATTATGTTGATCATTTAATATCACCAAGTATGAACCAAAGCGGTATACATGTGATGGAGAACTTGATTAATGATGGTTTTTTTGAATTTGAAAATATAGTCCAGAAATCAGCGGAAGTTCTTTCTGACTTAACCAATTATACCTCCATCATTTTAGGACCAGAAGTATTTGAAACAAAGCTAAAGCAGTTACAAATTGTTCCGTTATCACCACAAACTGCTGTTGCGATTTTAGTTACAAATACTGGGCATGTGGAACATCGGTCATTTTCTATTCCAAATGAAATTAAGGCAAATGACCTGGAAAAAATGGTAAACATCCTGAATGATCGTTTGTATGGTGTACCACTCATTCATTTACCACAGAAGTTGAATTCTGAAGTGATTTCACTGATGAAGACATATGTTCATGACTTTGAAAAGTCTTATGATTATTTAAAGGCAGCATTTTTTAATGAACATCCTGTCAAACTTTACATTAGTGGTAAAACAAATATCCTAATGCAGCCTGAGTTTAATGATATTGAAAAGGTACGTTCGTTTTATTCTATGATGGAAAAAGAAGAAGAAATTGTAAATATGCTAAAGAATACAACGGATGGCATTAAGGTTACAATTGGTAATGAGAATGAGGTTGATGCTATTAAAGATTTTAGTTTAATCACGGCATCTTACCAATTAGGTGAGGAACAAATGGGTACTATTGCTTTATTAGGACCTACGAGAATGGAATATAAGAAAGTCATAACGCTATTACATGCACTTTCAAATGAAATGACAGATGCATTGCATTTGTGGTATAAAAACAATGAATAATTGCAAGAGCCCCTATAGATGATTAATTCTCTTTGATGGGAGCTTAATCCCATCAAATTCTTTGTGTGCTATTGTGTTTATTTCATAAATTATTCATGATATAGTCTTACGTGGCGATTTATTGAGGAGGTGGCATTCGTGGAAGAACAAAATAAGGAAGCTGTGCATCAAGATGACAGCAATGAACCAGAAGTGGAAGTTATTGATTCACACACAGAAGAACAAACCGAACAACACTTAGATTCAGATGAAAGTATAAGGGAAACACTAAATGCTGAGGTTGATCGTTTAAAAGATGAAAAAGACGATATGTACCAAAAAATCCTTCGGGTACAAGCGGAATTTGATAATTTCAAAAAACGTTCCCAAAAGGAAAAAGAAGCAGCAAGTAAATACAAGGCACAAGACGTTATAAACGAAATATTACCTGCTGTAGATAATTTTGAACGAGCACTACAAGCTGAAGTCAATGAAGCTCAAGATAGTTTTGTTGAAGGTGTAACAATGGTTTACAATCAATTGAAAGATGCTCTAAAAGCACAAGGTGTAGAGGAAATAGAAACAACTGGTAAACCATTTGACCCTAATCTTCACCATGCGGTAATGCAAGTAGAAGATGAAGCGATGGAGTCAAATGTTGTCGTAGAAGAACTACAAAAAGGTTATATACTTAAAGATCGTGTAATCCGACCTGCAATGGTCAAAGTAAATAAATAAATGGAAGTGTAGTGAAGGAGGAAATTAACATGAGTAAAATAATTGGTATTGATTTAGGAACAACAAATTCATGTGTATCAGTAATGGAAGGTGGGGAAGCGGTTGTTATCCCTAACCCAGAAGGAAATCGTACAACACCATCAGTGGTAGCATTTAAAAATGGTGAACGCCAGGTTGGGGAAGTAGCAAAACGTCAAGCAATTACGAACCCAAACACAATCCAATCAATCAAACGTCATATGGGTACTGACTATAAAGTTACAATTGAGGATAAAGATTATTCTCCTCAAGAAGTATCAGCAATTATTTTACAACACATTAAGTCATATGCAGAGGACTATATTGGTGAAAAAGTAGAAAAAGCAGTTATCACTGTACCTGCATATTTTAATGATGCTGAGCGTCAGGCTACAAAGGATGCTGGTAAAATTGCAGGTTTAGAAGTAGAACGTATTATTAATGAGCCTACTGCTGCAGCTCTAGCATATGGTATTGATAAAGAAGACCAAGACCAAACCATTCTAGTTTATGACCTAGGTGGCGGAACGTTTGATGTTTCTATTTTAGATATCGGTGATGGTACGTTTGAAGTAGTTTCTACTTCTGGGGATAACCGTCTTGGTGGAGATGACTTTGATGAAGTGATCATTGGTCATATGGTTAAGGAATTTAAAAAAGAAAATGGAATTGACTTATCCAAAGATAAAATGGCTGCTCAACGATTAAAAGATGCTGCTGAAAAAGCTAAAAAAGATCTTTCTGGAGTATCACAAACGCAAATCTCATTACCATTTATTACTGCTGGTGATGCCGGACCATTACATCTTGAAATGAATATAACTCGTGCAAAATTTGAAGAATTGTCTTCTGATCTTGTAGAGCGTACTATGGTTCCTACTCGCAAGGCGTTGTCAGATGCTGACCTATCTTCAAATGATATAGATAAAGTAATTTTAGTTGGTGGTTCAACGCGTATTCCAGCTGTTCAAGAAGCAATTAAACGTCAAATTGGTAAAGATCCATCTAAAGGTGTTAATCCTGATGAAGTTGTTGCCTTAGGTGCAGCAATTCAAGGTGGAGTACTGCAAGGTGATGTTAAGGACGTTGTATTATTAGATGTAACACCATTATCATTAGGAATTGAAACAATGGGTAACGTTACAACGAAACTAATTGAACGTAATACAACAATCCCAACAAGTCACTCACAAGTATTTTCAACAGCGGCTGATAATCAGACAGCAGTTGATATCCATGTACTTCAAGGTGAGCGTGAAATGGCACCAGATAATAAGACGTTAGGTCGTTTTCAATTAACAGATATCCCACCAGCACCAAGAGGGGTACCACAAATTGAAGTATCATTTGATATTGATGCAAACGGCATTGTAAATGTTCGTGCAAAAGATATGGGTACAAATAAAGAACAATCTATTACGATCAAATCATCTTCTGGTTTATCAGACGAAGAAGTGGAACAAATGGTAAATGAAGCAGAAGAAAATGCAGAGGCAGATAAAAAACGCCGTGAAGAAGTAGATCTACGTAATGAGGCTGATCAGCTAATCTTTACTACAGATAAAACAATCAAAGATCTAGGTGAGAAGGTTTCTGATGAAGAGAAACAAAAAGCAGAAGAAGCTAAAGATGAACTAAAAAATGCTATCGAAGCTGATGATATGGAACAAATTAAAGAAAAGAAAGAAGCATTACAAGAACAAGTTCAACAGCTCTCTGTCAAGCTTTATGAACAAATGCAACAAGATGCAGAAGCGCAGCAAGGTGAAGAATCAGGTGAAAAAAGCGACGATGATGTAGTAGACGCGGATTATGAAGAAGTAGACAAAGAAAAACAAGAAGACGAAAAAAAATAATACACTAAATAGGAAGAGTCAAAGTCAGGATCCTCTTGACTTTGACTTTTTTTAGCAGACAGGAAAGTATAAAACTTTCCTATCTGCTAAGTGCCACTAAGACTTTCGCCATAAAGCATTAGTGATAAGCCAAGTTTTCTAATTAGCATTTACTCGGTATGATTATTTGCTATTAAAGCTTGAATAATGATAAGATAAAATTTATGCAATAGTGTTGTCGGGAGAGTGATTTACAAGTGAGTAAGCGTGATTATTATGATGTACTTGGTATTGAAAAGGGTGCATCTAAAGAAGAAATTAAAAAAGCATATCGTAAGTTAGCTAGAAAATATCATCCAGATGTAAGTAAAGAAGCAAATTCAGCAGATAAATTTAAAGAGGCAAAAGAAGCTTATGAAGTATTAGGTAACGAGCAAAAACGAGCTCAGTATGATCAATTTGGCCATGCTGGTCCACAAAGTCAGGGCTTTGGTGGCGGTGGCCAGGATTTCGGTGGTTTTGGTGATATATTTGATATGTTCTTTGGTGGTGGAGGTCGTAGTCGAGACCCAAATGCGCCACAACAAGGTGCGGATCTTCAATATACGATGACTTTGGACTTTGAGGAAGCTATATTCGGAAAAGAAACGGATATTAGTATTCCAAAAGAAGAAAACTGTGATACATGTAATGGTTCAGGAGCGAAACCCGGTACCAAGACAAACACATGTTCACACTGTAATGGCTCGGGACAACTAAATACCGAACAAAACACTCCATTTGGAAGAGTTGTCAATCGTAGAGTGTGCCATCACTGTAACGGCTCAGGTAAAATAATTCCTGAAAAATGTAACACTTGTGGTGGAGCTGGAAAAGTCAAAAAGCATAGAAATATTCATATTACTATTCCTGCTGGTATCGATGAAGGACAACAAATTCGCATTGCCGGAAAAGGAGAACCTGGTGCAAATGGTGGGCCTCCTGGAGATCTTTTTGTTGTCGTAGTCGTTAAACCACATGACTTTTTTGAACGTGAGGGAGATCATATTTTCTGTGAGTTACCTTTAACCTATGCACAAGCTGCATTGGGTGATGAAGTTGAGATTCCAACTGTTCATGGTAAAGTTATGCTCAAAATACCAGCTGGAACACAAGCAGGAAAAACCTTTCGCTTAAAAGGAAAAGGTGCTCCGAACGTTCGTGGGTACGGACAAGGTGACCAGCACATTAAAGTAAAGGTTGTGACACCTACTAACTTGTCAGACCGTCAAAAAGAACTATTACGTGAATTTAATGATATAGGCGGTAATGAATCGATTGATGAACAGGAAAACTCTATTTTTAAACGATTTAAAAGAGCTTTCAAAAGTGAATAACGATGTTGGTTACCAACATCGTCTACATACTGCAAAACATTCTTTGTAGAGAAATGAGTGGATCCATATGAAATGGTCGGAAATATGTATTCATACAACCAACGAAGCAATTGAGCCTATTTCAAATATACTTCACGAAACGGGTGCTAGTGGTGTAGTGATAGAAGATCCATTAGATTTAGATAAAGAAAGAGAGAATACGTTTGGTGAAATTTTTGAATTAAGTGCCGATGAGTATCCAGAAGAAGGGGTTTATATAAAGGCATATTTGCCTGTCAATAGTTTCTTAGGTGAAACGATTGATGAGGTGAAACAAGCAGTTAACAATCTTATGCTGTATGACATTGACCTTGGTAGAAACCAAATTACGCTAAGTGAAATTAAAGAAGAAGAATGGGCAACTGCGTGGAAAAAATATTATAAGCCTGTAAAAATATCCAAACAAATTACGATTACACCAACATGGGAAAATTATAAGCCAGTGGCAACTGATGAGATTATTATAGAGCTGGATCCAGGTATGGCCTTTGGAACAGGGACCCATCCTACTACAGTTTTAAGTATTCAAGCTCTTGAGCAATATTTGAAAAGTGATGATGTCGTATTAGATGTTGGCTGTGGTTCTGGAGTATTGAGCATAGCTTCTGCCAAGCTAGGTGCTAAACATGTGTATGCTTATGATCTTGATGATATAGCCGTTAAATCTACCAAATTAAATACTAAATTAAACAAAGTAGACAATAAAATTATTACTAAACAGAGTAATTTACTTGACCATGTTGATATGGAAGTTGACGTTATTGTTTCAAATATTTTGGCAGAAATTATTGTGCGATTTGTTTCGGATGCATGGAAGAACTTGAAGTTCGGTGGGTTATTCATTACATCAGGTATTATTCAAGCAAAAAAACAGATGGTAAAAGATGAATTGCAGCAACATGGTTTTCAGGTAATAGAAATAAATGAAATGGAAGATTGGGTATCCATTATCGCTAAGAAGATTTAATAGAAAGTGGTGCTTGCTTTGCAACGATATTTTGTTCCTGTGACAAATTGGAAAACAGACGTGGTGTATATTACAGGTGATGATGTACATCATATTTCCCGTGTTATGCGTTTGCAGGATGGTGATCAGATTATCTGTAACCATCCAGAAGGTAAGGCTGCAACTTGTGAAATCATTTCGTTGACTAAGGATAGTGTACAAGCAACAATTATAGAATGGCTTAATGAGTCAGTTGAACTTCCTATTGACGTAACGATTGCACAGGGTTTACCCAAAAGTGATAAATTAGATTATGTTTTGCAAAAGGGAACTGAACTTGGGGCTGCCGCTTTTATTCCGTTTAAGGCTGAACGTTCTGTAGTTGTCTGGGACGCTAAAAAAATGGAAAAAAAACTAAATCGGTACACTAAAATTGTTAAGGAAGCTAGTGAGCAAAGTCATCGAACCAAAATTCCGCAGATAATGCCAGTTCTAACAGTAGCAGGGCTCATAGAAGAAGCAGCCAATTATGATGTGTTGCTCTTTGCTTATGAAGAAGAAGCAAAAAGAGAGGATCATCAATCTTTTGGAACTATTTTAAATAAGTTGCGGAAAGATCAACGAATACTGGTTTGTATTGGACCAGAAGGTGGATTTTCTCAAGGTGAGGTTAATCAACTTAAAGAAAATAAATTTTTACCAGTTCGTCTGGGACCTCGGATTTTACGAACAGAAACTGCTCCTTTGTATGTATTAGCAAGTATCTCTTATCATTTTGAAGAACTGAGGTGGGTATAATGCCAACAGTAGCCTTTCATACATTAGGCTGTAAAGTAAACCATTATGAAACAGAAGGAATATGGCGTATGTTTAAAGATCATGGATATGAGCGTGTGGAATTTGATCGACAAGCAGATGTATATGTCATTAATACATGTACGGTTACGAATACAGGCGATAAAAAGAGCAGACAAGTGATTCGTCGTGCAGTCAGAAAGAATCCTGAGGGTGTTATTTGTGTTACAGGATGTTATGCACAAACATCTCCTGGTGAGATCATGGAGATACCTGGTGTTGACGTTATCGTTGGAACTCAAAATAGAAAACAAATGATTAACTATATTGAAGAACACCAAAAGACGCGTGAACCGATAAATGGTGTATCAAATATTATGAAAAACCGTGTATTTGAAGAAATGGATGTGCCAGAGTTTACAGATCGTACGCGAGCATCGTTAAAAATTCAGGAAGGTTGTAACAATTTCTGTACTTTTTGTATAATACCTTGGTCACGAGGGTTACTACGTTCAAGAGATCCAGAAAATGTTATCATTCAGGCGCAACGCTTGGTTGATGCTGGTTATAAAGAGATTGTTTTAACGGGTATCCATACTGCTGGCTATGGTGAGGATATGAATGATTACAATTTTGCAAAACTCCTGAAAGAATTGGAGACAAAAGTGGATGGATTAAAACGGATCCGTATATCATCCATAGAAGCAAGTCAGATCACTGATGAAGTGATTGAGGCCCTCGATAAGTCTGAAAAGATTGTTCGTCATTTACACATTCCATTACAATCAGGATCAGATACTGTGTTGCAACGGATGCGCAGAAAATATTCAAGTGATTTTTATAAAGAAAAAGTAGATAAAATTAAAAAGGCATTGCCAGGTCTTGCAATTACTTCAGATGTAATTGTTGGTTTTCCAGGTGAAACACATGAAGAATTTATGGAAACCTATAACTTTATTAAAGAGATAGGCTACTCGGAACTACATGTTTTTCCTTTTTCAAGACGTACTGGTACACCGGCAGCAAGAATGAGCGACCAAGTGGATGAAGAGGTAAAAAATGACCGTGTCCATCAAATGATAGAGTTATCTAATCAATTAGCAAAAGAATATGCATCAGAGTATGAAAACGAAGTACTTGAAGTGATACCTGAAGAACGTGTACAGGATGAAACTAATCCTAACCAATTAGTAGGGTATACAGATAACTATTTAAAGGTAACCTTTACCGGAACACCAGATATTATAGGTAAAATTGTACGAGTGAAAATAGATAAATCAGGTTATCCTTATAATCAAGGTACCTTTGTCCGTGTTATGGAAGATGAGAAAAATTCAAAATTAATAGCCAAATAATCCCAGGAATACTGGGATTATTTTAGTAACAAGAAAGCATAAACTTTCTTAATTGCATGAGTGCAACGAAGGCTTTCACCATACGTGGTGATAAGTCAAGTTTTTCTAATGATTATGGTATATTTTTTAATAAAACAATGCTAGGATAACCAAAGAAGTACGTACAACTGCGAAAGGGTTGAAGAAATATATGAGGAAAGATTTGGCAAAATACATCGACCACACACAATTAAAACCTGATACAAAAGAGGAGAAAATCCAACAAATTGTTGAAGAAGCGAAAGAATATGGATTTGCATCCGTTTGTGTTAATCCGTATTGGGTTCCATATTGTTATAATTACTTAAAAGAAACAGACGTCAAAGTTTGTACAGTTATTGGATTTCCACTAGGATCCTTTTCAACGGCCACTAAAGTATTTGAAACTAAACAAGCCATCCAAGATGGTGCTACTGAAGTAGATATGGTTATAAACGTTGGAGAGCTTAAATCAGGCAATGACGATGTTGTTAAAGAAGATATACAAGCTGTTGTCAAAGCTGCAAAAGGTGGTGCACTTACAAAAGTCATTATTGAAACTTCTTTACTTACACAAAATGAAAAAATCCGAGCATGCAAGTTAGCAAAAGAAGCAGGAGCTGATTTTGTTAAAACATCAACTGGTTTTTCTGGTGGTGGTGCATCTGTTGAAGACATCCGTTTAATGCGTGAAATCGTTGGTAGCGAAATGGGTGTAAAAGCATCTGGTGGGGTTCGTGATCTTGAGACAACTGAAGCAATGATCGAGGCTGGCGCTACAAGAATTGGTGCTAGTGCTGGTGTAGATATTATTGCTGGAAATAAAGGTACTTCTGATTATTAATATCATATGTTAAGTATGAAGTATGGTTTACTTAAGTTACTTTACACTTATTTTCAAATAAAAGTTGACCAAATTGTTAGTGTATATTATAATAATTTTAGGCATGTGATCTTATACATATGTCTGTCTAATCTTTTTTTATGCTCCGGAGGGAGGGAAATTATCATGTCAAATTCAACTCGCGTTCGTAAAAACGAGTCTCTTGAGGATGCTCTTCGTCGCTTTAAAAAAAGTGTATCAAAAAGTGGTACACTACAAGAATATCGTAAGCGTGAACACTATGAAAAACCAAGCGTAAAACGCAAAAAGAAATCTGAGGCTGCAAGAAAGCGTAAATTCTAAAGAGGGTGCCAAATATGTCATTATTAGAACAGCTTAATCTTGATATGAAACAAGCAATGAAGAATAAAGACAAGGATACCCTTAGTGTTATTCGTATGGTAAAAGCTTCATTACAAAATGAATCGATTAAACTTGGTAAAGATGAGCTTTCAGAAGACGAAGAATTAACTATTCTGTCGAGAGAGTTAAAACAAAGAAAAGATTCCCTCCAAGAATTTAAATCAGCTGGACGCGATGATCTTGTTGAAAAGCTTGAAATTGAAATCAATATTTTACAAGAATATATGCCAAAGCAGCTATCTAATGATGAACTTGAAGCAATAGTTCAGTCAACGATTCAAGAAGTTAATGCAACATCTAAAAAAGAGATGGGTAAAGTTATGAGTGCTATTATGCCTAAAGTTAAAGGCAAGGCTGATGGTAGTCAGATTAATAAACTTGTGAATAAACATCTAAGTTAATACCTATCATTTATATGAAAATAGGAAGAAGTCCTTGTCAAACTTAAATTTTGGCAAGGACTTTTGTATATTTACTATTTATTTTAAGTGCAAAGTGTATCATACATGAAATTGAATGTGATACTATTTATGTTATAGTAATCTTCTAATTTATGCATACAGGAATTTTAATTAGAATGAAACCTAATACGTTATAATAACGTATAGTAAATATGTTCAATAAAAAAGGAGGTGTTAAAATTGAAGGGTAAACTGTTTACCATATACATAATATTAGGTTTGGCAATTATAACTGCGTTTTCGATAAAGCCACCTGAGCTATTGTACGCAGAGGAAGATGGTTCAGGTAAATTAGTGTATGTTATTCCGATTGAAAAAGAAGTGGAGCGGGGATTACAGGCTTTCTTGTCTCGTACAACTGAAGAAGCGATTGAACAGGGAGCCGATCATATTATTTTTGAGATTGACACTCCTGGGGGGAGAGTAGATTCAGCAGGACAGATTGCAAGTATTCTCCAACAATTAGATATTCCTACATCTTCCTTTATTGTTAATGAAGCAATGTCAGCAGGTTCGTATATAGCTCTAAATACAGACACAATATATATGAAGCCACATGCTACGATGGGGGCAAGCGGGGTTATAAATCAAGACGGAACAGCAGCTGACAAGAAAGCACAATCAGCTTGGTTGGAGAGAATGAGAACCTCAGCAGAATCAAATGGGAGAGATCCTTTATACGCTGCAGCTATGACTGATTCCAGTATTGATCTTCCTGAGTACAATGCTGGAGAAGGGAAGTTTCTAACCTTGGGTCCTAAGTCAGCACTAGAAGTTGGTTACGCTGAAGGGGTTGTAGATGACCGAGTAGAGTTACTGCATGAGTTAGGTTTATCAAACGCATCAATTGTTGAAAAAGAAACTACTTTCTCTGAAGAAGTTGCTAGATTTTTAACGAATCCAGTAGTCATACCAATTCTTTTATCGGTTGCAAGCCTCGGCTTAATTGTTGAACTGTATTCACCAGGATTTGGGATTCCTGGTACAATGGGCCTTGTGTCGTTAATCCTATTTTTCTACGGCCATATTATAGCTGGATTAGCGGGGATGGAAGCAATTATTTTACTCATTCTTGGTGTTGTCTTAATTATTGTTGAGTTTTTTGTTCCTGGTGGTATTATGGGACTGCTAGGAGTGGGGGCAGTTATTGGTTCTTTGTTAATGTCTGGATACGATATAGGACATATGACGATGAGTGTATCTATTGCGTTTATAGTAGCAGTAATCGCTTCCATTATATTGTTTAAAACGATGGGAATGAATAAAGGATTTTTGCGACACATTATTTTGACGGATAGTACGACAACAGAGTTGGGCTATGTATCTTCTGAGAATCGTCTGGACCTAATTGGGCTCGAAGGTATAACAGTTACGCCTTTACGACCTTCTGGGACAGCAATATTTAACGATGAGAGATTAGATGTTGTATCAGAGGGTAGTTTTATTCAAACTGATAAACGTGTAAAAGTAGTAAAAGTTGAAGGAGTACGCATAGTTGTGAGAGAATTATAATTATTAATAGAACTATATAGGAGGAATTTTAATGGAAATACAAGATCTTATGCCGTTAATTATAATTGCGATTATATTAATTGCTGTTGCTATCTTATTTACTTTTATACCGGTAATGCTTTGGATTAGTGCCCTAGCTGCTGGTGTTAAGGTTGGAATCTTTACGCTAATAGGCATGCGTTTACGTCGCGTTGTACCAAATAGAGTAATTAATCCGTTAATCAAAGCTGTAAAAGCTGGATTAGATGTAAATACAAATCAACTGGAGAGCCACTATTTAGCTGGTGGTAATGTAGATAGGGTTGTTAACGCTCTTATCGCTGCACATCGAGCAAATATCGAGTTAACATTTGCACGTGGAGCAGCAATTGATTTAGCTGGACGTGATGTATTAGAAGCAGTTCAAATGAGTGTTAATCCTAAAGTGATTGAAACACCTTTTATTGCTGGTATCGCAATGGATGGTATCGAAGTGAAAGCAAAAGCTCGTATTACAGTTCGAGCAAATATTGACCGCTTAGTAGGTGGTGCTGGTGAAGATACCGTTATTGCCCGTGTAGGGGAAGGTGTTGTCAGTACAATAGGTAGTTCTACAGCACATACAAAAGTATTAGAAAATCCTGATTCCATTTCACATAATGTTTTAAGTAAAGGATTAGATGCTGGTACAGCTTTTGAAATCTTATCGATTGATATTGCTGATGTTGACATTGGTAAAAACATTGGAGCGATATTACAAACAGACCAAGCTGAAGCTGATAAGAATATTGCTCAAGCTAAAGCAGAAGAACGTCGTGCGATGGCTGTTGCCCAGGAGCAAGAAATGGTTGCACGTGTACAAGAAATGCGTGCGAAAGTTGTGGAAGCAGAGGCAGATGTTCCACTTGCACTTGCTGAAGCCCTACGATCAGGTAATTTAGGTGTTATGGACTACATGAACTATAAGAATATTGACGCTGATACAGATATGCGTGACACAATTGGAAAATTATCTGAAGACAAACAAGATGATCATGACCAGTAAGAATTCAAATGTAAAGGTTAAGGAGGGTTTAGATGGGTAATCTTTTTGAGGCCATTACGGGTAACTTTTTTATAATAGTCGTAATAATCGCTGGGATCATTGGTTTCCTTAGAGATAGTTCGGCTAAACAGAAACAACAAGAAAGAAAACCATCCAATACTCCTAGGTCAACATCTACGCCTTCTGGAGGAAGAAGTCGTTCACAAGGTGACTACCGTGGTAATCAATCCCAACAAACGGTCAGTAGTACGTCGATTCAAGATCAGCAAAATGAACAGATGAAACAAGTTGCTGATAGGATGGGAGCGAAAAAAGGTATTGAAGAACTTCCACATGATGCTATTATTGGTAACACATTGCGTGAGCCACCTAAAGAAGAGTTGTCACACGACCAACTTAAGTTGAGACAACAAATAGGTAATAATTTAACTAAAAAAGGGTTAGTGAACGGTATCATCATGGCTGAAGTTTTAGGACCACCGAGAGCCAAAAAACCTTATCGTAGCGTAATTTCAGAAAGAAGATAATTTCAATAAAACCATTAACAAGGTAATACCTTGTTAATGGTTTTTTCTTTTATATAAAATTTAAAGACTGGGTAATTAAATAACTGTGTAAGCCACGTCAAGCTTCAGCGTCCACGATACATAAGCAGATCGTGTCTTTCAAGGCGCTTCTAGCTTTTATTCTGCTCTAAATAAGTTTTCTTATGGAAGTTATTGTTCTTATCTTTTATTTCAATTCATAAATATGATTGTGAGAGGGGGTTGCATCGTTGAAAACTTGGCATCAAAGAGTCGGCCCATGGTTAATAAAATATCTATCACTTCCTTCTGACGTTGTTCTTGAATTACCTAGAATAACCTTGATTGGCCAAGTACACATATATGTAGAAAACCACCAAGGACTTGTAGTCTATTCAGATTCGGAGTTGAAATTAAAAATAAAAAACAAAGGATTTGTTCAAGTGTCAGGTTCTTCTTTTGTGATAAAAATGATGCTTCCAGAAGAAATATTATTAGAAGGTAAAATTACTGATATTAAATTTTTACCAGAATAATACGTTATAGGGGGAGGAAATGAAGTATATACAAGGATCTTATATAACGGGATATGTAACGGTATTAGTAAAAGGAAAAATGCCAGAGCTGTTTTTTCAGGAATGTGCCAAACGGGAGATTATCGTATGGAATATAAAAAAAGAGTCTCCAGATAGTTGTAAGGGTAATGTTAAGCTTGGTGACATACCGGCTCTAAAGAAAATTAAACGGAAATCAACTTATAAACTAACATTTATCGACAAAAAAGGTTCACCATTTATCATAAGTAAATTTTTAAAAAGAAAAGAAGTAATAGCTGGACTAGCAATGGCATTTTTGTTAACTCTCTTTTTATCAAATATAATTTGGAAGGTTGAAATTACTAGTGTACCTACAGATATTGAAGAAAAGATTATTAAGCAGTTATCTAGTTATGGTGTACATACCGGCGCATGGAAATTTTCGTTGGATCCACCAAGTGATATTCAACAAAAATTAGTTCACGATATACCTGAGTTATTATGGGTAGGTGTACATCAAAAAGGGACAACCTATTACTTAGAAGGAGTAGAAAAACTAGTAGTCGAAGAAAAAAAGGAAGAGGGGCCCAGAAATTTAGTAGCAACAAAAAAAGGTGTAATTAATAATATATATGTATCCAAGGGAATTCCAAGGGTCAATGTAAATGATTACGTTGAACCAGGAGATATATTAGTTTCTGGGGAAATCGGTTCGGTAAAAGAGAACGATGAAGAAGACAAAGATAAAAAAGATGAAAAAGATAAAAAAGAAAACACCAGATCAATCGCGGCCGAAGGAGAGATTACCGCAACAACATGGTATGAAACTAACGTAACAGTTCCATTGGAAACGAATTACGAACAGTTGACCGGGAATAAAAAGAATAAATATTATTTAAAGATTGGTACTGTACAAGTTCCTATTTGGGGGTTTAAAAAACCAGATTACAAGGAAATTCATCGTGAAACAAATGTGCAATCACTTAATATTTTAAAATGGCAACTTCCTGTTAAAATTGTTACGTCTATTTTAAGTGAAAAGATGTATAATAAAATTGATAGAAGTAAAGAGGAAGCAATTTCACATGGGATTCAGCAGGCAAGAAAAGAATTACAGCTTCGATTAGGACCTGATGCGAAAATACAATCAGAAAAAGTTTTGCATCAATCAATTGAGAGTGGTAAAGTAAAATTAACCTTATATATTACTGTAGAAGAAAATATTGCCAAAGCAGAACCTATAACTCAAGGAGATTGATTATGTCGGATAACCTAAGTGTTATTAATCTACAATTAACGAGCCCAAGTGAAGCATTAGCTTTGTTTGGTACCAATGATAAATATTTAAAACAAATTGAAGAACAGCTACACGTTTCCATTATTACCAGAGGGGAACAGGTAAGTGTATCTGGAAATGATGATGACATAGCACTCGTTCAAGATATTTTATTAACGCTTTTGTCAATTATTAGAAAAGGATTAACTATTTCAGAACGTGATGTGGTATATGCTGTTGATTTAGCAAAAGCAGGTAAGATAAACCAATTCGAAACACTTTTTGAGGATGAAATTACTAAAAATGTAAAAGGGAAATCAATCCGTGTTAAAACTTTAGGTCAAAAAAGCTATATTGCTGCCATTAAAACCAACGATCTCGTATTTAGTATTGGGCCTGCCGGGACAGGAAAAACCTATCTGGCAGTAGTTATGGCAGTCCATGCATTAAAGAATGGACTTGTGAAAAAAATTATTTTAACGCGTCCTGCAGTTGAAGCCGGGGAAAGCTTAGGTTTTTTACCTGGGGATTTAAAGGAAAAAGTCGATCCTTATTTGAGACCACTATATGACGCCTTGCATGATGTTTTAGGTGCAGAACATACGATACGCTTGATTGAACGTGAAACAATAGAGATTGCCCCGCTTGCGTATATGCGCGGGAGAACACTGGATGATGCATTTGTGATCTTGGATGAGGCTCAAAATACAACTCCCGAACAAATGAAAATGTTTTTGACTCGACTTGGTTTTGATTCTAAGATGGTTATAACTGGTGATATCACACAAGTTGATTTACCAAAAGGTGTTACATCTGGATTACGAGTAGCGGATAAGCTATTGGGAAAAGTAAAAGGAGTTTCCTTTATTTACCTAAATCAAACAGACGTTGTAAGACACCCATTAGTCCAGCGAATTATTGATGCATACGAAAAAACAAATAATTAACGTATAGTGTAAGATCCCGAATTTACATGGGGGTCTTATTTCTATATTTATGTCACATGTTATGTGGGGGAAGAGGATGGGGAAAAAATCACCTTTTTGGGAATTGTTAAAAAATATAAAAACGAGATGGGTCATAATTGTTCTACCATTGGTTTTTTTAAGCGTCTTTTTCTTTCTCGTAACACTGAACAATATTTTTACACAAACATATGATATTGATCGATTCACAAGTGCTAAGGAAACAATAAGGTCACCAATTACAATTGAAAATCAGCAAGATACAGAACGAAAAACACACGAAACTGTGCAAGCGGTAGAAGACAGATTCGTTATATCTGAAGAAATAACAGAAGAGCAAATTGCATATGTCGAAGAAACGTTTGATGCAATAACAAAATTAGGAGAAGACAAATTACATAATAGGCAGTCATCTGATGACGAAAATGGAGATAATCCACCCATAATGCTAACAACGCAAGAAAGAGTAGAACAATTAAAACAAATCCTTTCCTCTGAAATAACAGATGCTGTTAGTGATGGGACCTTCTATCAGTTAATTGAATCCTCACCTAGTGACCGTTCAAGGGGTGAAGAACTATTAAATTCATCTGTGAATAATGTGTTAGAAAAAGGAGTACGAACAGAAAATATTCAAAGTTCTAAAAACGAGGCTGCCCAAAGTATAAAATATTCAACCTTAGATAATAACCTCAAAGAAGCATTAACAGACCTCAGTGAATTTGCAATTGTAGAGAACTCCTTTTTCGATGTAGAAAAAACGATGGATGCGCGAAAAGAAGCAGCAAGCAGTGTAGAACCAGTCGTTATTAGAGCTGGTGAAATCATCGTTCGAGAAGGACAAACCATTACAAACGAAATTTATGAAGATTTAACGTTGGTTGGCTTGTTAAATAATAACCGAAATGTATATCCAGTAATTGGTCTAGCACTTTTAATTATGTTGATTGTTGGTGTTATTGGGTATGAAATGCATTCATTATCTACACAGAAACGATTAGACAAACGAAAAGCCGCATCTATTGTGTTGATTAGCGTGATCGTAATATCATTAATGAAAATCGTTAGTTTGTATACAACGCCAGTCAATCAATTGTTTTTTGTTGTCCCTGTAGCTACCGGATCGTTATTAGTAAAACAATTAATTCACGAGAGGCTAGCTATAGTACTGGCAGCGTTGTACGCCATATTAGGAAGTATCATTTTTAACGGTGATATACCTAATTCTTTAAACGTTGAAGCAGGAGTCTACTTTTTCTTCTCACAAATAGCAGGAATTATCTTTCTAGCAAATGTAAAAGATAGATTGTCCATTGTTCGAGCTGGGATAGGAATGGCTACCATTAATATTATTACGGTATTGATATTTGTATTTCTATCTTTTGAAAAATATACATGGATTGATTTATTTATTCAATCCGGGTTTGGGATTGCTGCTGCTTTCTTATCAGCTGTTTTAACTATTGGACTGTTGCCTTTTTTCGAAACAGGTTTAGGAATTTTATCGGACATAAAGCTGTTATCATTATCTAACCCAAATCAGCCATTATTGCGTAAAATATTAACAGAAGCACCCGGGACATATCACCATTCGATTATGGTAGCAAACTTAAGTGAAACAGCGTGTGAAGCAATTGGAGCAAATGGGTTATTGGCTAGAGTGGGTGCTTACTACCACGACATTGGAAAAACAGTTAGACCACACTTTTTCATTGAAAATCAATTATCGATCAAGAATCCACACGATGTAATTGAACCAAGACAAAGTGCAGATATTATTATTAGTCATCCATATGACGGTGCGGCTATGTTAAAAAAACACAAGCTTCCAAAAGAAATCATTGAAATCGCAGAGCAACACCATGGAACGACATTATTGAAGTATTTTTATTTTAAAGAGAAGGAAACTAATGATAAGGTAAAGGAAATACAATATCGTTATCCAGGTCCCAAGCCGCAGTCCAAAGAAGCAGCAATAGTGTGTATATGTGATTCAGTTGAGGCTGCGGTTCGTTCCTTAAAAGAACCTACAGAGGAGAAAATCGAGGAAATTGTATCTTCCATAGTGAACGACCGTCTGATGGATGGACAATTAGACGAAAGCCCACTAACTATAGAAGAAGTTAAAAAGATTCATTCGGCAGTATGCCAAACATTAAAAGGTATTTTTCACTCAAGAATTCAATATCCTATGAAGGAGGCAAAATAACGATGCACATTGACTTTCATGATCAAACCAATTCTGTTCCATCTGATTATATAGACTTAATACAACGTTTAATAACGTTTGCAGCTGAAAAAGAAACGGTTTCTAAAGAAGCAGAACTATCGATAAATTTTGTTGATAATAAAGAGATTCAGGAGCTTAATCGTAATTATCGACAACAGAATAAACCGACTGATGTTATTTCATTTGCATTGCAGGAATCTGTAGATGGTGAAGTTAATATTGTTGGTGAAGATATTCCTTTAGTACTTGGTGATATTGTTATATCTGTTGATCAAGCAAAAGAACAGGCAGAGGATTACAACCATTCATTTGAAAGGGAATTGGGCTTTCTAGCAGTACATGGACTCCTTCATTTACTAGGATATGATCATATGAATAAGGATGATGAAGTAAATATGTTTCAAAAACAGGAAGAAATCTTAGGTGAGTTTGGGCTTGGACGGTAAAAAAAGAAAGTATTCAATAGGGTTTTCCTTTGCTTGGAATGGTTTAGTATCTGTTGCAAAGAAAGAAAGAAATTTTAGGATTCATTTGCTAGTAATAATCATGGTGATTATTACTGGAATACTATGTCGTCTATCAACAATTGAATGGTCTTTGATTATTATTGTTATCGGATTTGTGTTAGTTACGGAAATGCTAAATACAGTTATTGAAAACACAATTGATTATCTGAATCCAACCATTCATCCTTTAGCAAAAAATATTAAAGATATATCCGCCGCTGCAGTGTTAGTTGCTGCTATAACAGCAATAATCGTTGGTATTGTGATATTTCTACCTAAATTAATAGCGTGGATAAATTAGCCCTTCAATTAGTTGATGGGTTTTTCGTATTAAATAATGGAAACTTAAACGATGTTGTGTCATTATTTATCTTATAAAGAAAAATTTTAAAAGCTTTTGTCGATTATATGAAAGTGGACTACTTTTGTAGTACTATATACTAAATAACTGCTTCGGAGGATACATCAATGGATAATAATTTTAAATCTGGTTTCATTGCTATAATTGGTAGACCAAATGTAGGGAAGTCTACATTCATGAATCATGTTATAGGTCAAAAAATTGCTATTATGAGTGATAAAGCTCAAACTACCCGAAACAAGATCCAAGGTGTTTTAACAGAAAAAGATGCACAATATGTTTTTATAGACACACCAGGAATTCATAAACCTAAGCACCGTCTAGGTGATTTTATGGTTAAAATTGCTGAGGATACATTAAATGAAGTTGATGCTATCTTATTTATGATTAATGCCAAGGAAGGTTATGGTAAAGGAGATCAATATATCATAGATCGATTACAACAAGTAAACCGCCCTGTATTTTTGATCCTAAATAAGATCGATTTGGTCCATCCAGATGAATTATTTCCGTTAATAGACCTTTATAAAAACAAGTATAACTTCGAGGAAATTATTCCTATTTCAGCACTACAAGGAAATAATGTAAAACATTTGCTTAATGTCATAAAAACCCACTTACCTGAAGGGCCACAATATTACCCAGAAGATCAGGTTACGGACCATCCTGAAAGGTTTATTATTGGTGAGCTTATTCGTGAAAAAGTGTTACAATTAACTAGAGAAGAAATACCTCATTCCATTGCAGTAGTTATTGAAAACATTGAAACAAGAGATTCAGATGCAGTTTTCATTCAAGCCTCTATCATTACCGAAAGGAAAACACAAAAAGGTATTTTAATTGGTAAACAAGGAAGTATGTTGAAAAACATTGGAAAAAATGCTCGAAAAGATATTGAAGCGTTACTGGGATCAAAAGTATATTTAGAGTTATGGGTAAAGGTACAGAAAGATTGGCGTAATAAGCAAAGTCAACTAAAAGAATATGGTTTTCGTAGTGATGAATATTAAACATGGTAAAATTTATTACTAATTGTTTTGTTATCTGTGGTCATCCTAATAACAAGTACTTTTTCAAACATGCTATAAAGAAAGGTGGGGTTTCTTGTGATCGACTTTACGTGGAAATTATTTAGTCAAACAGGAAACATTGATACCTATTTACTATTGAAAGAGTTAGAAACTGAACCAAATTCAAATGAATCAAACGTAGAAATGGAAAATCAAGAAGTGTCACCACTAGATACTAATTTGTAAATTTAAATGTTATTGCTAAAGAGATAGGGAAAGGTGAAACTGTGTGCTCGAAAAAATAGATGGTATTGTGATAAAAACACAAGATTATGGGGAAACGCACAAGATCGTAACATTATTTACGAAAAAGTTAGGCAAGATATCTGCCATTGCACGGGGAGCTAAAAAACCAAAAAGTCGAATGGCTGCAGTAACGCAGCCATTCATATATGGTGAATTTTTTATTTACGTAAATACAGGGTTAAGCACTATTCAGCAGGGAGAAATGATTAATTCATTTCGTTTTATTCGAGAAGATATCATTAAGACAGCCTATGCCGCTTATATTACAGAATTGACAGATAAACTCTTTGACACGCATGCTCCAGATGCCTATATTTATGATCAATTGTTTCAAACATTAACCTGGATAGCTGAGAAAGAAGATGCTGAAATACCGCTAATGATGTATGAATTAAAACTTTTTAAAAAAGGCGGGTTTGCTCCTGTGGTAGACCATTGTGTGAATTGTGGAAATAAAGATTCACCATTTGTATTTTCAGTTTCAGAAGGCGGCCTATTATGTAACAGTTGTAAGTATATGGATGAACGTGCAACAACGCTCCTAAATTCTATTGCAAATTTACTGCGGGTCTTTTCTGTAGTTGGAGTGGAACAAATAGGAACGATTTCTGTGAAAGAGGAAAACAGAAAAGTACTGCGACATATTTTAGATACATATTATGACCAGTATGGTGGTTATTTTTTGAAGTCAAAAAAGTTTCTGAATCAACTTGATAAATTGTCCTAGGTATATTTAGTTGACAAGATGTTGTTCATAAAGTATTATTTGAACAGATTTTAGTTAGATAGTAAATTGCAGTGAAAGAGATTAGTACTTATTGATATCTATTTAAAAAGCGAATCCAGGAAAGTGAAAGCTGGATAATAGAACGATAAGGAAGGCACTCTGGAGTAATTGTTGTATAAAGTGGCTCTATTTAATAGAGCAAATAGGGTGGAACCGCGGGTAAAGTCCCGTCCCTATGTCTTTTTATAGACATAGGGACGGGATTTTTTATTGTCTAGGAAATTATAAAATTAGGAGCCTGTGGATAATTTATTTACTGCTTAAGCCACGTCCAGCTCCAGCGCCCAGCGACTAGTGGGCTTCCTGATCCTCCTTACGATAAGTCAACATCGATTCGCTACCGCTCTTCGTGTTTCCTTTATCTCATGCGGATAAGTCCAGCCCATACGTCGCTAAACGGGCGCTTGCGCTTTTGTTCTTTTTTAGCAGACAGGAAATTATAAATCTTTCCTACTGCATAAGTACAACCAAGGCTTTTGCCATAAAGGTTGTAAAACAGGGTTTTAAGAAATTAAGGTTTAAATGACGGGAGGATATAATCATGAAGAATATTCAAGAAATGATATTAACGCTACAAAAACATTGGTCTGATCAGAACTGCATCTTAATGCAAGCCTACGATGTTGAAAAAGGTGCAGGTACCATGTCTCCAATGACTTTACTACGAAGTTTAGGACCTGAGCCCTGGAATGTAGCATATGTTGAACCATCGAGAAGACCTGCTGATGGAAGATATGGTAAAAACCCTAATCGTTTATATCAACATCACCAATTTCAGGTCATTATGAAACCATCTCCAGATAATATACAAGAATTATATTTGGAGTCATTAAAGGCACTCGGCATTGATCCATTGAAACATGATATCCGTTTTGTAGAAGATAACTGGGAAAACCCAACCTTAGGTGCTGCCGGCTTAGGGTGGGAAGTGTGGCTTGATGGAATGGAAATTACGCAATTCACTTATTTTCAGCAAATTGGAGGATTGGAAGCCAATCCAGTCGCGGTAGAATTAACCTATGGGATCGAACGCTTGGCGTCTTATATACAGGATAAGGAAGATGTTTTTGATTTAGAATGGACTAACGGAGTTACAGTAAGAGATATATTCTTCCAACCTGAATATGAACATTCAACTTATACATTTGAAGAGTCAAATACAGATATGCTTTTCCAACTATTTTCTATGTATGAACAAGAAGCGAAAGTAACGATGGAAAAAGGTTTAGTTTTTCCGGCATATGATTACGTTTTAAAATGTTCACATACCTTTAATTTGCTCGATGCAAAAGGTGTTATTTCAGTAACAGAACGTACGGGGTATATTTCGAGAATCCGCAATTTAGCACGTAATATTGCAAAAGCATATGTTGCAGAACGCGAACGACTTGGTTTTCCGATGTTACCAAAAGAGGAGGATAAATAAATGACGAAGGATGTGTTATTTGAAATAGGATTAGAAGAATTGCCAGCTAGATTTGTTGACCATGCAGAAAAACAGCTAGCAGAAAAAACAAAAGACTGGTTAAATGAATTACGTATTGCGTATGACTCTCTTGTCTCTTACTCTACACCAAGAAGACTTGCCGTTTTGGTGAGGGGTGTTGCAGAGGAGCAAACTACTATTGAAGAAGAAGCAAAAGGACCTACCGAAAAAATAGCCAAAGATGCAGATGGTAATTGGACGAAGGCAGCAATTGGTTTTACAAAAGGAAAAGGTAAAACCACAAATGATATATATACAAAAGAGATAAAAGGTACTACTTATATATTTGTGAAAAATAATATTGAAGGCAAACAAACCGCTGAACTGTTACCATCGTTCAAAATAATTATAGAAGCTATTACCTTTCCAAAGAATATGAGATGGGCAACACAATCCATGAGATATGCTAGGCCGATCCGCTGGTTGGTAGCCTTATATGATGAAACAGTTATCTCTTTAGAAATTGCCAACGTAAGTACAAGTAATACAACGTACGGACACCGGTTCCTTGGAGAGCAAATTACTTTAGATACACCAATAGATTATGAAAATAAATTAAAGGATAACTATGTCATCGTAGATCCAAATGCCCGTCAGAAACTTATTCTAAACGGTATTAGAAATATAGAAAATCAAGAAAACGTCCAAATCCCAATTGATGAGAAGTTACTTAATGAAGTACGAAATTTGGTGGAGTATCCTACTGTATTCATGGGTACGTTTAAAGAGCAATTTTTATCAATTCCATCAGATGTATTAATAATATCTATGAAAGAACATCAACGGTATTTTCCAGTAAAATCAAGTGATGGAAAGCTTCTTCCTTACTTCGTTGGTGTTAGAAATGGAGATGATTACGCCCTTGAATCGGTAACAAAAGGGAACGAAAAAGTGTTACATGCACGTTTATCAGATGCTCAATTCTTCTATGAAGAAGATCTAAAACATTCCATCGAATTTTATTTAGAAAAGTTAGAAAAAGTTGTTTTTCAGGAGAAGCTTGGAACCATTAGTGATAAAGTTCAACGGGTTGTGCAAATGACGGAGAAATTGTCTCATTTATTAAATACTGACAACGCAACAACTCGTAATGCAGCTAGAACAGCAGCAATATGTAAATTTGATTTAACTACAAATATGGTAAATGAATTTACTGAGTTACAAGGTGTAATTGGAGAAACATATGCAAATCATTTTGGAGAAGATGCTAAAGTAGCCCAGGCAATTGCTGAGCATTATAAACCAGTTCACTCAGATGACAATTTACCTGCTTCAGTTGAGGGAGCAATTGTTAGTATCGCTGATAAGTTAGATACAATTGTAGGTTGTCTATCAGTAGGGCTTATTCCAACAGGTTCACAGGATCCATATGGACTAAGAAGACAAGCAGTAGGGATATTGAAAATAGTAAAGGAAAACGAGTGGAATGTTTCGATTGAAACACTACTGGATATTGCTCAACAGGTATATCAACAATTGAATTTTGATCAAATAGATTATGGGAAAGTGTTACTTGAACTGCACGACTTTTTCCAATTACGCGCCACCCACCTGTTAAAAGAAGAGGGAATTGAACAAGATGTTATTCAATCTGTATTAGACAAAAGGATTGGTATGATCGGCTATACTATGGAAAAAGCAAGTGTATTATCGTCAAAACGTAATGATGATACATTTAAGCATATCCAAGAAGCACTTGTTCGAATCTTAAACTTATCGAAAAAAGCGCAAGAAACGACTATAAACCCTGTTCTATTTGAGACTTCTTCAGAAAAAGAGCTGTTTCGTAAATTTGAATTGATTCAAGAATCTTACCATGATGTTAATGGAAAGTTAGATGCAGCGAAGTCACTGGAGGAATTAGGTAAATTAGCTGTGCCAATCCATTCTTTCTTCGATCATAATATGGTTATGGCTGATGAGGAAGAAGTGCGCAATAATCGATTAGCACTAGTTAAGAGTATAGCTGATTTAATAGAAGATTTTGCTGATCTTTCCTTAATTGAATGGAAACAGCAGTTTTAGAAGAGACAATGCGCCCTATCTTCGGAAAAGACTCGTTTCGAAACAGTTTTTTAACACTAATTAATATAACACGTTTCCCTATTCACTCTATTTAGGCTATAATATTAGTAAATAGTATGTCATATTTACTGGGTGGTGAAGAAGTGGAATTATCAAAAAGACAAGAACAGATAATAGGGATCGTCAAACAGGACGGACCTATTACAGGTGAAAATATTGCAGAACAGTTAGGCCTCACTAGGGCTACTTTAAGACCAGACTTAGCTATCCTTACAATGGCAGGTTTTTTAGACGCTAGACCACGGGTGGGTTATTTCTATACAGGGAAAACGGGTTCAGAACTCCTAACTGAAAAGATAAGTAAATTCAAAGTTCATGAATATCAATCCGTTCCCATAGTAGTTAAGGAAGATGCTTCTGTCTATGATGCAATATCCACTATGTTTTTAGAAGATGTAGGTACTTTATTTGTTGTTGGTGAACATGCATGTCTAACAGGAGTACTATCCCGTAAGGATTTGTTAAGAGCGAGCATTGGTACGCAAGACTTAAATGCTGTGCCAGTTCATATTATTATGACAAGAATGCCTAATATAACAGTATGCAGAAAAGAAGATTTATTGTTAGATGTCGCTAGTAAACTAATTACTAAGCAAATTGATGGAATACCAGTAGTTAAAGATACGGATCTAGGTTTGGAAGTTGTGGGTAGGATTACGAAAACAACTATTACTAAAGTGTTTGTAGAATTAATTACGGATAATCATATATAGGAAGAGAGGAGCATAAACATGGTTGTTAAACCACTTGTTTACGTTTTATCTGATTCTGTTGGAGAAACAGCTGAATTGGTAATTAAAGCTGGATTAAGTCAATTTAATAATGGAGAATACAAAATACAAAGAATTCCGTATGTTGAAGATGAAGGAACAATTGATGAAACATTACAAATTGCCAAAGAACAGCAAGGCATTATTGGTTTCACCTTAGTTGATCCGAGACTTCGGGAGTATACAAATAAGCGAGCAAAAGAATTAAATATTGAAGCAATTGATATAATGGGGCCGATGATGAAATCAATGGAGCGTGTTTTTGAAAACTCTCCACGCTTAGAACCAGGATTAGTCCATAAATTAGATGAGGACTATTTCAAACGAGTAGAAGCGATTGAGTTTGCTGTTAAATACGATGATGGAAGAGACCCGCGTGGTATAGCAAGGGCTGATATTATCTTGGTTGGCATTTCTCGTACTTCTAAAACGCCTTTATCACAATACTTAGCTCATAAGCGCTTAAAGGTTGCCAACGTTCCAATTGTTCCTGAAGTGGATCCACCTGAAGAATTGTTTGAAGTGGACCCATCTAAGTGTATTGGATTACAGATAAGTCCTGAGAAATTATTTGATATTAGAAAAGAACGACTAAAAGCATTAGGTCTTGGCGATCAAGCAACATATGCAAATTTATCAAGAATAAAAGAGGAATTGGAATACTTTGAAAAAGTTGTTCATAAAATTGGATGTAGTGTAATTGATGTTTCACATAAGGCTGTTGAAGAAACGGCTAATACTATTTTGCAAATGATAAAAAAATAAAACTCTACTAAATAGGAAACATTCTACAGATTTTCTGTAGAGTGTTTTCCTTTGGTAAGATTTTAAATATAAGTATTTTTATTAGCAATTTATCAATTATTGTATTATAATCATTTATTGTGCAAAAATATAGAAAACCTTCCTATAAAATTTATTTTATTGAAATGATTAATGTCGTATATTCTGAAAAATAAGACATTAATAAACAGGAAGGATTCTAATTCACTTATGTAGAATAGAAGAACAAAGGAAGAATGATTGAGTTGCTAACCAATTGTTAAGGGGGTTTATATATTAACTCCAAGAGGTACAATACGTAATATGGGACATGTGTTTACTAAAGACAAATGAACAAATTATGACCAGGAAAGATCCTTCTAAGATTAAAATACATTATAGAAGGAAATTTTTTTCGGGTAATAAAAGAATATTGTCGAATCATGAAGGATTTTCTTTATTCAGTCTCGAATACAAGTAAAGCATGGTGGTTAAGATGGCAAACCAAATACCTGAGGAAACTATTGATGACATTCGAAAAGCCAATGATATAGTGGATGTTATCGGCGAATATGTACAATTAAAAAAACAAGGCAGGAACTATTTTGGGCTTTGTCCATTTCATGGTGAGAAAACCCCTTCCTTTTCAGTCACGCAGGAAAAACAAATTTTTCATTGTTTTGGTTGTGGAAAAGGGGGAAACGTGGTTACGTTTTTAATGGAAATGGAAAACTACTCTTTTCATGAAGCGATATTGTTCTTGGCTGACCGAAGTGGTGTGACATTACCAGAAGGAAGTTATAAACAAGAAAGTTCGCTTACACCTGAGAATCAAACAATATTATCGGCTAGTGAATGGTTAACTAAGCTTTATCATCATTTATTACGTTATACAAAGGATGGAAAAGAGGGCTATCAATATTTTAAAGATCGAGGAATAAGTGATGAAATTGTAGATTTATTCCAACTTGGTTTCGCACCAAATGTAAAGGATTTTACTGCGGAGTTTCTTAAAAAAAAAGGTTTTCATCAACAAGTACTTGTTAAAGCGGGTTTACTCACATTGCAAGAGGATGGCAATGTAACAGATCGGTTCAGAGGTAGAGTAATATTTCCAATTAGGAACCATCTAGGTAAGACCATTGGATTTAGTGGCCGAACTGTGGTTGATCAAGAACCCAAATACTTAAATAGCTCTGAAAGTGAACTTTTTCAAAAAGGTAAAACATTATATAATTTTGATTTAGCAAAGAAGCATATTCGAAAACAAAATGAGGCTGTTTTGTTTGAAGGGTATATGGACGTTATATCAGCTTACCAGGCAGGGATTAAAAACGGTATAGCTACTATGGGAACTTCTTTAACCGAAAATCAAGCTAAATTATTAAAACGATATGTGGACACCGTTATTATCTGCTATGATGCTGATGATGCAGGTATAGATGCAACCTTTAAAGTTGCAAGTCTTTTACGGAAAATTGGATTCCAGGTGAAAATAGCAAATTTAAAGAATAATTTAGATCCAGATGAATTTATTAAACAGTATGGTGCAGATTCATTTATAAATGAAGTAATTAAAGCAAGCCACACATATATGAGCTTTTATATGCGGTATTTGAAAAAAAATTACAACCTTAGTTTAGAAGGAGACCGCATTAAATATATTGAAACTGTTTTAAAGCAAATTGCAGGGATTGAGAGCTCAGTTGAAAGGGAATATTACTTAAAAGAGCTTAGTAATGAATATAATGTAACAATGGACACACTAGTTGAAGAAATTCAAGCTCATCGTCAAAAGATGGGTGTTCATAAGGATAAGAGAGAAAAGAACAGATATACTAATAGGGCAACTAATAATTATCAATCAAAAAAATTACTACCGGCTTTTCATAATGCTGAAAGACAGCTGATTGCATATATGTTGCAAGATATAGCCATAACTGATAAAGTGCAGGAGGAAATAGGAGCATCCTTTAATATAGATGAGCATAAAATAGTTGTTACCCACTTGTATGCTTACTATGAAGAAGGAAATCCTGCTGATGTTAGTTTGTTTGTAGAAAAATTGACAGACGAAACATTGAAGCAGTTAGTAATTGAAATTGCAATGATTCCTGTTTATGACAATATAAGTGATCAGGAAATTAACGATTATATAAGAATAATTAATGCTGAGAGTAATGATATAGCAAATATAAATCAACTCAAACAACAACAAAAAATAGCTGAACAAGAAAATGATCCAATAAAGGCAGCACAAATAGCTATGCAAATTATTGAAATCCGTAAACAATTACTAAATTGAATGATTATGTAGTCTGGAAGGAGGGGGACTCATGGCCGAAAAAAAATTATCACAAACGAAAGAAAATGAAGGTGAGCTAACACTCGACCAAGCAAAAGAACAATTGCTTGAGTTAGGTAAAAAGCGGGGTGCATTAGCTTACGAAGAAGTAGCTGATCGTTTGTCTAATTTCGAAATTGAATCTGAACAAATGGACGAGTTTTATGGGTACCTAGCGGAACAAGGTGTAGAGGTAATTGGTGAGTCAGATGAAGATCCAAAAATGCAACAAATAGCAAAAGAAGAGGAATTTGATCTGAACGACTTAAGTGTACCACTAGGTATTAAAATAAATGATCCTGTTCGGATGTATTTAAAGGAAATAGGAAGAGTCGACTTATTATCAGCTGCAGAAGAAATTAACCTAGCTCATCGAATTGAAAATGGTGAAGATGAAGCGAAAAGACGTCTTGCTGAAGCAAACCTTCGACTTGTTGTAAGTATAGCCAAGCGTTATGTTGGACGTGGAATGCTATTCTTAGATTTGATTCAGGAAGGTAATATGGGATTAATTAAAGCTGTAGAAAAATTCGATTACCGTAAAGGATTCAAATTCAGTACGTATGCTACGTGGTGGATCCGTCAGGCCATAACAAGAGCAATTGCAGATCAAGCAAGAACTATACGCATACCTGTTCATATGGTTGAAACTATTAATAAGCTTATTCGTGTTCAACGTCAATTACTACAGGACTTAGGGAGGGAACCGACTCCAGAAGAAATTGGCTTGGAAATGGAACTGTCTCCTGATAAAGTTCGAGATATTTTAAAGATTGCGCAAGAACCAGTGTCATTAGAGACACCAATTGGAGAAGAAGATGACTCGCATTTAGGTGACTTTATTGAAGACCAGGAAGCTGTATCACCATCAGATCATGCTGCCTATGAACTTCTCAAAGAGCAACTAGAAGATGTATTAGATACACTTACAGATCGAGAAGAAAATGTATTAAGATTACGTTTTGGTCTAGATGATGGTCGTACTAGAACCTTAGAAGAAGTAGGAAAAGTTTTTGGTGTTACACGTGAGCGTATTCGTCAAATTGAAGCCAAAGCATTACGTAAACTTAGGCATCCAAGTCGTAGTAAGCGATTGAAAGATTTCCTAGAGTAAACAAGGACAGTCATTGCGCTCATTATTGTAGACAATGGCTGCTCTTTTGTATGATATAACGTATACATTGGGGTGGTTAGTCTGACTGAAAATCGCATTGCTACGATTGTTAAAGAAATTAACTACTGGAAAGAGCATAATCTACTCCCAAATGTATATTGTGATTTCCTTTTAGCATTATATACAAACGGTGAAGATCAGATTGAAACTGAACCAAGTACAAAATCACATAAAAAATTTAAACCAACAACATTTATTCAAATTATTTTATTGCTTTTATTGATACCGTTTTCATTTCTTGTTATTTATTTTACTCAATTTTCTATGGTATTGCAAATAAGTACGCTATTATTTTTTATTGGATATTCTTTTTGGATGTATCAGAATTTTAGAAAAGACAAGGACATGTATTATCATCTTTCGCTAATCGTGTTATTGTTCCTTCTCCTTTTAACAACCATGTTTTTGACCGGTCTGTTATGGAATTCGGATTGGGTAATTGCTATACTTCTGCTCATTCATTTTGTATCTTGGTTTATAATTAGTAAAAAAAACAATATTAAATACTTAAAAATTACTAGTGTATTCGGTATTATATTTACTATTTTTTATATTGTTTTATAAAATTTCACATCTTATCTCTTTAAACTAATAGTATTTTCGAGTAAAATGTATTTAGCTTTTTAAAATAAAATAGAATATGGGGATTACATAAGGAGGAAATACAATGAAGAGGAACCCAGTTATCCCTTATGCGTTAATAGCACTGATTGGGATACTTTTGGTAATTGTTTTATCAAGTATTGGTATAAATCAACGCGAGACTATTCAACAAGATGAAGAGGGTGGCAAAGAGCAACAGGAAGAAGCACAAGATGGTGAAACTAGTGATGATCCTGAAGCGATCTTTGAAAGTAATTGTGCAAGTTGTCACGGTGCAGACTTATCAAGCGGTTCAGCACCAGATCTAACACAAGTAGGTAATGATTATTCGAAGGAAGATATTCAAGATATAATTATTAATGGTAAGGGAAGCATGCCACCTGGAATGGCTACTGATGACCAAGCAGAGGTATTGGCGGAATGGCTCTCTGAAATGAAGTAATAATAACATATTCTATAGAATAGAAGCTTTCTGACTAAACGCAGAAAGCTTTTTTCTTAATAGTAGGAGATCATCATGATAAATAAATTAAAAATTTCTAAACGGTTAGAAACGGTTGCTTCCTACCTGCCTAAAGGAGCCTTTTTTGCAGATATCGGATCTGATCATGCATATTTACCTTGTTATACTTGTATGAGAGATTCAACCGCAAATGCGATAGCCGGTGAAGTAAATGAAGGTCCATATAATAGCGCACTTGAAACAGTTACATCTTACCAATTGTTGAACGCGATTGAAGTTAGATTAGGAAACGGCCTACACGTTTTAAAAGAGGATGAAATAGAACAACTTGTCATTGCAGGAATGGGTGGTTCTTTAATAACATCCATTCTCGAGGATGGCAAAAGGAAGTTAAATACTGTAACACGAATTATTGCTCAACCAAATGTAGATGCTAGAACTGTTCGAAATTGGTTAGTTGAGCAAAACTTCTATATCAGTAATGAAGACATCATCGAGGAAAATGGTCATATTTATGAAATAATTGTTGCTGACAAGAAAATGAACAATGTTAAAATAGACCTTACAGATAAACAACTATTATTTGGTCCTGTTTTATTAAAAAAAAGGACAAAGGTCTTTTATCTAAAGTGGCAGCACGAATATGATAAATTGTACCGGGTAGTTGAACAGATGAAACAGGCAACTAAACCGAACAAGGATAAAATTCAACAATTTGAAACAGAACTAAAATGGATGAAGGAGGTCTTGATTGATGAAACGGATCACTCTTAATTCAGATGTTTTTCAACTGTTAGAAGAATGGGCACCACGTTATTTAGCGTATGATTGGGACAACGTTGGACTGCAGATTGGCTCATTTACGAACCCTGTAAAAAAAATAATGGTTACCTTAGATGTTTTAGATTCTGTAGTAGATGAGGCTATTGAAAAAAATGTGGATTTAATTATTGCACATCATCCAATCCTTTTTAAATCGATAAACCAAATTGATGTAAATTCTCCTCAAGGTGCAATTATTCAAAAATTGATCAAATATGATATTTCTGTATATGCTTCCCATACCAACTTAGATGCAGCGCATGGCGGTGTAAATGACATGCTGTGCGACGAATTGTTAATGGGAAAGCGTGAAGTACTACTCCCAACATATACAGAACAGTTATATAAGATAGCTGTATATGTTCCTAGTACTCATGTAGATCAATTGAGAAGCGCACTAAGTTATAGTGGTGCAGGCCATATTGGTAATTATAGTCATTGCACCTTTCAAACAGAAGGACAGGGTACCTTTATGCCTCTTGAAGGTACAGATCCATATATTGGTTCTAAGAATGATCTCACAAAAGTTGATGAAGTTAAGGTAGAAACAATTGTACAAGAGAATAAGCTATCAAAAGTAGTAAGCTCAATGGTGAAAGCACATCCCTATGAAGAAGTTGCGTACGATATTTTCCCAGTTGAAAATGAAGGAGTTACGTATGGTATTGGTCGATCAGGAAAGCTGCAAACTGATATGAGCTTAAAAGATTTAAGTGAGCATGTAAAAAAAGTGTTGAATGTGCAACATGTTCGGGTAACAGGGGATTTAGATAAGAACATAAGTAAAATTGCAATTTTAGGCGGCAGTGGAGAAAAATACATTGATCAAGCAATAAAGCATGGTGCAGATGTGTATATTACTGGAGATGTGACTTTTCATACTGCTCAAGATGCATGGCAAAAAGGGCTCTCTATTATCGACCCAGGTCACCATGCTGAAAAGGTAATGATACAAGCTGTGAAACATTACATTGAAGAACAAATTCAAGATAACAGTGTTGAAATAATTACCTCCGTTTCCAATACGGATCCATTCCAGTTTGTTTAAAATGCTTAGGAAAGAGGAGTACCAAAATAAGTTAGCTGATGATTATAAATCATGATTATACAAAAGGAGCAATCGATAAATGAATTCAAACAAGTTTAAGGATTATACGTTTCATCCTGTCATGCTAGATGTTATTGAGCAACTACAATTTCACCAGCCAACAGACATACAACAACAGGTAATACCATCGATATTAAAAGGGAAAAGTGTTATTGGTCAATCACACACTGGTTCTGGAAAAACCCATGCTTATTTATTACCATTATGTAATAAAATTGATAGTACAAAGCGGGAAGTGCAATTTGTTGTTACTGCACCTACTCGGGAGTTAGCTACGCAAATTTATGAAGAAGTAAGAAAGATCATTGCATTTGCAGGTAAAAAAGAAGAGTGGTTTGCAAAGTTATTGGTTGGTGGGACAGACAAGCAGAAGATGATGGACAAGTTAAAGGAACCCCCACACATTGTTGTAGGAACCCCAGGGAGAATTCTTGACTTAGTAAAAGAAGAAGCTCTGTCTTTATATTCTGCAACGTCTTTTGTCATTGATGAGGCCGACCTTATGCTTGATTTAGGGTTTATTAATGAGGTTGATCAATTATTGATTCGCTCCAAAAAAGATGTTCAGTTACTCGTTTTTTCAGCAACTATTCCACAACGCTTAGAGCATTTTTTTAAAAAGTATTTAGAGAATCCATTACATGTAAAAATTGATGATGAACTATCTCCAGAAACAATGGAACACCGATTGATTCCCTTGAAGCATCGTGATAGTGCTACCGTGATCTTAGAATTGTCCAAGGCAATTCATCCTTATCTAGCCATTATATTTGCGAATGGAAAAGAGCATGCTAATAAATTAGCCATTGCTTTACAAGAGAAGGGCTTAAATGTCGGATTGATTCATGGGGGATTGTCACCAAGAGAGCGAAAGCGTGCATTAAAGGATATCCAACAGTTACGTTATCAGTATATTGTAGCAACAGATTTAGCATCAAGGGGTATCGATATTAAAGGTGTTAGTCATGTTATAAATGCACAGCTTCCAAAAGAAGAAGATTTTTATATTCACCGTGTAGGCAGAACAGCTAGAGCTGGATTAGAGGGAACAGCAATAAGTATTTATGAAGAAAAAGATATTAAACTTATTGAAAAATTAGAACAAAAAGGATTATCCTTTTTATTTTCTGATGTTAAAAATGGGCAGTGGGAAACATCAAAACCATGGAATGAACGTAATTTACGAACCAAAACATCTACAAATATTGATAAAGAAGCGTGGCAACAGGTTAAGAAAAACAAAAAGGTAAAGCCCGGGTACAAGAAAAAAATGAAAAAGCAGCAAGAATCCATAAAAAGAGAGTTAGCGAAAAAGGCTAAATATAAAAAGTAACTTATTAAACTAAGATGAAAGTTGGGGAAGCAATATGGTGAAAATAGGGTCACATGTATCAATGAGTGGAAAGAAAATGCTTTTAGGTTCAAGTGAGGAGGCGACTTCTTATGGCGCAAATACATTTATGATTTACACGGGCGCACCTCAAAATACGAGGAGAAAACCAATAGAGGAGCTTAATATTGATGCTGGCACACAACACATGAACGAACATGGTATAGCTGATATAGTTGTACACGCTCCGTATATCATTAATATTGGAAATACTGTAAAACCAGAGACATTTGATCTGGGCATTAATTTCTTAAGAAGTGAAATAGATCGAACTGCAGCTTTAGGTGCTAGGCAAATTGTGTTACATCCAGGTGCACACGTTGGAGCAGGTCCTGAAAAAGGTATCGAAAGGATTATTGAAGGTCTGAATGAAGTGTTGGAAAAGGATAAAGATGTACAAATAGCACTTGAAACCATGGCAGGTAAAGGCTCAGAGGTTGGACGAACATTTGATGAATTAGCTAAAATAATGGACGGGGTAACACATAATGAGAAATTATCTGTTTGTTTAGATACTTGCCATATTCATGATGCTGGCTATAACGTGGTAAATGATTTCGACGGTGTATTAAACGAGTTTGACAAAACTATTGGAATAGATCGTCTAAAAGTTATCCATGTAAATGATAGTAAAAATGAACAAGGTGCCCATAAAGATCGCCATGAAAATATTGGTTTTGGTCACATTGGATTTGAAGCATTACATCATGTAATCCACCATCCTCAACTAACAGAATTACCAAAAATTCTAGAAACACCATATGTTGGGGAGGATAAGAAAAATAAAAAAGCCCCGTATCAATTTGAAATTGAAATGATTAGAAATGGTGATTTTATTTCAGACTTAAAAGATAAGATTATGAATCAGTAAAAAGGAATAACGCTATTTTAGCGTTATTCCCTTGTTTTTTAGTTAAACAAATGGTCGATTCCATAGGATTTAATGATCTCGTTGAATAATTTTCGTGCTTTAGTAGCTGTTTCCTGATCTGTGATCTGTGTTAAATCACGAAACATTTTTGCGCGATCTGACGATTCAAACGGATTTATAGAATGACTTTTTAAGTAAGTTGTTATATCTTTTGCTTGTGCTTGGCTTATGTTAAAGCCATATTGTTTACTGTATTGGATAATCTCTTGTTGGGATAACGATTTCATCTTATTAATTATTAATTCTTTAAGGAAATTAGACATAATCATACTCCTTCATGCAGGATACATAGTAGTTACTATATGCAAGGTACATAAGAAAATTCACAAAAATCTTGAAAAAGAATGCTTCCATTTGATAATTACCAATAAACAACACCATTATTATTGTGAAGTATCCATAAACTAAGAAAGCACCTCAACTATAGGAAAGAGAGGTCATTTGTATATGGATGAATTTCAACGAAGAGAGAATGAAGTAGAAGAACCACCTAATCATGGTGAGGAAGAAAATAAGGATATTATTTCAACCGACCTTGAAGATTATCAAGGTTCCCCCCCTGGTGCTATCGATCCTTACAGCAAAAGAAATGAGGAAATGGCGACTGAATTAACTGCAGATGATTATGATGAGGCAATCAAAACAGGAGAAAAAGAAACAAATATGGGTACCCAAGTCAATAGTGCAGTTGGATGGGCAGCGCTCATATTATCATTAATTTCCTTTTTTATGATGCCTGTCATACTCGGTGGAGCAGGGATAATATTAGGGTTCATTTCTAAAAATCGAGGTGCAGATACGTTAGGCAATACTGCGATTGTTGCAGGTGCCATATCGATTTTAATAACCCTTTTTGTACTTCCTTATGTATAAAAAAAAAAGGGGCTGACTATATGTCAGCCCTTTTCCTAATTATTATGATACTGTGGGAAGTAATAAAATTCATTATTTTTCAGGATATGTGGATCTATATTTGGATTAATTTCTTGAAAATCAGTAAGTGTTTTTGTGATATCTATAGTGTGGAAATTGTCTTTGTTTAACTCTTCCATGATTGACAATACGGTATCCCCAGGCTGAACTTTTATTTTTATAATTGTATAATTACTGGTTGTATATTGTGTTTGTGGTTCATTTTCATCTTCAGGAGAAAATAATACTCCAATAGTTAAATCTTTATAAATACTGGCAAGAAATAATATAATAAAAAGTAAGATAGCCATGCGTTTCATATTATTTACTCCTTTTTTGAAACATTATTCTTCTTTAATACGTATAATTACTGTAAATGGAGGTGTGGAAAATAGAAATATTTTCATATAATTGGATTGGATTTGTAATAACTGGGTTGGGGACATTATTTTTAATTGGTGAAGTCTTAACCAATATGCGTGGTTTTTTTGCTTTATTAGGAATTGGATTTATTACCGTTTATTTTTCTGTCTACTTAGAAACAAGCTCCTTTATTATTATGCTTATTATTTATTTTGTTGGTTTAGTACTTATTATTATTGATGGTAAACTTGTAAATGATGGCACACTTGCAACAATTGGTTTGGGAAGCATGTTAACTGCGGTTGCATTAGCTGCGCCTAACTTTTTTGCAGGAATGTATGCCGTTATGGGTGTACTTGTTGGTGCCATTACTTCTCTACTGTTTTTAAAAGTTTTTAAACGCCGGGATATGTGGTCTAAAATTACCTTGGTAGATCGCCTTACCAAAGAAGAAGGCTACAGTTCAATGAATAGTTCATATGAAGGATTGTTAAATGAAGAAGGAGAAACATTAAATGATTTACGCCCAGTTGGAACCATACGAATAAAAAATAAAGATTACAGTGCCGTGTCAAACGGTCAATGGATTTCAAAAGGTACTTCAGTAAAAGTGGTGCACGTGGATGGAACAAGGATTCAGGTAGAAAAAATGAAGTAGTAATGCTGAAAAGATAACCCTCATTGGACGTATTAGTTCGTGGGTGTTATCTTTTTATTACATAAATAGTCAGAATGAGACAATTAATAATAGGGTATAGGTAATAAGATAATCGTTTTAGAAAATGGAATGTAAATTTAATGTAAATTTTTAATGTATCACTTTACAAAACTAAATGATTTATCAATAATAGATAAAGCATGCGACAAAATTCAACATAAACGAAGGGGTTGAGTAACCTTTGGAAATCGATGTACAAACACTTATATTTGAATTTATTGGTGGACTAGGAATTTTTCTCTTGGGAATAAAATATATGGGTGACGGATTGCAAAAGTCAGCAGGTGACCGATTAAGGGATATCCTTGATAAATTTACGAGTAATCCTTTTTTAGGCGTTTTAGCTGGTATTATTGTAACCATACTAATTCAGAGTAGTTCTGGTACTACTGTGTTAACTGTTGGCTTGGTTAATGCTGGATTTATGACATTAAGACAAGCAATTGGTGTTATAATGGGAGCAAATATTGGAACAACTGTGACTGCGTTTATTATCGGTATTGATATTGGTGAGTACGCTTTACCTATTATGGCAATTGGTGCCATGACTTTGTTCTTTTTTAGAAATAAGAAAGTTAATGCAATTGGACAAACTATATTTGGTTTTGGTTCTTTGTTTTTCGGTCTGGAATTAATGAGTAGTGGGATGTCTCCGCTACGTGAAGTACAAGCGTTTCAGGAACTGACATTAAACATGAGTAGTAATCCTATATTAGGTGTTGTAATTGGTACCGTATTTACATTTGTTGTACAAAGTTCATCTGCAACAATAGGTATTCTGCAAGGACTTTTTTCTGAGGGTGCTATTGAATTAAGAGCAGCTGTACCAGTGTTGTTTGGTGATAATATAGGTACGACTATCACAGCGGTTTTAGCTGGTATAGGTGCTTCAGTAGCTGCAAAAAGAGCTGCATTTACCCATGTGATTTTCAATCTATTAGGTACTACGGTGTTTTTAGTATTTATAGGTCTATTTACTCAATATGTATCATTCTTGCAAAGCCAATTCGATCTAAATCCCGAAATGACAATTGCATTTGCACATGGTAGTTTTAATATAGCTAATACGATAATCCAATTTCCGTTTATTGGTGCACTTGCATGGTTAGTTACAAAAATCATTCCTGGAGAAGACGTTATAGTTGAGTATAAACCAAAGCATTTAGACCCTATATTCATCCAACAATCATCAACTTTAGCATTAGATCAGGCAAAAGCTGAAGTCATCCGAATGGGTGAATACGCATACAAAGGACTAGAATCAACAAGCCTTTATTTAAATACTCATCAACAGAAACATTCTGAGATGGCTATACAGATTGAAGGAGCTTTAAATAATTTAGACCGTAAAATTACAGATTATCTAGTGGAAATATCTGGAAGGTCTATGTCAGAAATAGAAAGTGCAAAACATACAGCATTGATTGATTCTGTTCGTGATATTGAGCGAATTGGTGATCACTTTGAGAATATTATAGAATTAATTGATTATAAAATTTCTAATAAAGTAGATCTAACAGAACAAGCACAAGAAGATCTGAATGATATGTTTGACTTAACCATAATGACTGTGCAACAGGCTGTTAAGGCTCTTGAGCAGATGGACAGAGAAGAAGCCTTAGCCGTTGTACAAAAAGAGGATCAAATTGATAAATTGGAACGTAAGTATCGTAAGAAACACATTATACGAATGAACGAAGGAGCGTGTAATGGTTCAGCAGGGATTGTGTTTGTTGACATTATAAGTAACTTAGAACGAATTGGTGATCACGCAGTAAATATTGCAGAAGAAGTACTTGGTGATAAGTAAAACGAATTTACACACGAAATATGATTATACTTACTTATAAAAGGTTTACTTGATTGGCGGCCTTTTCTTGATTATTATCAGGAAAGGTCGTTCATTTTTGTGATAATTTGCTTGTTTTTTAATAAATAATAAAATATCAATTGAAAATTAGCATCGTAAATGCTATAGTAATTAATGGTGTTTCAAATAAGTTTTGTGAATCACAAAAAATTTATTTGGGAAAAGTTATTGACAGATCATGTCGTACATGATAAATTATATTTCGTCGCTAATAATTTTTAACACATAAATATAGCAGTTTGAAACATAGTAGATACATTTAGAACAATACAGATTTCATTATTATTCCACAGTAGCTCAGTGGTAGAGCTATCGGCTGTTAACCGATCGGTCGTAGGTTCGAATCCTACCTGTGGAGCCTTGATGGCGGTGTAGCTCAGCTGGCGAGAGCGTACGGTTCATACCCGTGAGGTCGGGGGTTCGATCCCCTCCGCCGCTACCAATTTTATAAATCTCATATGGCGGTCGTGGCGAAGTGGTTAACGCACCGGATTGTGGCTCCGGCATACGTGGGTTCGATCCCCATCGGTCGCCCCATATAAGAAATTTAGGACCCTTAGCTCAGCTGGTTAGAGCTATCGGCTCATAACCGATCGGTCGCAGGTTCGAGTCCTGCAGGGTCCACCATTAAAACTCGGAGGAATACCCAAGTCTGGCTGAAGGGATCGGTCTTGAAAACCGACAGGGGTGTCAAAGCCCGCGGGGGTTCGAATCCCTCTTCCTCCTCCATACATAATTTCCGAGAAAAAGATATTTCAAGCGAGACCTAAATACCATAATAAGCATTTTATGGCTCGGTAGCTCAGTCGGTAGAGAGCCGTCACCACCTATGAATAAGCATCCAGGTGCAGGCTTGCGAGGAGTGAGACATCACCGAATTCACTTGCAACACGACGAGCACAAAGCATCAATGAGAAACATCAAAGTTATATTACAAGCGAGACCTAAATACCATTATAAGCATTTTATGGCTCGGTAGCTCAGTCGGTAGAGCAACGGACTGAAAATCCGTGTGTCGGCGGTTCGATTCCGTCCCGAGCCACCATTTAAATGATGAACTACACGATAACAAGCGATTAGCTTGTTTATTTTTTTGGCATTATTTAGTAAACGGGCAAAAAGGAAGAATTTACACTATTTACATAGTAATTACATGCATATAATTTGCAAGAGTAATGAACCTTTGATAATGTTAATTTTAAAGGAATATTAATCCTTTTGATAACACATTATTGAAGGAGGAACTTAACCATGGCAAAATTTGAATTACCAGAGTTACCTTATGCATATGATGCTTTAGAACCTACAATTGACAAAGAAACAATGAACATTCATCATACTAAGCATCACAATACTTACGTTACAAAGTTAAACGGTGCTTTAGAAGGGCATGCAGAGCTTCAAGATAAATCACTTGAGGATTTATTAAGCAATCTAGATGCTGTTCCTGAAGGTGTACGCACTGCTGTTAGAAATAATGGTGGGGGACACGCAAATCACAGCCTATTCTGGAAAGTCCTTTCACCAAACGGTGGCGGAGAACCAACAGGAGAACTGGCGGACAAAATCACTGCTAAATTTGGAAACTTCGATAAATTTAAAGAGGAATTTGAAACAGCAGCAAAAACGCGCTTTGGTTCTGGTTGGGCATGGTTAGTAGTATCTAATGGAGAAGTTGAAGTAACAAGCACACCAAATCAAGATACTCCAGTAATGGACGGAAAGACACCTATTTTAGGTCTTGATGTGTGGGAACATGCTTATTATCTTAAATATCAAAACAAGCGTCCTGAATATGCATCTGCATTCTGGAACGTTGTAAACTGGGATGAAGTAAGTAAAAACTATAACAACGCTAAGTAAATCATAAATAGAAAGGACGTGGGATTAAATCTCACGTCCTTTTTTTCTTATTGTATACGTATCTCTTTTGTATATCTAAGCATTATTTGATTAAACTATTATAGACAACAAAAGGGGTATTGATATATGCGTAAAGGATTACAACACATCTTCGGAAAGATTGATATAAATCGTGATCTTCTATTTTTATTGGTTATTGGTGGTCTTTACTCATTGGGGATTTTTCTTTCTAATACTTTTGTAAATATATATCTTTGGAAACAATCCGGCGATTATATAACCATAGCAATGTACAATTTAGGGATTTATTTGCTGCAACCAATAACCTTTATAGTAGCTGGGAAAATGGCAAAAAAAATGGACCGTGTAATTGTTTTACGTTTAGGGGTAATCTTTTTATCGCTATTTTTTTTGAGTGTATTATTAATAGGAGAAAAGGCAGCAACTTATAATTTCATCTTAGGCAGTTTATTAGGAATTGGGTTTGGTTTCTATTGGCTAGCCTTTAATTTACTGACCTTTGAAATTACAGAGCCAGATACTCGAGATTTCTTTAATGGATTTCTTGGTGTATTACAGTCTCTTGGTGGTATGATTGGCCCAATACTTGCTGGTACGATTATTGCTAACATGAAAGCAAATGTTGGATATAATACTATCTTTACCATTTCGTTTATATTATTCATTTGTGCGGTAATATGCAGTTTCTTTTTAAATCGCCGCCAAGCAGAAGGGAGTTTTCATTTTAAACGAATTTTGGAGGAGAGAAAGCATAATAAAAACTGGGGAAGAATATTAAACGCTCATCTATTTCAGGGGTTAAGAGAAGGTATATTCTTGTTTGTGATTGCAATATGGGTTTATTTGATAACTCAAAGTGAATTTGCGCTTGGAATGTTTAATTTATTTCTTTCAGGCCTATCCTTTATCTTTTACTTTATTGCAACACGATTTATTAAACCGTCAAATCGAAAAAAAGCAATCTTAATTGGTGGGATCATTCTATATTTTTCCTTGTATATCATATTGTTCAATATTAGTTATATGCTGTTGATCATTTATGCTATTCTCATTGGTATTGCTTATCCGATTATAAATGTGCCATATGTTTCTATGACTTATGATGTTATTGGCAAAGCATCGAAAGCAAAAGAACTAAGAGTGGAATACATTGTCGTTAGGGAGTTATTTGTCAATGCGGGACGAGTTACCTCTATTCTTATTTTTCTAATAGCAGTAAGTTTATCGTCTGCTGAAACAGTAATACCGTTTTTATTAGCAATATTTGGGGTAGGTCATCTTGTTATTTACTTCTTTATCAAGGATATTTATTTATCAAGTCCTAATAAAAAAGAAGTTATGATAAAAGAACAGTTAACAGATGAAAAAAATCGGTAGTACTATTAGAATTTACTTGAATAAATGATATAATAAGTTATGATTTGAATCTTTGATAATGGGGGAGCATTTATGGAGAAAAAGAAAAAGAAGAAATCACAACTTCCCTTCCGATTGAATATATTATTTTTTGTTGTATTTTTATTGTTTTCTGTATTAATTTTACAACTCGGAGTTGTTCAAATTTTAAATGGGGAAGATTTTCAAGAAGAAATTGACCGTACTATTAAGGATACAACTAAAATACCTGTACCTCGCGGAAAAATGTATGACCGATATAATAATGTCATTGTAGACAATAAACCTTTATATTCTATCACATATACACCAGCAAAAGGGACTCAAGCGGACGATCGACTTGATGTTGCTGAAAATTTATCTAATTATATTACCATGCTTCCCGATAATGAGGAAGAGAGGAAGGCCACCTTAAACACTATTACAGAAAGGAATAAAAAGGAATACTGGTACTTAAAAGACGAAGAAAATAAGGAACTAGCAGATAGTCGAGTACCACCAGAAGAAGCAGCTGACATGAGTAATGCCGAGCAATATAATACTATGCTAGATCGTATTACTGAAGAAGAAATCAGCGGTTTATCAGAAAAAGATAACGAAATCATCCTGATAAAAAAGGAACTCGACAAAGCGTATTCATTAACACCGCAAATTGTTAAAAATTCAAATATTACACCGCAAGAATATGCACAAGTTGCAGAACACTTAGATGAGTTACCTGGAATTAATGCAACAACTGATTGGGATCGTGAGTATACGTATGAAAGTACATTTAGTAACTTTATAGGTAGTATTACATCACAGGAGCAAGGGATACCTGCTGAAAATAAACAATATTATCTGACAAGAGGTTACAGTAGAAACGATCGTGTTGGGAGAAGTGGGTTAGAAGAACAATACGAGAATATTTTGCGTGGCAGAAAAGAGCAAATACAGTATACAACTAACAAAAATGGTAATGTAATAGATTCAGAAGTAGTTGTGGAGGGCGAGCGTGGAAAGGACTTAGTCTTGAGTATCGATATGGAATTTCAAGAAAAGGTCGATACTATAGTCCGTGAAGAGCTTGATGCAGCTATAAAGAAACACCCGTATCAAAATCGCTATATGAAAGATGCGCTTGCTGTAGTATTAGATCCGCAAACAGGTGAAATATTGGCTTCAACTGGTCAGCATTATGATGGAGAAGGATTTTCTGATGCCGCATTTAAAACGCTTTATGACCAGCACCGTCCTGGTTCCGCAATCAAAGGAGCAACCGTTTTATCGGGGTATGAGTCAGGTGTAATTACACCTGGACAAGTATTTAATGACCGAACGATCAAAATTGCTGGTACACCAGAAAAAAGTTCCTATCGAAACCTAGGACTGGTAAATGATTATGATGCCCTGCGTAGGTCTTCTAACGTTTACATGTTCTATATAGCTTTGAAAATGGGTGGAGAACATAGATATCCTTTTCCAAATGGTAGTAAAGCCGCATTTGATACAAGTGCTTTTCAAGAAATGCGTAATTACTTTAGACAATTTGGTCTTGGTTCAAGAACTGGTATAGATTTTCCATATGAAGCAACTGGATATGTAGGGGAGAGCAGTTCCAATCCAGGTTTGTTAATGGACTTTGCAATTGGACAATACGATACATTTACGACCATGCAATTGGCACAATATATATCTACTATTGCAAATGATGGATATCGTGTCCGTCCACATTTTCTGAAGGAAATACGTACACCAACTCCTTACGAGGATAAACTTGGATCAGTTTATAAAAGTGTTAACACCGAAGTATTAAATCGAATAGTAATGGATGACACACTTATCGAACGGGTACAAGAAGGATTTCGCAGGGCATTTCAAGCAACTGGAGGTACTGCTGTAAACTATTTTGGTGATAAAGATTATAACCCCGCCGGAAAGACTGGTACGGCGGAAAATGAAGTTTTTGAGGATGGTAGGAAAATTGACACGGAAAATCTTACATTAGTTGGGTATGCACCTTTTGATGAACCAGAAGTAGCATTTGCGGTAGTTGCGCCTAATACAGGCAAGGTAAATAATCAGCATCCTATTAGCAACCGGATTGGCGAGAGAATCTTGGATACGTATTTTGAAATGAAGGAAAATCGGGATGAGAACGTACAGGAGGATGCTGATAGTGATGAAGACGAAGCCGATGATGATGAAGATGAATAGATGAGAACTAAAACGCCTAACCCTCTTTAAAAGAAGGTTAGGCGTTTTTACGTTTTAGTTGGTAATTTCCTCGGCTATATCATAATGACTCATCTCACTCGATAATTCATACTCACCAATTTGTACTTTTAAACTATAGTCTTCATTCTCTAAATACTGTGTGAAATCAGAAGCGTTATCAATTATTTGATTATCGAATAATATATCACTAATTTCTGAAGGTGTTACGCCAGGATCGATCGATAATGTGTAAGTGCTAGTTGTATCTTCTTGTGTGTCATTTTCTTCCTCACTAGAGTTATTCTCATCTGACTGATTGGTATTTTCAGCTTCTTCGGTAGTTTCTTCTGTCTCCTCTTTCTCTTCACCTACAGATTTAGAGATATACTCCTGTTGTGTTAAAACATGATATCCATCGTCCTCAACAGCTACAATCAAATCTTCGATAGATGTTTCTTCAATTGCTGTGGTGGAATCTCCAGAAAAGTAAATTACGATCAAAAAAAGTACTCCTGCTGTTAGTAGTCCTAGTGAAAATGAGCGAATTGGTTGTTTCATTGTAATCTCCTTCATTTTTAGGTAATTAAACTCATTGGTGATTATTTTGATTCATTATGTAACAATTCTTCTGCCATATCGTCTGTTAGTAATTCCTCTTCTAAAACTTTTAATTTTTTCTTTATTTGATAATTATCTTTCATGGTTGATATAGAGAACTGTTCCAATTGGTTCTCCAAGTCTTCAAATTTATCATTCATAAAAAATGATAAAATAAATAAAACGACTGCTATGGTAATAATTGTAAGTGCTGCATAAATCATATTGCTACCTCCATTTCATATTCATTATTAGTTATAACATACAATTGAAGAAGTGAAAATACTAAGATTTTACCACTTTACATAGTATTGTCTTGATTGATTATCAATTTTCTGCTATTATAATTAAGTCTGAAACGATTTAATAGATGCCTACAAAGGAAGTTTTTATAGTTTGGAGGGAAAATCATGCGCGTAAATATTACTCTAGCTTGTACTGAAACAGGCGAACGTAACTACATTTCTACAAAAAATAAGCGTACTAATCCTGAGCGTTTAGAGCTTATGAAATATTGTCCACGTCTAAAAAAATACACATTGCATCGTGAAACAAAATAATTGTTTCGAAGTAAAAACCATGCTCTTACCAAAATTATTTTTGGTAAGAGTTTTATTTTTAGTACATAAGTGCAAACTAAGTCTTTTACCATTAAGCTTGGAAATAAGTCGAGCTTTCTAAAACTTTAATCCTATTATAGAAGGGGAAGTTATACTTGGATAAAAACCAGTTACGTAAATCGACGATTAAATTTCTAAAACAGCTGTCAGAATCAAAAAGAAATAAGATTGAATCAAAGCTTGCCAACTATTTATTCCAATCAAGTATATGGAAGAAATCAGATGTAATCGGCATTACCATGGCACAAGGGTTTGAGTGGAATACAAAAATAATCATTGAAGAAGCCTGGGAACAAGGGAAAACCGTTTGTGTTCCAAAGTGTGATCCAAGAGAAAAGACACTTACTTTTTATAAGTTGCAATCTTATGAGCAATTAGAAGTGGTGTATTATGGCTTGTTAGAACCAAAACCTGATGAGGTAAATAAAATAGACAAAAAGTTGATTGATCTGTTAATTGTACCTGGTTTATTATTTGATAGTTATGGGTATAGAATTGGGTTTGGAGGAGGTTATTATGATCGCTTTTTAATAGATTTCCCTAATGAAACTGTTTCTTTATTTAGTGCAGAACAACTTATGGAAGAGGTTCCAACTGAACCATTTGATATAGCGGTTAAACACTTAATAACCGAAAAAGGTATACTTAGATAGAGTCGTGCATAAATTTAACATGATGGAAAATAACTAATAACACCACAAACAAATAGAAATGGGTGTTAATATGAGAGTTGTATTACTAATTACGTTGATAATCACTGCTGTTTCCATACTTTTTAAATGGCGCTACAGAATCATCAATACATTGTTGGCTATAAGTTTCTTACGTCGCCTGGCAATATCTGTTACGATGAATATGCCAACTATAAGAAGTAAGATATTACCAAATATATTTACCACCCGCCCAAATCAATCCTGAGAAATTAAAGAAGTTGTTTACACGCAACTTCTTTTTTTCATTATTGTTTAGGAAAAATGTTGGAACTTTTGGTATGATTGACCCAGGGGAGGAAGAGATATGTACCTAGATGAACAGTATACAATGTATAAGCTAGCTTATAGCCTAGTTAAGTATGATGAGTATGAAGTTTTACATATTAATGAAAATGACAATGAGATTTGGTTAGAGAAATATAACCAAAAAACATCTTACGTAATTCGTTTATGTCATGGTGGCTTCGATTGGAAAAATCATTTAAAGAAAGATATCGCTCAGGTATTCCAGAAAACAAAGGCCATGAAACGTTTGTTGATCGGTAAACAAGTTGAGATCTATAACATGTATATTTCATCCCATGAACCTGTGGATGATTGGGACATATTGAAAAAGCCAATGCAATTAAATGAAAAAAACCCCCTTAAAATGAAAGTTTATTATATAACAGAAGAAACAAAGCATAAAGAACTAGACAGGATACAGGAAGAGACGGAAACATCTAAAGTTAGAATAGACGGCACACTCGTAGAATCAGAAAAAGAAAACGATTTACAAAATTTTAAAACGCATGTAACTAATGCTCTATATGGTAAACGAAAAGAAATAGAAAATATCTTTTCATATGGTAAACCACGGTTCACATACATGTTACTAATGATTAATTTAATCGTATTTTTTATGCTTGAAAGCAGTGGTGGAAGTACTGATATTGAAAACCTGATTAATTTTGGTGCTAAATACAACCCGGCAATAATTGATAATAATGAATGGTGGCGAATTATTACCTCCATGTTTTTACATATTGGCCTATTACATTTGTTTATGAATATGTTAGCCGTATATTATTTAGGAATTACGGTGGAACGAATATATGGATCGATTAGATTTTTAGTTATTTATTTTTTAGCAGGAATAGGTGGAGGGTTAGCAAGTTTTGCTTTTACGGTCAATGTTTCAGCGGGTGCATCAGGAGCTTTATTTGGACTTTTTGGGGCATTATTATTTTTCGGATTGATTCATAAGAAAATATTTTTTCAAACAATGGGAAAAGGTTTACTTATATTGATTGGTATTAATATTATTTTTGGCTTTGCTGTGCCACAAGTTGATAATGGGGCACACCTGGGTGGATTATTTGCTGGTTTTTTGGCATCTGCAATTCTTCATCTACCAAAAAAGAAAAATCTCAGTATCCAATTAGCTGCTGTAATTCTGTATATAGTTATTATTACAGGCTTAGTTGTTTTTGGTACACAAAACAATTTGAATAGTGCATCTTACCAGTTAATCAAGATTGAAGAATTGGTAAAAGTTAATAACTATGAAGAAATAGTACAGAGGGCAACCATAGGATTAGAGGACCCTAAAGATGTTAAACCACACTTACTGTTTCAAAGATCGTATGCTAATATCCACTTGAACAATCCTGAATTGGCTATTAAAGATTTAGAAGAGACGATTCAATTAACCGATGAGATACCGGAAGCTTATTATAATTTGGCGAGTCTATACCATAGTCGCGGGGAAATGAATAAGGCAAAAGAGTCTATTGAAAAAGCATATGAACTAAATTCAAAGAAAGAAGAATTTAGTTCATTATATGAAAAAATAATAGGAGAAAAACCAAAATAATAAAGAAAGTCATATGTAATACGCTAATCCAATTTTCTGTTAAAATGGAGGTAAATTTTGAATTAGCCTTTGTTTTGTACCATTCAATTCATATAAAACAAGTAAATGATCTTTTTGCTTTTCTACTAAAATAATAGGGACAAAACTCTTTAAATTATTTTCTTCAGAGTTAGCTGCTGGGACGATATAATTTTTATAAATACCTTCCCATAGTTGTCCAATTATTTGATTCGTTTGCTCCTGGTTGAAAGAAGGCAAGGGCTTTTTATGATATTTGTATAAGCTGGTAAAAGGGATGGCATGGTAATCTTCATAATTAATCTGAAAATAACCTGTGAGTTGATGCCAATGATAGAGTAACTGCTGTTTTGTTGTTCTGACTAATAACTCCTTCCATTCTTTTTTAAATTCATTATCTGGTACATGAAAGGATTCCAGTACAGTATTTGGTGAATCAACTACAAATAATTCGTCATACGACATTTGTTGAATACTTTTAATTTCATCATCAGGATAATGAATTTCTCCATGATGAATGGAGATCGCTTGAAAAAAACTACTGTCTTCACTGGATACATTTTCTTTTAAACTTATAATATCTGTGTTTTGTACCCATTTACTTTTTACACCTCTAAGTCTTCCATTATCAAACAGAAGCGAGGCGTCCTGCCTTAAATAAATACTTTTATCGACTTTTGATCCACTATTCCATGAGATTTCATATGCATTTTTTCCTTTCTCAGAAGCGAATTCTAAATTTGTATAATTATCTTCAAAAGATGTTTGGTCATCATGAGAGAAATAGGTGATTGCAGGTTTTGAGTCAGTAATAATAATATAAATAGTTCCTACTAAAAAGAGGGATATTAAAATTATGAAAATGTTAGTTCTTTTATTCATTTTAAACATCCTTTGTCCACCATGACTTTATTATGTTGTATGTTCTAAAACAAGCTTTTATGCTTTTTATAATCGTATAATATGAAGGTTTTCGTTCAAACTAATGCTATAATATTAAAGATTTAAGGTGGACATAATGGAAAATAAAAAGCAGCCTATTTTTTCAACACATCAAAAAAATGTGGGGTATTTAAAAGAACGATTAGCTGTAGATGATAGCTTTGATATGGTGCAATTGGATTTAGAATATGCTGGTAAAAAAATGGCTCTATTTTTAATAGATGGACTAGTGAAGGATGATATTTTACATCTATTGATGAAATTTTTGGCCAAAATTGAGCCTGAAGAATTAGAACCAGATGCTTTAGAAAAGTTATTAAAGACATATATACCTTATGTGGAAATAGATCAAGTAACGGACTTAAATGAAGCTGCTGACCTTGTGTTAGGGGGACCTACAGCCTTAGTAGTCGAGGGACTTGACAAAGTGCTAATGATTGATGCAAGAACATACCCAGTCCGATCTCCAGATGAACCGGATTTAGAAAGAGTGGTTCGTGGATCACGAGATGGGTATGTAGAAACCATTGTTTTTAATACCGCTTTAACGAGAAGAAGAATTAGAGATCGTTCATTACGAATGCAATACCTGCAAATTGGAAGAAGATCAAAAACAGATATCTGTATCTGCTATCTAGAGGACATAGCAGATGAAAATCGGGTTAAGGATTTAAAAGAAGTTCTTCAAACTATTGATACAGATGGTCTTCCAATGGCTGAAAAAACAATTGAGGAGTTTATTAGTGGTAGACACTGGAATCCATATCCAAGTGTTCGATATACGGAGCGACCAGATACTGCTGCAGCACATTTATATGAAGGTCATGTGCTTATAATCATTGATGGTTCACCAAGTGTAATGATTACACCAGCAACATATTGGCATCATCTGCAGCATGCTGAAGAGTATAGACAAAAGCCTTTAGTTGGTGCCTATTTACGAATGGTACGATTTTTTGCAGTTATAGCATCGATTTTTCTTTTACCATTATATTATTTATTTTCAACAAATCCGAATTTATTACCTGCAGGTCTAGAATACATTGGACCAGCTGAGTCTGGAGCGATTCCGTTAATCGTCCAGTTTATTATTGCTGAAATTGGGATTGACATATTGAGGATGGCAGCCATTCACACACCGACGCCGTTAGCAACTGCTTTAGGCCTGGTTGCAGCGATATTGATTGGGCAGGTGGCAATAGAAGTCGGATTATTTTCTTATGAAGTAGTTCTTTATTTAGCGGTTGCAGCAATTGGAACTTATGCAACACCAAGTTATGAGTTAAGTTTAGCAAATCGTCTAGTGCGGCTGTTTTTACTGCTATCTACGGCATTGTTTGGTTTAATCGGTTATGTTGTTGGCATCTCGTTGTGGTTACTTTACTTAGCCAATATGAAGACATTTAAAATTCCTTACTTCTGGCCGTTCATTCCGTTTTCCTTTAAGGCTTTTCGGGATATTTTTATCCGTGCCCCTATACCACTGAAAAATAGAAGACCTACTTTTTTAAACCCTCAAGATCCAGATCGCTAAAATATCTGGATCTTATTCTTATGACAAAGTAATACACGTTTCCCTATTCCTTAATTCTGTTGGTTTTGATATAATGAAGATTGGTGATTTTAATGAAAACTGTTTATGATGTACAGCAACGATTAAAAAGGTTCGGAACATTTATATATACTGGAGATCGTTTTGCTGACCTAGAGTTGATGGAATCAGAAATAAGGGAACTTTATCAATTCCATTTTATTCAAACCCAGGATTACCAAAAGGCTGTTCTACTCCTTAGACAAGAAGCAGCTAGACTTAGGAATAATAAAGGAGCGAATTTCTAATGAGCGAAGTGATTATAGGAGTAGACATTGGTGGTACATCTATAAAAATAGGAATGATAAATGAAAACGGGAATATTCTTAGTAAATGGGAAATACCAACAAATTTAAGTAATAGTGGATCTACTATTGTTAAAGACATATGGCATTCAATTCAAGAGCAGGTTGAAACATTCTATACTACAAATTATTCAATACTTGGAATTGGAGTTGGCGCACCAGGGTTTATAGATAGCGATAATGGATTTGTATATGAAGCGGTTAATATTGGATGGAAAAATTTCCATTTAGCAGATCAATTACAAGCTTTATCAGACATCCCTGTTTTTGCTGGAAATGACGCAAACATTGCTGTTCTAGGAGAGAACTGGAAAGGTTCAGGTAATCAAGCTAAAAATCTCATTGCAGTAACACTTGGAACGGGTGTAGGCGGTGGAATAATAGCTAATGGACGAATACTAAATGGCGAAAATGGAACTGCAGGTGAAATTGGTCATATAGCTGTAGATCCAAATGGCTATCCGTGTAATTGTGGGGGTACTGGTTGTTTAGAAACAATTGCTTCTGCAACAGGTATTGTTCGGCAAGCAATGGATATCATCAAGCGGGATTCAACAAGTATGCTAGCAAAACGTTTTAATGAAGCAGGAAGCATAACCGCAAAAGATGTATTTAATTTAGCAGCTACCGGTGATAAAGATAGCAATGGAGTTATTAATCGTACGGTTGATACTTTAGGGCTGGTTATTGCAAATACTGCTGCCATTATTAATCCTTCAAAGGTAGTTATTGGTGGGGGAGTTTCTAAAGCGGGGGATCAATTGTTGAATGGTATAAAAAAAGCCTTTCATAATTATGCGATTCCAAGAGTAAACGAAGTATGTGAAATTAAAATTGCTCAATTAGGTAACGATGCAGGAATTATTGGTGCAGCTTTTTATGTTAAGCAAAAATTACAAAATATTAAATTTTAAACACTACTATCACATTTAAACTATTAAAATATTAGAATGCAATATGAAACTTTTTTACAATGTAAAACGTCATATAATATATAATTTCTATTGCACAGTTTAATTACCCCTATAAAGGGTATTTATATAGAAAGTAATAGATGATTTTAGTACGTGTTAGTATAGGAGAACGGAGGTATTATAAATGTTTTTTAAACAATCAAGGATACCATTATATATAATTGCTGCATTGTTATTTGGATTGAAAACGTATATTATATATCGCTTTATGTTTAGTATTAAGCTCGACAATCCAATGCAAGAGTTTATTTTAATGATCAATCCATTCATTTCTGCATTCTTAATTTTCGCAATAAGTGTATGGTTTAAAAATCAATCTCGACAAATGAAATTTTTACGTTATACAATACTAACTGGAACAATCATTGTTTATTTTAACCTGGTATTTTATCGCTCATTTACGGACTTTCTTACTATTCCACAGTTATTCCAAGCAAGCAACATGGGCGATTTAGGTTCAAGCATTTTTACATTAACTGAATTCTACGATATCTTGTTTTTTGCTGATGTAGTTATCATCTGGTATCTAAGTAAAAAAATGCCAAGTATCATGGCAGTTAGTTATCCTAGAAGAGGAAAAGTTTTTGCTTTGGCAATGTCATTAATGTTATTAGCTGGTAACTTTCTACTTGCTGAAATGGAGCGACCTCAATTATTCACCAGAGCATTTGATCGTGAATATTTAGTGAAAAATATAGGTCTATTTAATTATCATGTTTATGATATAGCTGTACATTCAAAAGTAAAAACACAGCGAGTGTTCGCTGACGGTAACGATCTACCTGAAATTGAAGAGTTTACACAAACTCAAGTTAATAGTGATTCAAACGCTGAGTTGTTTGGTATTGCAGAAGATAAAAATGTTATCTTTATTAATGTTGAATCCATGCAAAGTTTCCTGATTAATAATGAAGTTAATGGAAAAGAAGTTACGCCATTTATGAACAGTTTAGTAGAAGATGATAGTACCTACTATTTTGAGAATTTTTATCATCAAACACAACAGGGTAAAACGTCGGATTCTGAATTTATAACGGAAAATTCACTTTATCCATCATCCAGGGGTGCTGTTTTCTTTACACATGCTCAGAATGAATATCATGCTATGCCTGAAATCATAAAGGAAGAAGGCTATACTTCCTCCGTATTTCATGCAAATAACAAAAGCTTTTGGAATCGAGACCAAATGTATGATAGTTTAGGATTTGATCATTTTTATGGTGAAGATGCTTATGAAGTAAATGAGGGAAATTCTGTTGGATGGGGGCTAAAGGATAAACCATTCTTTGAACAATCCATCAAATATTTACAATCACAAGAAGAACCTTTTTATAGTAAATTTATAACATTAACACACCATTTTCCATTTGAACTTGACGAAGAAGACAGATCAATTGATCCATATGATTCAAATTCGAATACGTTAAACAATTTCTTTCCTACTGCGAGGTATACGGATGAATCACTTGAAGAATTCTTTAGTAAGTTAAAACAGGCTGGTTTATATGAAGATTCAATTATTGTAATGATGGGAGATCATAACGGAATTAGTGAAAACCATAATAAAGCAATGGCTCAATATTTAGATAAAGATGAAATAACACCGTATGATTTCACACAACTACAACGTGTTCCATTTTTTATTCATATACCTGGCCACGATAAAGGGAAGGTAATGTCAAAAGTATCCGGGCAAATTGATATAAAACCTACAATCTTGCATATGTTAGGTATCGAAACCGATAATAATATGTTGTTTGGAGAAGACTTATTTATTAAAGATCGTAAAGGATATATCGCACTGAGAAATGGTGATTTTATCAGTGAAGAGTATGTTTCAGCTGGTGGGGTTTGCTATGACCGTGAATCTGGTGACCCAGTCGAGGAAGATAGTAATAATGCTTTAGTACAACCAGAGAGAGATGATCCATGTACTCCTACGAAAGAAAAAGTAGAAAAAGAATTGGGATACTCTGACAATATTATTTATAGTGATTTATTCCGCTTTGTTGATTTTGTAGAGGACAATGAAACAGAAAACTAAGAAATAGTATAAAAGCTGATTTAACAATATGTTAAATCAGCTTTTATCATAATAATAGGCTGTTTTTGCACGCATTATTGCTTGTTCATCTTTATAGTTGATATATAATGCGACACAACTTGAGATAATGGTTGGTGCTTTTACTCGCTCTGGAAATACACTTCGCTTTGATACGCGGGCGGCTGGTGAGCCACCACGCAGCTTAGAGCAGCTTTCTGTTCAAGTAACAAGATTCCAAATGTTTTATCCCAACAATGATTAGAAAGCCATGACTAGCGTATGTAGAATACGTAGACTCCTCGAAAATATAAACCTATTTTCTTCGTGCGATGCTACTCTTCGAAGTTTTCCTTGTCCTGTGGGAACAGCACGTGTCGCCGTAAAGGCATGCCGAATGCCAAGTTTTCTAATAACGCTTCGAAGTATGCTTCCTCGGCGCAAGGGAACTTAGAAGAGGATTCAAGTAGTATCCTGGCTGAGGCCGTGCCCACGGAAAGCGAAGTGTTCTGCCGAAGTGGTTATATAGCACTCGATGTCGAGAAAGAAAATCCACGAATAAGTTACGTCGCAATATTTAGCGATTCTCTCAAAAACAACCAAATAATAAAACAAAAAGCTAACTATTAACTAGTTAGCTTTGTTGTATGTTTGTTGTATTAACCAGTAAGTTCGCTAATAATGGTCATTATGGAGAAAAAACCAAATGCTAATGCTGATACAGCTGAGAAGCCTAATGCAAAAACATTTTTAAGTTTAAGTTGACGAATTACTGATATTACAGATAAAAGCGTAACGACTAGAAGTAAAATTGCCAATACCATGTTTGTTACATCCTCCTTGTACTTTTCCTCATTTGAAATTATTGATATGAGAATTACATTTGTATTATTATGTATCTATACAGTCTTCTTATTTATTTTAATGGAAAAAGATGAATTTGTCGAGTTAAAAAAAGGAAGTATAGCAATTTTAGTTATCTTGGAATGGAGGCATTACCATGAACATTGAGCAAATGGCATTAGGTCCTTTAGGGACCAATTGTTACATCGTTTATAAAGACAATGAGGCGTTAGTGATTGATCCTGGAGGAGAAGGACATAAAGTAGTCACATTTTTAAATAGTAAAGGAGTTACACCTATAGCCATACTGTTAACACACGCACATTTTGATCATATAGGTGGTGTGGAAACATTACGATCACGTTTTAATATTGATGTTTATATACATGAGAAAGAGGCAGATTGGCTAGAAGATCCAACGTTAAATGGGTCATCATTATTTATCCAACAAGAAATTAGTACAAAGCGGGCGGAAGCATTTTTTGAACTTGGTAGGATGAAGCTAGGTTCGTTTGTTTTTGATGTTGTGAATACACCAGGACATTCCCCAGGAAGTGTTAGTTTTATATTCCAAGAGGAGTCATTTGTAATTAGTGGTGATGCTTTGTTCCATCGAGGTATTGGTCGAACTGATCTGCCAGGTGGTGACTTTTCACAGTTAGAGCACAGTATCAAAAATGAACTGTATTGCTTGAATGATCTATTTGTTGTCTATCCTGGTCATGGTCCAAAAACAATAATAGGAGAGGAAAAGTTACATAATCCATTCGTTTCAGAAATATAAAAAGATCCTTCTCACGTGAGAAGGATCTTAGGGGGGATGTGCTCTGCTCTTTTGTTGGTTAGGGATAAAAGTTAAGCTACAATTATAACTATAAATGCATAATAACAACCTGTCAATAGTGTAAACCTCAAAAGATTGAAAAAATTGGTTTTTATCAAATTTCATAATAAAGAAATATTAGAAAACTTGCCTTATCGCCAAGTATGTAGATAAGAAAGTTTTATACTTTCCTGTCTACGAACAAAAACCAGAAGCGCCCTTACAGGCTAAGTTCGCCACGTCCTTGAAAAAGAAAAGCACTTTTTCTGTGTGCGATGTTTCTCATTGAAGCTTTCCTTGTCTTGTACGTAGGAGCTGGACGTGGCTTAAGCAGTTAACAAATTATACACAGGCTCCTAATTTTATAATTTCCTAAGATACAAAAAAACCCTGCATCAAAAATATGTAAGCAGGGTTTTTTGCTTAGTGTCCGAAACCTGGAACTAATATAAATTCTGAATACCATGTAAAGCCTACCATAAATACTGTGCAATAAGCTCCAAATAAATACATATACATGCGCTCAGAAAGTTTTAAATAACTTACTGTTAGGAAAAATGCTGTTTGAACTAGGAATAGCAGTGCAGTATTTTGCATGTCTCCAATATAAAACATTACTGTAAATATACCAGTCCAAAAAGCGAGGACACGAAACATTCGATCCATGTTTTCCCCTCCCTTTACTTAACTTTATCATTGCTATTATAAACGACGAAACAAATATTGTAAATAAATCTAATTAAACAATTGAAAGTTTGGCAACATAAAGGCAGTCCTGACAGCCTTGAAACATATTTTCTTTCTCGATTAGGTCAACATTTTGAAATAATGCTTCAAACATGCCTTTTAGAAAAGAGTTATGCATGTTACAAATAATTGTCTGATTTTTATGCTGATTTGCAATTTCTTTAAAAGGACAGTTTTTAATTTTAAATGTAACACTTTTTAGATCTGCATCATATTCAAAGTCGGGATACATGCCAAGCATAGTTCCTGCATCTTCTAGTATATGCAGCTTCTGTTCAACTGTAATCTCTTTAGAAGATGTAGTTTCGTTATATCGCTGTATGACCTGTGTACCATATTTCTTTCCAGTAATATATAACGCTTGTCGACCTGGTTCACCCAGTTCTACAAATGATTCTATTGCAATATTTGAAAGTAATTTGTAATCGCGATGTGGAAAATTCAACTCGATAACTTCGTCTGATAACTTATACAGTCTACTTGGACGTCCACCTTTACCAGTTTTTTGTGAATACGAAGTAATCATTTGTACATCCTCTAATTTAGACAAATGAAGTCGTGCAACATTCGGATGAATATCAAACCTGTCAGCTATCTCTAAAACACTTACTGATTGATGTTCCTTTACAATATATTGATAAATATTGTAACGTGTTGGGTCACTTAGTACGCTTGTAACTTTTAGTGTTTGTTCCATTATAAACCCCCTCACTACGTTTATTACTTTTATTATAGTAAAAATGGAAAGAGAAAAGGGGTAAATTAGTGGTTTGTTAGAAAATGTACATATTTAAGTTATTTCTCTTTACTAATGTGTGCATTTCTATTTTAATTATCCAAGTTATTTTCAATCAGGGTTAGTGTGTTTGTAGTGTCGTACACTGATCCAGAGGAAGTGGTAACATTGAGGTGCAGGTTATATTGATTATCTTTTATACTTATAATTGATATCTCTACAACACCATCAGGAAAAGAATAAGTAATGGGACTATCTTGTGGTATATGAGCCAACTCATCCAATAATTTTGCACGTCCCATTTGTACTAATGTTTCAATTCGTATTTGTTCGATTTGATTGTGTGTAATTTGTACATCATTACTGTACCTGTCAGTGCTAGCTATTACGACAAAGAGCGCTAATGCGGCAAAGAATAATACATAGGGTAGAACAAACCCCTCTTGATTACTTATAAAAGATAATATCTTTTTCACTATGTTCACCCTCTAAAGAAGTAATTGAAACATGAATTCCATATGATAGTGATGTGAATGTTACATCACTTACATCCCGTAAATAGATTTCATGCCCTTTACCAATGACTTGCCTTCGTATTATGTTATCGTACTTTTCAATTGTAACCTGTGAACCATTCTTTACCGTATATTCAATCGTGTTTGGATAAACGACAATATCAGTTGCAATTATCATCTCATCGCGTAAAAAAATAAAAAATTGCTGGATGGAAAGCTCTTCATAGTTCGTTGGAATGTTAGCTGTTTTAACTAAATATGCAGCAAAGGGCAGTGTAATAAACAAAACGGTGATACTTAAGAGAACTGAAAGAATGGTAAAGCCTTTTTCAATTTTGACTATAGCCGTAAATACAGTGTTTTTTAGTTTGATTTTTAACATTATTCCATTCTGCACATCCTTTTATAAATTCATTCTCACTAGAAAAACTAAATGTAACTAAGGAAGAATTTAGTTTCACAGTGTATGAACTTGGTAAAGATTCGTTACTGTTATGAATATAAGGTTGTAGTTCATCATGCAGAAATAAAACAAATTCACGTTGATTGCTTAATGCCACGCTTTCACTATTTAATAACGATATAATTGGAACGATTGTTAGGATGATCATCATCATAATGCTATTGGCTACTAATGATTCAATAAGCGAGAACCCATTATTGTTCAACAATGTAGCACCGTCCTTTACCTAACGGACAAACAATTAGATAGTTAGTTAGGTTAGTTTTTATATTAAATGTACCGGGTTGTCTAATTGTCCCCTCATGATCAAACGATAAAAATGGTAAATTCCACTTGTTAACCTGCCAGTTAGAAGGTATGTCACGCTTTATAAGTCTTTTTCTATCTTCATGGATAGCGTAACTTTCTTCATAAAAAGTAAGTTTTATATATCCATTAGTTAAAAGGGAACGGTTTTGCATATATAAAACATCGAATTTAAAAGTCTCGAGAAATTGCTTTTCTTCCTGCTTTTCAACTATGGTAACGTTTAGTGGAGCACTTATAAGTATAATAATCGACCAAATGCCAAGAACGAATATTACTTCTAGTAATGTAAACCCATTTTGATGTTTCATGGTATTTCCTAATTAGGAGGGAGAAGAAACTTCTGTATCGACAACTATTGTTCCACCGTCAATTTTTAAAGTATCTCCATTAGGACAAGTTTTTTGTTCAATTGTGATGTAGTTATTACTTACTAAGTTATCCAACGTTTCAGGATAGCTACTATTTTCGAGGAAATAAGCATCTGTCTGTGCTTGCACTACGGCGATTAGAGCTTTACAGCCCTTTTCGTAAACTTCTTCACTTTTTGTGCTCAAGTTAGGTACAATTAGAATGATTAAGACAGAAATGATCATTAGTACGATTAGCATCTCAATTAATGTAAACCCTTTTTCATTTTTGTATATCATTTTGGTTTCTCCTTCATTTTTAAATTGTTTTAATCAATTGAAACATAGGCCACATTAACGACACGTAAATAAATATGATAAAGCTTGCTAATACAAGAAAGAATATGGGCTGTATTTGTGTAATCATCTTTGTTACTTTTCGATGTAACTCCTCTGTTAATAATTCGGTGTATATCAAAAGATCTCTTTCTAGTGTGCTTGCATCTGTGTTCTTTTGAAAGATAATGGATAGTTGCATATCCAGTAATGGCAGTTGTGTTAATAATTCTGTTACATGTCTTCCTTTTGACAATTCCTTTGTCATTAATCCAGAATAGTAGGAGATAATGGGTAACTTTTTTTGTTTCGAGATCATATTTAAAATTTCTTTCATTGGCATACCTGTTTTCAGTAATGAACTGAAGTGTGTCGCAAAAAGGAAGGAAGTTTGCATGCGTTTGTACGTACGAAAAAACGGAATAGAATTGTATATAGAAATACGCATCCTAATATTGAGTTTGTGGTGAAGTAATGACCAAAGTAATATAGACAAGGTAAGTAGTGTGATAAGTATGACGGTACCCTTACTAAGAATGTCAATAAATGCCATTGAAAAAATAACATTTGACGAAGGACCGGAGTGAAAGAGGTCAACAAAGGATGGGAGCACATGTTGCTTTATGAAATACATAAGTATTAAAAAGGTTAGAAGTAAGATTAATGGATAACGTACAGTGGTTTGAAACTTCTTACTATACACTAAACGTTGTTCATACATATAAACGCATTTTTCAATACTAGCTTGTAGATTACCATTCATTCGTGCAAAGTAGAGAAACGATATGACCGATTGGCTAAAGTTAGCTTTTTCTAATGCTTGATCAATAGTTTGTCCGTCCTTTAATAAAGAAATTACTAATTCAGATGTTGTGACAAGCTGTTTATCCCACTGGATTATGTTTAAGGCTTCAATAAGTGTGTAGCCATTTTTTAATAATCGTGACAATTGTTTTAAAAAGCGAAGTTGTAATTCTTTGTTTAGTGGTCTATTTTTCATATTCAATAAATGTCTTCTCAGAAATAAAACCATAAGCAAATGCCTTCTTTCTTAAATGTTGGAAAGTATGGCTAGGATTTTCGGATGTGTGAGGATCTCCGTTCAAAATTTTTTGTAATAACACGCCATCTAATAGTTCTAAAACTGCAGCTCTTCGTGTAACACTTCTGTTTATAACGATCGGTAATAGTTGAATGGATGCAATTGAAATAAGTGATTGTTGTATATCAGACTTATTTAATCCCATTTCTATCAGTCGTTGTATAGTTCCAACTGTATCTTTAGCATGCAACGTACTTAAAACTAAATGACCAGTTAGTGATGCTTCAAATGCAAATTGAGCGGTTTGTCTGTCACGAATTTCACCTACCATAATGATATCCGGGTCATGCCTTAATGCAGCCTTTAGCCCGGTTTGATACGTTATTCCTGCTTTCTCATTAACTTGAACTTGAAGTATATCGCTCATATTTTTCTCGATAGGATCCTCTAATGTGATCGTTTGATATGATTTTTCCTTTAAAATAGTTTGCAGCAATGTGTATAGTGTTGTCGTCTTACCACTACCAGTTGGACCTGTGAATAAAATAATACCGGCTCGATTGCTTATCCATGATTTTATAGTTGAAAGTTGATGCGGAAAGAGGAAAAGCTGTTCTAATGTATAATCTTCATTTTGGGGTAGTATTCGAATTGCCAGACTTTCCAAGTGATTTACAGGGAGTGTAGATAAACGTAGTGAATAGTGGTTTAAGACAGTATGGTGAGTTAAAATACCATTTTGCGGTTTCCTTATCTCTCCTATATCCATTCCTGATGAAAACTTAAAATAAGTCAATAGTAATTGATACTTTGCACTTGGAATCTTTCGATGAAGTGTTCGTTTACCATGAATGCGGAAGTATACACTGGTTTCATCAGCGAAGGGATAGAAATGGATATCAGAAGCATTTGCCTGAAAGGCAGACTCAAGAAGATTATTTGAAAGTACTGCTGCGGGGTTCAATAGAATTTCACCTCCTTTATGTAAAAGTATATATTCGACAAGATCTGAGCGATTCCTTCTTATTTTTTAAGTTTTTTTAAAAACTTTAATTATTAAACAAAATAAGGTAAAGTAAAATTAAATCTGACTAGGGTGTGTAAGATAAATGTGTACTATTTATTTAATTGGTTTTATGGGAAGTGGAAAAAGTACAGTTGGAAATAGGTTAAGCTTTCAATTAAATATTAAACAAATGGATACGGATACTTTAATTGAAGAGAAGAAAGGAAAGAAAATAACGAAAATATTCCAAGAAGAAGGAGAAGCGTCGTTTAGGAAGTATGAAACAGCTATTTTAAAGTCGATAGTTCATAACAATTGCGTTGTATCAACTGGTGGGGGAATCGTTGAAAAAAAAGAAAATATAGACCATATGAAAAAACATGGTACATTAGTCTATTTACATGCTTCATTTGATGACATAGTGAATCGATTAAAATATGATCAGGATCGGCCTTTATGGAATAATGACTTGGAAAATAAATATGCTTTATATAACCAGAGACATGAGATTTATTTGAGTTGTGCTGATTTTATGTTAGAAACTGATGAAAAAACTCCATACACTGTTGCTGATGAAGTCATTGAATTGATAAATCAAATGAAACAAGAATAGATTTTCTTTATGTGAGAAAACTAATTGATATAAAGTTATAATTGAGGTGATCACTATTTCTGGAAATGATTATGTAAAGTATGTAACGGAGACATTTGTGTCCTACATTGATTTACCGTCTGAGGAAAAGAAAGTGAGGAAACGAAATAAACGTAGTTCCTCGCTTGTGTGGTCAAATCGATGGCTTGGTGTATTGCCCTTTGCTCTAAAATATTATCGAAAGAAGTTAGAATAGCAGGCCCCGTTAAGATGGGACCTGCTATTGCTATTCTAGATGATTAATGTTTTCACTCAGATAAAAAATACCACCATTAATTACCTCCATTGAAATGGACGGGGTATAACGTTTTTTCATGTTTTCTATCTCATTATCCATTTGTTGTTCCAGATCTTCTATTTCTGTTATACCTTGATAAAAATGTTTTAATAGATCTATTTCTTCTTTTAACGTCTTAAACGAAGCGTCTGCCCACTCATGTGGTTGATTATTTATATAATTCTCAATGACTGACTCAATTCGTATGAAACCACTTTTAATTTTTATTAAAGGTGATATGGTGTAACAGTAGTCAGATATTGTCATTTGTAATGGAATCTTCTGTAATATATCCATCATTTCCAACTTCATCATTCCGTTAATTAAATGTAGTCCAATTGAAATGATTTCATCTTTTTTTTGTTTTCCTTTATAACTAATTTTAATATTCATAACCAACCAAGGATATAATGCCGTATTTTTATCTGTTTTAATCTGTTGAAATAGCATAGTGAACTTTTCATTTTCCTTCAAATGATTAATGATTTGTTGCAGTCGTGGGCTTCCAAAATGAACCCAATCACCTTTGCCGTCCCGCTTATTCGGATTTGTAATAAGCGTTAGATGCATTGGGTCTCCGTTTTGTCCCATCTTCTTTATATAATGCCAGTAAAAAGGCCTGTTCATTAAAGCTCTATCCATTTCTTCTGTCAGCTTTACATGAAGTACCCCATCTTCACTATTGTTAACTTTACAATGATGGGATGTGAAATATGTGTGCAAAAATGCATCTAAATTTTTAATTGCCATATTGAGATTCCCCACTAACCTGATTATTACGCTGCGTATGTGTTATTACAGAAGTTAAGTTATCCAACTTGATCTTTGCTTCGCCTGTAGAAGTGGACTCAGAGAAAATAGAGTGTAATTCTGTTTCAAGATCGTCTATTTCCAACTCTGCCAATATGTCATCCAAATGACCGACGACCTGTTCAAATAAATTTATTTTTTCATACAAAAGTTTCATAATGTGTTCTTCAACTGTGCTTCGGATGGATATGTTATAGATATGTACATCATTGTGTTGTCCATATCTGTGTATTCGTCCAATTCGTTGTTCAAGACGCATCGGATTCCATGGCAAGTCGTAATTAATTAAGTGGTTGCAAAATTGTAGATTTATTCCTTCTCCTCCGGCTTCTGTGGCAATTAATACTTGTGCATGATCTTTAAATAATTGTCTCATCCAATCTTTTTTCCCGCGTTTAAACCCACCTCTAAATGGTACAGATGTAATATCATTTTGTTTCAAGTACCACTGTAGGTAAAATTGTGAAGCTCTGTATTCGGTGAAAATAATTACTTTCTCATTCCCTATTTTCTTAATAAGTTCAACTACATGCTGTGCCTTTGAATGATTTGGTAACTGCTCAATTTTTTCCAGCATAGGTTGAATGGAGGAATCTTTCTTTGAGTCTTCTCTAACCATCTTCTGAAGGGACAAGTAGCATGCTTCTCGTGAAGAACATATTTCTCGTAATAAAGTGATCTTTGAAAATGTAGAGAATTCTCCTGTTAAACGGTCAATTTGTTCATACAAATCCTGTTCCTCTGGTGTGAAGTCAATCCAGATTGTATCTATATGTCTTTTTGTATTATTTAGTTCTGTATGCTGTCTAGTATTTCGTATCATAACTTTTTGGATCAATTGTTTTAAATACACATCATGTTTTATTTTTTTACGATTTCTCCCGTATTGCTCTAAAAAAGTTTCATAGTTCCCTAAATGACCTGGTTTTAAAATGGAAACTAAATTAAATATGTCAGTCAATTGATTTTGTACAGGGGTAGCTGTTAAGAGTAAGCAGTATTTATTCTTTAACTGGCGAACAAAACTGTAATTTTGTGTTTTATGATTTCTTAGCTTATGCGCTTCATCGATTAATACAAAATCGTAGTCTATATTTAAAATATCCTGACGATGAGCTTCACGTTTCGCAGTATCCAATGAAGTTATCATGACTTCATATTGATCCCAAGGATAGTTTTTTCGATGTGCAATAGCTGGTATATAGAATTTTTCATTTAATTCTCTGGCCCATTGGTTTATTAACGAAGCTGGTACTAATAGAAGGGCTTTTTTCACCAAGCCTCTTATCATGTATTCTTTTAGAATTAGTCCAGCTTCAATCGTCTTTCCTAATCCTACCTCGTCAGCTAAAATGGCACGACCGTTCATATTTTCAATTACTTGTTCAGCACATGAAATTTGATGGGGTAAGAAGCTGACTTGTGGGAGATAATCAAGCGAATGTAATCCGTCAAAGGCAGGTGCCATTGTTGTTAATTCTGCCTGGTAATTCATCTGAAATAACTCCCATGAAGAAAAAGGTCCTTCTTTATCAAGGGTGTCTTGAAATTGATCGATGAAGTTAGTGTCTTTATGTAAACTGATTTGTTGCATAGGATACATCCTTTATAGTGTTAGTCTAATAATTTAATAACTTTTGATCATATAAAAAAACAAATCGTTACTTTCAGCAGTTTTATATGATATAATAAGGCTGAATAAAATAGATATTTCATCATAGTATAACCAATTATTTTAATTTCATAAAAGCGAATGAATACAAGGGGAGAGCTTACTTTTAGGTAACGCCGAAGGAGCAAGTGAAAACGAATCTCTCAGGCAAAAAGACTCTTGTAGGACGCTACTCTGGAGAGTGTCTATATTTAGATAGACCACCCAAGGAGCAAGCGCTTGTTAGGAATATGAATCCATTTCCAAACAGGTGTGCAACTTTCTGGTTTAAGGACAGAGATTTCCCTAGTATTAGTGGAATCTCTATTTTTATGCTTTTAGAAAGTATTTTTTTTAAGGAGTGGATGAGATGAGTGAGTTAAAACGAACCCCAATATATCCTGAATATAAAGACTCTGGGGCTAAGACGGTTGATTTTGGTGGATGGGACTTACCCGTTCAATTTTCTGGTATTAAACATGAACATGAAACTACTCGTACAAAAGCAGGGTTATTTGATGTTTCCCATATGGGAGAAATTCTTGTAAAGGGATCCAAAAGTAGAGAATTCCTACAATATGTTGTTACAAATGATGTGTCCAAATTAACCCCAAATAGGGCACAATATTCGTTTATGTGCTATGAGGATGGGGGAACGGTTGATGATTTCCTTATTTATATGATGGAAGAGGATCATTATTTATTAGTCGTCAACGCAGCGAATACAGACAAGGATTTTGATTGGTTAGTTCAACAAAATAATTATGACGCTTCTGAATTACAACTCACAAATGTTTCGAAAGATTATGTACAACTGGCATTACAAGGACCACGAGCTGAAGAAATATTGCAAAGCGTAACTGATCAAAACTTAGCGGATATAAAATTTTTCCGTTTTGACTCATCTGTCTATTTTTCAGGGATAAATACGGCAGCTATTGTATCCAGAACTGGTTATACAGGTGAAGATGGATTTGAAATATATATAAACGCAGAAAATGGAAGAGCCCTTTGGAATTTGCTCTTGCAAGCAGGTAAAGATAAAGGCTTAGAACCAATCGGACTCGGAGCAAGGGATACATTACGCTTTGAAGCAAATTTACCCCTATATGGTCAAGAACTAACAAAAGATATCACACCAATAGAAGCAGGTTTAAAATTTGCTGTTAAAGTCAATAAAGATTCTGATTTTGTAGGCAAAGGTAGATTAAAAGAACAAGTTGAAAATGGTACAGACAAAAAGCTTGTAGGGATCGAAATGATTGACAAGGGTATTCCAAGAACTGAGTATTTAGTGTATGCAGATGATAAGGAAGTAGGGTTTGTGACTTCAGGCACACAGTCTCCTACATTACAAAAGAATGTGGGCTTAGCTCTTGTGAAATCTGAATTTGCTGTTGAAGGAACTGAGTTATATGTGCAAGTACGTAAGAAACAATTAAAAGCTGTAGTTGTAAAAACACCATTCTATAAACGTGAAAAATAAGGAGGGATTTTGTAATGGAATTTCGTTATTTACCAATGACCGAAGCTGATAAACATGAAATGTTGGCAACAATTGGTGTTTCATCTACTGAAGAGTTGTTCTCGGATATACCTGAGAAAGTTCGTTATAGAGAAGATTTAAAACTAAAAAAGCCAGCAAATGAAGCTCAATTAAAAAAAGAACTTGGTGAAATGGCAAGTCGAAATGCAAACTTAAAAGAATATAGTTCATTTTTAGGTGCTGGAGTCTATGATCATTATATACCATCTGTTGTAGATCACGTAATTTCTCGTTCTGAGTTTTACACTGCTTACACACCATACCAACCAGAAATTTCTCAAGGTGAATTACAAGCGATATTCGAGTTTCAAACGATGATTTCAGAATTGACTGGCATGGCTGTTGCGAACTCATCAATGTATGATGGGGGAACAGCATTAGCCGAGGCAGTGAACCTAAGTGCAGCACAAACAAAAAAGAAAAAAATCTTAGTATCTAAGGCGGTCCACCCAGAATCAAGAGCGGTTATAGATTCTTATGCTAAAGGACCGAACCTTGAGGTAGTTGAAATTGAACACTATAACGGGCGAACTGATTTAAAACAACTTGCAAGTGAACTAGATGAAGATACTGCAAGTGTTGTTATGCAATACCCTAACTTTTTTGGTCAAATTGAACCGTTGCATGAGGTTCAAGAATTAATACAACAACAAAAGAAAACAATGTTTGTTGTGTCGAGCAATCCTTTAGCTTTAGGGTACCTAACACCACCAGGGGAATTTGGTGCCGATATTGTAGTAGGCGATACACAAGTATTTGGTATTCCTGCTCAATTTGGTGGTCCGCACTGTGGTTATTTTGCGACAACTGAAAAATTAATGCGTAAAGTACCAGGTAGATTGATTGGGCAAACAACTGATGAAGATGGCCAGCGTGGCTTTGTTTTAACTTTACAAGCAAGAGAACAGCATATTAGACGTGATAAAGCTACATCTAACATTTGTTCAAACCAAGCATTAAATGCATTAGCAAGTTCCGTTGCTATGAGTTCAATTGGTAAGCGTGGATTAAAGAGAATGGCAGAATTGAATATGCACAAAACGCGCTATGCCAAACAACAACTAGTAGCTGCAAATATTGCAGTCTTAGCTGATGGTACATTTTTTAACGAAGTTGTTATTAAATTATCATCTCCAATCTCAGTTGTTAATGAAAAGTTATTAACGAAAGGGATTATTGGTGGTTATGATCTAGGGGAAGTTTATCCTGAACTAGAAAACCATATGTTGATAGCTGTAACAGAAAACCGTACAAAAGAAGAAATTGACGCTTTTGTTAAAGAATTGGGGGATATCAATGGCTAAAACAGATTTTCCATTAATTTTTGAACGCAGTAAAGAAGGAAGAACAAGTTATAGTTTGCCAGAGTTAGATGTTCCTAAATACGATCTGGATCATGAGTTAGAACATTCATATATTCGTCAAACAGCACCAGATTTACCTGAAGTAAGTGAATTGGATATCATGCGTCATTACACAGGATTATCAAGACGTAATTATGGTGTTGATTCTGGTTTTTATCCTCTTGGATCTTGTACCATGAAATACAATCCTAAGATTAATGAGGATGTAGCTAGAATAGATGGTTTTAGCCACATACATCCATACCAAGATCCGAAAAGTGTACAAGGCGCATTAGAGATGTTATATGATTTACAAACTTCATTACGAGAAATTACAGGTATGCATGAAGTTTCCTTGCAACCTGCAGCAGGAGCACAGGGAGAGTGGACCGGATTAATGATGATCCGTGCGTTCCATGAAGCAAATGGGGACTATAATCGTACAAAGGTTATTGTTCCAGACTCTGCACATGGAACAAATCCCGCATCAGCAACAGTAGCAGGATTTGAAGCGGTTACTGTGAAGTCAAATGAACAAGGTTTAGTCGATCTAGAGGATTTAAAACGTGTTGTTGGAGAAGATACTGCAGCATTAATGCTGACAAATCCAAACACACTAGGATTGTTTGAAACAGAAATTCTTGAAATGGCGGAGATTGTGCATGATGCAGGTGGTAAATTATACTATGATGGTGCCAATTTAAATGCGATCATGGGATATACACGTCCTGGAGACATGGGATTTGATGTTGTTCATCTAAATTTACACAAAACATTTACTGGCCCACATGGTGGCGGTGGCCCTGGATCTGGTCCTGTTGGGGTTTCTAAAGAGTTAGAGCCGTATATACCAAAACCCGTTCTCGTGAAACAAGAAGATCTTTTTGTTTTTGATTATGATCGTCCAAACTCAATTGGTAGAGTTAAACCTTACTATGGAAACTTTGGCATAAACCTGCGGGCATACACGTATATCCGCACGATGGGTGCTGAAGGGCTTAAAAAAGTAAGCGAATATGCCGTTTTAAACGCAAACTATATGATGCGTAAGTTGGAAAAAGAATATGTATTGCCATATCAGCAACATTGTAAACATGAATTTGTTTTATCTGGGAAGAAACAGAAAAAATTAGGTGTACGTACTCTGGATATTGCAAAACGTTTATTGGATTATGGATATCATCCACCTACCATATATTTCCCATTAAATGTGGAAGAAGCATTGATGGTTGAGCCTACAGAGACAGAATCAAAAGAAACTCTTGATGGTTTTATTGATACAATGGTAGCCATTTCTGAGGAAGTAAAAAATGATCCAGAATTAGTACAAGAAGCACCGCATGAAACGATCGTGAAGCGAATGGATGAAACAACTGCTGCAAGAAAACCTATTTTACGATATAGAAAGTAAATTATAAAAGGATGGTCAAAATGGACCATCCTTTTAAATTGGAAAATTTATTTAATTTTACCAGACCACTTTTTAAATCCACCTTTTAATTGGTTGATATCCTGATATCCTTTTTTGTGTAGTAGTTGGGCAGCTCTTGTTGATCTTGAACCACTTTGACAATAGAGGTAAACAGGCTTATCTTTCCTTAATTCAATTAATCGGTGTCGCATTTGAGTCATAGGTATATTTCTTGCACCTAATATATGACCGCGTTTAAATTCTTGTGGTTCTCTAACATCTATCAATTGAGCTTTACGATAACCTTCGCGAAACTGTTCCTCTGTTAATGTGTTTAGAATATTACGCTGTCTAAAGTATCGAAACAATCCAAAGCCAATAATAAGTACAAGTGCTATAACTAAAAATTCCATCATTTAATCCCCCGTTTTTCTCTTTACCTACTCTATTCTATTATATGGTTTTATACGTATTTTTTCAAAGTATTTTTTTGTGTTGTTATGGATGTCTTATAGGACTATTTTCTTATTTTTTCTAGTACACCTATTATTATCTTGATCGTGAAATCTATGTAAAGCTTGTTGCAGTCTGTTTTGCTGAGTGTAATGTCGATATTTGACAGAAACATTTATCAATAGTTCAATGGTTATTATGAAAAAGACGATATTAACGAATTTTCACGGTGTTAACTTTCACTTACTTTCATTTACTCCTGTTTATAGTTAATATCTATTTTTGACAAAACGACTTCTATTCGTTCAAATCACAATATATGGTATTTTTTTATTTTTTTAACACAATATATTGTTTTAATATTTTATAATGTGGTATTGTATTACTAACAACAAATAGATGATCAATATAAGAAAATAGATTGAGAAGGAGCGATCAAAAATGTCGATTCTTGTTGAAAAAGAGACAGAAATCAATGTAGACCAGCTTAATCAGGATATTACTTTTTTCCCTCAAGTACATCCCATAACCACTGATATGAAGCTGACACATAAGGGAGTATCCAGGTTAGTAATGCTTGATCGATATGCATTCAAGGATACGGAGAAGAAAACACTAAAAGAAGGCGATTTTGTTGTTTTAACAGTTAAAGCAGATCCAAAATTTCCTGCACGAGGCTTAGGTATTGTTAAATCGATTGACTGGTCCAAAAGAGAGGCAGACATTCAAGTTAATTCAGATTTTGTATCTGTTCTGGATAATGAAATAGAGGCTGAAACCGGTGTTGTTAAACGTGCGTTAGATGTCATTGATAAACCGTTGGAAGTATTTTACGAGCAGATTGCAAAACGAAATGCTACCGGTCTTTCAAGTGTAGAACAAACAGAAGATAAACAAGAAGAATGGTTAAGTAAGTTTAATGATGAGTTAGCTAGTTTAAATTTCATACCAGCAGGCAGAGTTCTGTATGGAGCTGGAGCTGAGACTGACGTAACCTACTTTAACTGCTATGTGATGCCTTATATAAAGGATTCACGTGAAGGGATTTCTGATCATCGTAAACAGGTGATGGAGATTATGAGTCGAGGAGGAGGCGTTGGAACAAATGGTTCCACTTTACGCCCTCGAAACACATTGGCTAAGGGTGTAAATGGAAAATCATCTGGTTCTGTTTCCTGGTTGGATGATATAGCGAAGTTAACACATTTAGTAGAGCAAGGCGGATCAAGACGTGGAGCTCAAATGATCATGTTAGTAGATTCACATCCAGATATAATAGAATTTATCATTTCTAAAATGCAAAATCCTAGAATATTACGATACTTAATAGAAAACACCGAAGATGAACAAATTAAACAACTAGCACAGGAAAAGTTAAAATTCACACCATTAACACAAACAGAAATTGACCTTTATCAAGGTATTGTAAATTATAAAACAATGCCGGGATTAGGTGGTTTCACACAAGCTGCTATCCGTGAAGCGGAAGAAAAATTAAACACTGGCGGAACATATGCTGTTCATAATTCCGAATTCTTAACCGGGGCTAATATTTCTGTTTGTATTACCAAAGACTTTATGGAAGCTGTTGAAAATGATGATGTGTACGAATTACGGTTTCCGGATGTAGAAAATTATACAAAGCAACAAATGAAAGAATATAATGAGCAATGGCATGAGGTAGGCGATGTCCGCAAATGGGAAGAAATGGGGTACGCTATTCGAGTTTACCGTTCTGTACAAGCAAAAGAGTTATGGAATTTAATCAATATTTGTGCGACATACTCAGCAGAGCCTGGTATCTTCTATATTGACAATGCGAATGATATGACAAATGCGAAAGCATATGGCGATCAAGTAGTCGCAACAAATCCGTGTGGTAAGGTAGCATAGTTTGCCTCACGTTAAACATTGCGGGATGAAGCGGGAAGGCTGAGATGCTAATCCGAACCGAAGGCTAAAAGTAAAATTTTGGTCAGGGGCAACGCATAGGTGGTGAACCTCGAGAAGAGAATATAATCCACCCACGAGACCGCAACATTAGCACACTAAATAAAAATATGAAATAAAATCAAGTCCACTATATTCCACTAATAGAAAATAACCAAGGACTTTTTGGGGTTAAGGATTTTAGAGTTATCTCAAAAGCAGTCTTTGGAGAAGATCGTGGAAGAAAAGAATTATTGATATATATGAAAAATGTGTGTAATGAAAAGGTATGCTGAACTTGCAGGAATTAAACTGTAAGAACTATTGGATAAAAAGCCGATAGGATAACAAAATTGGAACAACCACTCGCACCATACTCTGTGTGTAATCTTGCAGCAGTAAACCTAGCTGAAATGGCTGATAAAAATACAAAAACGGTTGACTTCGAGAAGTTAACGCAAACAGTTAAAACAGGAGTACGGATGCAAGATAATGTTATTGATGCAACGCCCTACTTTTTAGAAGAAAATAAAAAGCAAGCACTTGGTGAACGACGTGTAGGACTTGGGGTTATGGGGTTACATGACCTATTAATTTATTGTGAAACAGAATATGGCTCTCAAGAAGGAAATATGCTAGTAGATGAAATTTTTGAAATAATTGCAACTACTGCTTATCGTACTTCCATTGAACTTGCCAAAGAAAAAGAAAGTTTTCCTTTCTTAATTGGAAAAACGGATGATGAAACAAAAGCATTACGCGAAGCATTTATTAACACTGGTTATATGAAAAAAATGCCTGAAGATATAAGAGAAGGTGTTTTAAAGTACGGAATTCGAAACTCACACTTATTAACAGTTGCACCGACTGGGAGTACAGGTACTATGGTTGGAGTAAGCACTGGACTAGAACCTTATTTCTCTTTCTCTTATTTCAGAAGTGGAAGACTTGGTAAATTTATCGAAGTTAAAGCAGATATAGTGCAAGAGTATTTAGACACTAATCCTGCACAAGATTCAGATAATCTGCCGAAATGGTTTATAGCAGCAATGGAGTTAGCACCTGAGGCACACGCAGATACACAGTGTGTCATCCAACGATGGGTTGATAGTTCCATTTCAAAAACAGTAAATGCGCCAAGAGGGTATACCGTTGATCAAGTGGAAAGTGTGTATCGTCGACTATATAAAGGTGGGGCTAAAGGTGGAACTGTCTACGTAGATGGTAGCCGTGACTCACAAGTATTAACCTTGAAAGCAGAAGAGAACACAATGGATGAGAAATCAGAAGATATTATACCTTCTTCTAAACCAAAAGTGGTATTAATGGACACTATTCAGGAGTTAGATAAAACGAATGTAACAATTGGTTCTGAAGTTGGCGATCAATGCCCGGTATGTAGAAATGGAAGTGTAGAGGATATAGGTGGTTGTAATACATGTACAAGCTGTGGAGCACAACTAAAATGTGGATTATAAAATAATGAAAGGGAAGGAAGAACTAACGTTATATGTTAGTTCTTCCTTTTTTGTTTAGTACGTTGCTTGTTAATGCTAAAAAAATCATGTATGCTTTAAATAGAAACATTGTTGCACTGACTAAAAATTTATTCTTAAAATGGGGAGATAAAATGCCAACACCTAGCATGGAGGATTACATAGAACAAATATATAACTTAATAGAGTCTAAAGGATATGCTCGAGTATCCGATATTGCAGAAGCACTTGCGGTCCATCCATCTTCGGTTACTAAAATGGTTCAAAAATTGGATAAAGATGAATATTTAAAGTATGAGAAATATAGAGGGTTTATTTTAACACCAAAAGGAAAAAAGATAGGGGAACGGCTTGTATTTCGTCATGAGTTACTTGAAGATTTTCTAGAAATAATCGGAGTTGATCAGGGGAATATATATGAAGATGTTGAGGGGATTGAGCATCATTTAAGTTGGAATTCGATTGATAGAATTGGTGATCTAGTTCAATACTTCAAATCTGATAAGGAACGTGTAAATGGATTAAGGAAAATTCAGGAAGGAAAAGATAAATAAAATCTGTTGTATATTAGAGTTCTTTAAATTTAGTGTTCTAATCTGAGTTCTTTATGCTTAAAAATGTATAAAATGCATAAGGAGATTATAAATGAAAATCGATGCGGTATTTTCAGGTGGGGGCATAAAAGGATTTGCTTATATTGGTGCATTACAAAGCATTTCAGAAAATGATCTTGAAATGGAACGTGTAGCCGGAACCTCTGCAGGTGCTATTATTGCTTCATTTTTAGCTGCAGACTACACGTGGGATGAAATTAGAGATTTGTTTGAAGAAATGGATTTGAAGCATTTTCTTGACACTTCTACTTTAAATCGTATTATACCATTTAGCAAATGGTTATTTTTATATTTTCAGTTAGGACTATATAAAGGGGATAAGTTTGAAAACTGGTTGTATAATACGCTAGCGAAGAAAGGTATCATATCTTTTAAGGATATCAAAAAAGGTTATTTAAAAGTTGTGGTGAGTGATCTTTCACTAGGAAAATTAGTCGTTATTCCTGATGATCTAGAACGAGTGTACGGAATTGATTCAGCATACTTTCCAGTATCTAGAGCTGTTCGTATGAGTGCAGGATTTCCTTACTTTTTTATGCCGAAAAAATTATTAGGGCGTTCAAATCATAAAAGTCTTATAGTAGATGGCGGTCTATTAAGCAATTTTCCTCTATGGGTGTTTAATAATGGTGGAAAATTAAGGAAACGACCTATTTTAGGAATTAAATTAACGGGTTTTCAAGAGCAGTATCAAGCAAGGGAAATAAAGAATGCTTTTCAGATGTTCCATGCGCTTTTTTCCACCATGATGCAAGCACATGATGCAAGATATATCTCTAAGTCTCAGACGAATAATATTATTTTTATTCCTTCAGAGAATGTCGATACCATTAATTTTAAAATCACTGATCTCGTAAAAAAAGAGTTAATCCAAACAGGTAAACATAGCACTGATCTTTTTCTGAAATATTGGTCTACATAAAGAAGCCGAGCTTACTTAAAAAGTAGCTCGGTCTTTTCGTTTTTGCTTATTACCATCGATCACACGTAGATGGGAAGCACGTTTCGTTTGCTTTTTCTTCATTTGAAGGGCATGTGGCCGTTTGGTTGAAGAAGTAGGTGATTTTGTTTGTTGTTTATACTTGGATTTTGATTGTTTTACTGCTTGTTTATATTTTCTCATATCACTTGAAGTAGCACGTTTTTTAAAAAAGAGAAAATAGACTACCGCAAAAATGGCCAAACCAAAACCAACCATAACAACGATATTCATAAAGAAGTTTGCTGTATTAGTAAATAGCTGTGAAATCAAGCCAATTACTGCTAAGCCAATAATTATATATATTAACGAGGAGAATTTATTACGAACCATTTGAAGTCCTCCTTTCTCAGTTCATCTTACTTTACCTATACCACTATCTTCTACTTTTATATCATTATTTTATACAATTTTAAGATATTATACTATTTTAAATAACAGTGACTAGTTATAGCAACAAAAAAACTTAAATCTTTTACTACTTTCGATTCTTTCCTTTTCAACTCAAAATATTCATTACAATTTCCTTTTCTTCTTTTGAAAGTATAAATGCTTTTATTCAGTGCAAATTTAATAGCTTAAAAACTACCAGTTCTTAATAACCATTATAAATCTTCACTCACGAAATGGTGAATTGATTCTATTTTAACAGGAAAACATACGGTAATAGTAAAAGTAATGAAAATGTTTTTGATTGCATTTAACTCAATTGGCAATAATAATCGTGGAGGTGTCAGTTTTGAAAGAAGATCCAAAATTAGAACAAAATAAACAAGAAAAAGCATTATCTCTGTTATCAAGGTCGTTACTTACTGGATTTATTGGTGGAGTTATTTGGAGCACACTTGGTGTATTCTTGTATTACTTCAATTTTTCTGAAGTAGCACCAAGAAGCTTTGTTTTGCGTTCCTGGAACACTGCAGCATGGACTAGTAGTTGGTTAGGGGATGTGGTATCCATTGTAATGATTGGAATTATTTCGGTAGCAGTAGCCTTTGTTTATTATGGAGTACTAAAGAAAATAAGAATTATGTGGATGGGTGCTGCGTATGGAGCAATTCTATGGTTAATTGTATTTTATGTCTTGCAACCAATCTTTACAAACATTTCTAAACTTACAGATATGAATTTATATACGATTGTATCCACTGTTTGTTTATATATCATATATGGAACATTCATTGGATATTCTATTTCTTATGATTATCATGATACAGTTATGAAAGAAAATCAGGAACGTAAGTCAGAAAAATCAGATGTATAGTTATTAAAATTAATTTTTTTATGATAAACTAAATGAGTCATACTATATAAGGGTAAAGGAATGAAAGAAGCCTATGAAGCGTCTTTTATTAGTTAATGGGCCTAACATTAATTTGTTAGGAATGCGTGAAAAGGAGATTTATGGGGATTTCTCTCTCAAGGATATTGTTAGAAATCTAGCATCATTGACAAAGCAATATGGTTATACCATTGATGACTTTCAATCAAATCATGAAGGAGAATTGATTGATCGTTTGCAGGAGGCTAACGGGCAATACAATGGAATTATTTTTAATCCTGCAGCTTACACACATACAAGCATTGCATTAAGAGATGTGATTAAGGCGATTGACACACCAGTTATCGAAGTACATATTTCCAACGTACACCAACGGGAATCATTTCGGCACACATCTATGTTAGCACCTGTATGTTATGGACAAATTGTCGGGTTAGGTATTTCTGGTTATCGTTTAGCCGCATTAGCATTTATTGAGGAACATATAGAAAGGAATGAAGGCCATGGGGAAAATAACTAATCTTAGAAATGGTTTAGAAGAGAAAGAATTAGATGCGATCCTAATTACGAGCTCTATAAACAGAAGGTATATGACAGGCTTTACTGGAACTGCTGGTGTTGTACTTATCAGCAAAAATGCTACACGATTTATTACAGACTTTCGTTACATAGAACAAGCTAATGAACAAGCAACGGGGTTTGAAGTTATTAAACATACACAACCGATTGAACAAGAAATAAATACGCAATTAAAAGATCTGAATATATCACGTTTGGGATTTGAAAAAGATCATGTGACTTATTCAGATTATGAATTATATAAAAAAACATTTGAGAAAGCAGAATTAATCCCTGTAAGTGGGCTAATTGAAGAACTACGTCTCATTAAATCACAAGAAGAGCTTTCCATAATGAAAAAAGCAGCAGAGATTGCCGATGGTGCATTTGAACATATACAAAGTTATATAAAGCCCGGAGTAAAAGAAATAGATGTGTCAAATGAACTAGAGTTTTTTATGCGTAAACAAGGTGCAACATCGTCTAGCTTTGATATCATAGTTGCTTCAGGATATCGTTCAGCACTACCACATGGTGTAGCCTCTGATAAGGAAATTCAAAACGGTGAACTTGTTACACTGGATTTTGGAGCACTTTACAACGGTTATTGTTCTGATATTACTAGAACGTTAGCAGTCGGGGAAATAAGTGATGAATTACGTACGATTTACAACACTGTACTACAAGCGCAATTGCTAGGTGTAGAAGGAACAAAGCCTGGCATGACTGGTAAGGAAGCAGATGCACTTACAAGAGATTATATAACAGAAAAAGGATATGGAAAATACTTTGGTCATTCAACCGGACATGGCCTTGGATTAGAAGTACATGAAGGACCAGGTCTATCGTTCAAATCTGATAAAAAGTTAAAAGCAGGTATGGTGGTGACAGTTGAACCTGGTATTTATATTCCTGGAGTTGGCGGTTGTAGAATTGAAGATGATATAGTTATAACTGAAACGGGTAATGAGAGGTTATCGTTTTCATCAAAAGATTTAATTCAACTATAGTCATGAAAGGAGAATGTGATAAATGATATCAGTTAATGATTTTAAAACAGGACTAACAATAGAAGTAGATAATAGTATATGGCAGGTAATGGAATTTCAACATGTGAAGCCCGGAAAAGGTGCTGCATTTGTTCGATCCAAACTTCGCAACTTGCGTAATGGCAGTATCCAAGAAAAAACGTTCCGTGGAGGAGAAAAGGTAAGTAAAGCTCATATTGAGAACAGAAAAATGCAGTATTTGTACTCCTCAGGAGACACACATGCATTTATGGATACGAACACATACGAACAATTAGATATGCAGACAAGTCAACTTGAAAATGAATTAAAATTTATTAAAGAAAATATGGAAGTTTCTATTGTCACATATGAAGGTGAAGTTATTGGTATTGAATTACCTAAAAATGTGGAATTGGAAGTAACTGAAACAGAACCGGGTATTAAAGGTGATACTGCAAGTGGCGGTACTAAACCAGCAACCCTTGAAACCGGTCTTATTGTTCAAGTTCCATTTTTCATTAATGCTGGAGAAGTATTAGTGATAAATACAGCTGACGGTAAATATATCTCAAGAGCATAATAACAATTTTTAAGAAGGCAGTCCTAAAACTAGGGCTGTCTTTTTTTTTTTTTGGTAGTAGTAAGAAAAGTATATAACTTGAAAGTTTTGTACATTTATCTACAGAATCTGACACGTCCAACTCCGACGCACAGGACAAGGAAGGCTTCGACAGCGAAACACCGCACAAAGAAAAAGCGATTCTTTTTCGAGGACATACTAGTGCCGATGACGCCACAGGATGAGGAAAGCTTCCCTAAAAAGCATCGCACGCAGAAAAACGTTTTTCCTTTTCAAGGAAGTGGCGAACTTAGCCTGTATGGGTGCTGCTAGTTTTTCTTATTAAGGTGATAACTTACCGAATTTTATAATCTTAACCGGATCTATTGTCATAATTCAGCTGAGAGGACATACATTTATGTATAAAGCTAGTAAAAGGTGAGGACATGCTATGGAGGAAATACTACGATTGTTTCCGGACTCTATTAGAAAAGCGATCAATTCAACAATTAATGGCAGATGGGCTCTTCTGCAAGAAATAAGATTTCGACTATATCAACCTGTAGAACTAATTTTCGATCATAAAATGGAGTGGATTAGTACAATTAAACCAAATAAAAAGGATGGTATTTTTATAGTAAATCAACTAAGTGAATTCTCCCTTTACCGAATGGAAGATGAACTGAGAGAAGGCTATATTACGATTGAGGGAGGACACCGTGTGGGGCTTGCAGGCAAGGTCAATACCAAACAAGGAGTTGTAAAGGCGCTTCAACATATTACATTCTTAAATATCCGAATTGCAAAAGAAAAACTAGGATGCGCCAAGCCTATCATGCCCTATATTTATAAAGGTGACTACATGAATACCCTTTTTGTAGGTGCTCCACAAACTGGAAAGACAACAATGATACGTGATGCAGCCCGATTGGTTGCTACTGGTTGGGGCGGGGTTGAAGCTAGAAAAGTAGCGATTATCGATGAAAGGTCTGAAATTGCAGGCTCCATAAAAGGTGTGCCACAGCACGACTTAGGTCTTCGAGCAGATGTTATGGATGCTTGCCCAAAGGCAGAAGGTATGATGATGATGATTCGTTCCATGTCTCCAGATGTATTAATCGTTGACGAAATTGGCAGCAATAGAGATGTACAAGCATTGATGGAAGCAATAAATGCAGGGGTTATAGTGATGTGCACTATTCATGGTAATACATTATCTGATTTAAAAAAGAGACCTTCATTAAACGTGTTATTTCAACAGGAAATTTTTAAGCGTATTGTCATTTTTCAAAAACATGTAAATCCCGGCAAGATTAAGCATATATATAATCAGCGAGAAGAAAATATTTTAGAGAAATCGAGGTGCTTACCAGATGAAGTGGATAGGAGCACTTCTTTTCATAGGCACAACCACCTGGATCGGGTTTGAAGTGAGTAACAGATTAAACAAGCGACCTAAACATATTCGACAACTAAAAAACGCTTTACAGATTTTAGAGGCAGAAATTTTATACAGTCAATTACCCTTAAAAGACGCTTTCGAGACGATTGCAAAACAAATTCCAGATCCGATAAACTCTTTTTTCTATACATTAAGTAACTCTATGGAAGAAGGTAATACAGATCTATTCAACAAATGGAACGAAAGCATCAACGAGTTGTTAAAAGTATCGTCTTTAGCAAGTAATGAACAAGAAATTCTTAAACAATTTGGTCGTACTCTTGGCCAACATGATTTTGATCAACAACAAAAACATATACATCTTGCAATCAGTCACCTTGATCGAGAACTAGAGGAAGCTAGGGATAATCAATTTAGATATAGCAAAATGGCAAAAAGTCTAGGAGTCTTATGCGGAATATTTATCGTATTATTGCTCATTTAGAAGGAAAGGGGTACATCCATGTTTAATGATGCATCCGTTTTATTTCAAATTGCTGGTATAGGGGTAATTGTTGCACTGATCCATACTATTTTAAAGCAAATGGGAAAAGAAGAAATAGGTCAATTTGCTACGTTGCTTGGATTTATAATTGTTCTTGTAATAGTTATAAATGGCCTTTCTGATCTATTTCAACAGATTAGGTCCGTATTCCTTTTTCAGGGGTAATTTAAATGGATATTATACAAATTGTTATTCTCGGTATTATTGCAAGTATTTTATATATTGTACTAAAAGATATTAACCCATCATTTGCTTTTCTTCTGATTATCGTAACAGGAATTATTATTTTCTTAGCGATCATTAAACAAATAGGTACTATTTTTCAAATAATTGAATCATTAGGACAAAAGGCGAATATAGATAATATGTACATGGAGACCATTCTGAAAATAATTGGAATCGCTTATATTGCTGAACTAGGTGCAAATATAACGAAAGATGCAGGTCTTGGATCTGTCGCAGCAAAGATAGAATTAGCAGGAAAGATATTCATCCTATTACTGGCAGTTCCAATACTAACAGCAGTCATAGAGGCCATATTAAGTTTTCTACCAGTGAGTTAAACAATTAATATACTTGAAGGGAGTAATTGTGGTGAATGAAACGAAATAAATGCTTAGTTGGTTTCCTATTCATTCTATTGTTACTCCTAACTGGACAAGCACACGTATATGCTGAATATAAAAAGAAAGAAGAAGCAGGTATATTGGCAGAAGCAGATATATTAGATGATGTTTCGCTGGATGGTGTTAATCGCCATTGGAATAACCTTGTACATGAGTATGGGGGATATATTCCTGAATTAGAAAAAACCAGCGTTTATGAATTTATAAAGAATCAAGAATCATTCTCTCTTAAAGAAACAATGATGGGGTTATTAGAGTACTTATTTCATGAACTTATCTTAAATGGAAAACTATTAGGTTCTCTATTACTGTTAACGCTTTTTTCAATAGTACTTCAAACCATGCACACAGCTTTTGAAAAAAGCTCGATTAGTAAAATTGCATATTTTGTAGTTTATATCGTTTTAATATACTTGGCATTAAATAGCTTTTATGTAGCAGTTTCATATGCGAAAGAAGCCATTGATACCATGAGTAGTTTTATGATTGCATTACTTCCCTTAGTCTTAGGTTTAATGGCGACATTTGGTAATGTTGTTGCTGTCTCATTTTTTCATCCCATAGTTCTATTTCTTATTCCCTTAAGTGGTGTACTCGTTTCAAATTTTATATTACCTTTACTGTTTCTTTCAGCTCTGTTAATGATCGTAAGTAGTTTAAATGAGAATTATAAAGTTACCCATTTGGCAAACCTACTAAAAACAATAGGATTGGGAACCTTAGGTGTATTTTTAACTGTGTTTTTAGGTGTCATGTCTGTTCAAGGCGCATCAAGTGCAATTCAGGACGGAGTGGCAATGAAAACTGCTAAGTTTATAACTGGAAATTTTATCCCTGTTGTAGGCAGAACATTTACAGATGCTGCAGATACCATGTTAAGTGCTTCGTTACTTCTAAAAAATGCAGTAGGAATTGTAGGCGTTATTATTATTGTTTTTATTGCATTGTTTCCAGCCATTAAGATTTTTGCTATAGCACTGATTTATAAAATTGCTGCTGCAGTTTTACAACCAATTGGTGATGGTCCAGTTATTGAAAGTTTAAACACAATAAGTAAATATATAGTTTTAATATTGGCATGTTTATTAGCTGTAACCTTAATGTTTTTCCTAGCTATCGTCATTATTGTTGTAGCTAGTAATATAACGCTGCTCCTGCGCTAGGGGGGATATATAAATGGATATACTTATTCAATGGATTACACAAATTATTATTTTTGTATTACTAGCAACCATCATCGATTTACTAGTACCTGCAACTGCTATGAAAAAATACGTTAAGTTAGTGGTCGGTTTAATATTGATTCTAATTTTTTTGAAGCCACTTTTTTTCTTGTTTGATTTTAACGTTCAACAGGCTCTGGAAGCCTCGTACGAACAGCTTAACTTGGAACAGGCAACGGAGTTAAATACAGAAAATTTAATAGAATTACAAAAAAATGAAATACAAGCCTCACAAAATGCATATATTGAAGAACAAATGACTGTTCAATTAAAAGATTTGGCTAAGGGACCTTTGTTAAAAGAATTTGATGCAGAAATAGCAGACATTGACTATTTATTTATCACAGAGACAGATCTTACATACGAAGGCCTGGAGGAAGTCATTGTGTATTTACAAGAATCAGAGAATGGGGAGGGAGCAGTTAGTGTTGTTGATGATGTTGTAATAAATACAGATGAACCACAAGTTTTGGAGGACGAGCAAGATGTAGAAGAGATAAAAGCCTTATTAGAGAATGTTTGGGAATTCAACAATAAGAAATTAACTGTTTTATGGGAGGGAGGGACACCTTGAAACAGAAACTAAAAAAATTATTTGAGTTTAATAGTATGGATAAAAACTCCAAAAAGTTTTTCAAAAAAACTGGATACCTATTAGTGATTGGTCTCTTGGGCTTATTGTTGCTTATTGTTGGTAATGCCTTTACTACTTCATCAGAAGACGAGCCAAATAATAATGATGATCTAATCATTCAACCAAAAAAAGAAACGAAGGAAACGTTTTCAGAAGATAAATCTACCACCTCAGACGTAGATGAATTAGAAGCAACTTATCAAAAAGATCTTGTAGAAATGTTGGATAAAATACAAGGCGTTTCTGATGTTGAAGTAATGATTAATCTGGATTCTACAAAAGTAAAAGTATATGAAAGAAACTTAATTACTGGACAACAAACTACCAATGAAAATGACACAAATGGTGGAACAAGAGAAATTGAGGATCGAACAGAAGAAACGCAGGTTGTACTGGTAAGACAAGGAGATAAAGAAGTACCACTATTAATTCAAACAAGAAAGCCTGAGGTAAGGGGAGTTTTTGTTGTTGCAAAAGGAGTAGATCATGCGTCAGTTAAGCAATGGGTAATAGAAGCTGTTTCTCGTGTACTAGATGTCCCGACACATAGAGTATCTGTAATGCCTAAAAATTAAGGAGGATTTAATATGTTAAAAAAGCAAACAGTGTGGTTATTAACGATGTTGAGTTTGATGATTGTGTTGAGTGTTTATTATCTGACATCTCCAACCAGTGAGGATCTAGCTTACATCGATAATGGGGAAACTGATTCAGAAGAAACAGCAACATCTGAATCAGGTGAAGAAATGGATGGTACAGAGGTAGACGACATCTCAAATTTAGGACAAGATGAGTTGTTTACTACTATTAGAATGGACCTTAATGATGAGCGAAGTATGAAAAAACAAAGATTAGAAGATATTGTAGCTTCTAGTTCAGCAACAACAGAAGAAATCAATGAGGCGTTAAATGAAATAGATACCATAGACCAAATATCTACAAAGGAATCGATTTTAGAGGATTCCATTATAGCATCAGCTAATTATCAGGATGTTTTGGTTCGCTCAGAAGATGAAAAAATCCACGTCCATGTAAAAGTAGAAGAGCTATCAAAAGAAGAGACAGTAAATATTATGCAGATGGTTAGGGATGAATTTGGCGAAGTAACCGTTGATGTTAATTTTCAACCTACAGGAAGCTAATAAACAAAAATAAATGGTGCCAAGTTTGTACGTGAACTTGACACCATTTTTTATTTTTGCCTTTTTAATGGTTTAGAAAACCCCTGGCTATGCCGGGGGTTCCGGAGAGCTTCTAGCGTGGTAATAAAAAA
>NZ_JBHTKJ010000020.1:0-16452 GCF_042675965.1 Virgibacillus byunsanensis | reverse complement strand
CCAGACGGCGGCAATAGCGCGTGTTCTTAGAAATAAGCCTAAAGTTACGTCGCAGTTTATATCAACTACGTATTAGATCCAACTGTTGAAATGTACGTTCTAAACCATCCCATCCTGTCTCTTTTCGCTCTCTTAATTCTTATATTAGACTTTGAAGAGCAGTATAAACTTCAGGTGCTTCTTTATTGATGCGTGCTGGTTTCCATTTCTGATTTACCCACATATGCATCGTTGAACCTTTTGCAAGCAGCTCCCCAAAAGGTTCAATCGCCTCTTTCTTCACGGTTTGTTTGAATTCTTTTTCACTAATTTTTCTCGCTTCATATAAAAACTCCAAACGCACTGGAGAAAGGTTAGATATTTTCGTAAAAATCGCGATACAATCGTCAAAGTGGGCAGATTTTTTATAATTTACATTTACATCTATCACCGGAAGCAGTAGACCTAGGTTTTCCATCTTTTTATACGCAATCCCGTAATTACGCATCCATTCGGTACGGCCAACTTCAAACCAGGTTACATAATTGCCATGATGTACGATACCCATTTGGTCCGTATCCTTATATTGGACACGCATTTTTTCCAGTTGCCAGGCTTCTGTCATTTTTTATCCCCCCATTTTCAAAATTTCATCAATTTTTTTTGGATAGTTTTTCTTCTGCTATTTCCATTAAACGGAATTTCTGCACTTTGCCTGTGCTCGTCATTGGCCATTCAGAAGAACCTATAAACCAAATATGACGAGGAATTTTAAAACGGGCAAGACGGGAAGAACACCAGTCTATAATGTCCCTTCTTGTACAGGTTTCGCCCTCTTTTAGTTCAATAAATCCAGCACCTATTTCCGTTGTTAGGGCATCTGGTACACCAATAACGTTTACTTGACTGACTGCTGGATGATGGGAGATTACTATTTCTACCTCACGAGGTGATACCAATTCTCCTGACACCTTATACATCTCTTTACTTCTGCCAAGAACCTGAATATATCCGTTTTCATCAATTCTTCCAACATCCCCTGTACGGAGCCATCCATCTTTATCTATTGCTTTTGCAGTTTCTTCCTGCTTTTTATAATAACCATGGGTAACCGTAGCACCCCTAACTGCAAGTTCACCGACAGAACCAACAGGTAAATCTTTCCCGGTATCCCGTTCAATCGTTTTATACTGAACAGAACTGCCACTAAATTCCGGCAGACCACTGACCCCATTGAGTTTCGGACGACCAACCCTTGTGGAAATGCGTTCCAGCGAATCACCAATTTCCGTCGTGACCCCTGATGACGCTACCTCTGTTTGACCATATCCAGTAATTATTTCAGTTAAACCAAGTACCTCTACTGCCTTCTTCCATACAGGAACTGGCGCTGGTGCTGCACCACACCACATGGCAAAAAGATTGGATAAATCAAATTCAGAAACACGCGGGTGATTCAATAATGGGACCATTGTGGAGGGTACACATAGATAATCGTTTGCTTTGTATTTCTCCATTAACTGCAATGATAAAAGCGGAGATGCCCCAAGTGCTGATATGAAAGAGCCACCGACAAAGGACATAGCAAAGATCGCTTCAATAATAGCAAAACAATGATAAAATGGCAGGGGAGCAAATGTCACCCGTCCTTCTTCAATTGCCCTGCTCATACATGTACCATATCCAGAACGAAGAAGCATATCATCTGTAAGCATTACACCTTTAGGGCTCCCAGTAGAACCAGATGTATACATTATAATAGCAACTTCATCAGGATAACAGGATTCACCCCACCTTTGTTCCAGTTCCTCATCTGTAACAGATTCTGATCCTTTAATAAAGTCATCCCATATTAGAAAATTGTCTTTGACGGAACCTTGTTTTTTATTTTCAAAGCAAATAACTTGCTCTAATTCACTATTTTCTTGAAAATCCGCTTCATTCAGTAATTCGGAAACCACTTCACCATGCTGTTTGTTCTTTATCTTTTGCTCTAAAATTAAATATTGCGTATCCGACTGAGAAATTATATACCTCAATTCATCCTTCGTAAGCATCCCATTTATCGGAATAAATACTGCCCCAACCAGAGAAGAGGCAATCATCAATGATGGAAAGGTGGAATCATTATCCATTAAAATCGCCAAATGATCTCTTCGCTTCACCCCTAGTTTTATAAATGCCTTTGCATATTGAACAGCCCTGTCCCAAACTTCTCCATATGTAACTTCTTCATTATTTATGTAGATATAAGGTTTATCCCTATATTGAATACATGCTTTTGAAAAGTGTCTCGCAATTGTATCCCGTGGCCATACTGGAAAACGGCCCTCTAATGCTTTTCGTCTTTCAGAAACACTCTGACTTAGAGTAGTTTGATTTGTTATTGTAGACATTTATACTCCTCCTTGATGTTGTTAAAAAAATAATAATTTATCACAAGGGTTACTTTTGTATATTTTATTGCTTTTATACACTTTGCTTTCCGCAGGTGCCCCGCGGGCCTCCTGCTGTCGGTCTCACTCTGTCACTTCCTGCTGGATAAGAAAAGCTCCCTCAGCGCTACATTGTACGAAGAAAATGCGCTTGCATTCTCAAGGAGTCTGCATGATTTCAACTGCTATTCAGACTTTTACTATGTTATTTCAGAAAGCAATCTCACAAAAGAGTCAGGCCTTCTTAAAAGCAATAACAGCATTATGACCGCCAAATCCAAAACCATTGGATAAAGCAATCGTATTGTTACCTTTCACTGCTTTATTTTCTACGTAATCCAGGTCACATTCTGGATCTGGACTTTCCAGGTTAATCGTCGGTGGAAAAATACTTTCTGCCATACTTTTCAGTGTAATTATAGCCTCGATACCTCCTGCTGCACCAAACAAATGACCTGTCATGGATTTCGTAGAACTAACTTTGAGATGTTTTGCATGGTCCCCAAAAGCCTCTTTAATCGCTTTTGTCTCAGAAATGTCACCCGCCGGAGTACTTGTCCCATGAGCATTGATATAGTCTACATCTTCTGGCTGAATCTGTGCCCGCTCCATTGCCAGCTTCATTGCTTTAACAGCCCCTTGATAATCTGGCGCCGTAATATGGTATGCATCTGTTGTGCTTCCATAACCGATAATTTCACCAAGTATAGGTGCACCACGATTTTTTGCATGTTCATATTCTTCCAAAAATAATACACCAGCACCCTCTGACATAACAAAACCATCACGGTTACGATCAAATGGACGAGAAGCCGTTTTAGGTGTGTCATTTTCAGTTGACATTGCACGCATTTTTGAAAATCCGGCAAAATAAAGTGGTGTAATGGTAGCCTCTGCCCCACCTGCTAAAATGGCATCTGAATATCCATGAGCAATATTTAAATAAGCTTCACCAATAGCATGATTGCTCGTCGCACAAGCAGAAACTGTTGAAAAGCTTGGCCCACGAAAACCTGTCTTAATTGCAACTAATCCCGAAGCTATATTATTTATAGACGTTGGGATGAGGAATGGGGACACCCGATTCGCTCCCTTTTCCAACATTGTTTTGTGATTATGTAATAGTGTTTGCAGACCTCCAGCACCGGAGCCGATATAAATTCCAACTCGATCCTTATCCACCGTATCCAGATTTACTTTTGACTGGTCCAATGCCTGCATTGCAGCAGCGTACCCATATTGTGTAAACAAATCATACTTTTTTATTTCCTTAGCTTCAAGGTACTTCTCCCCTTGAAAATCATTTATATATCCTGCAATTTTTGTGTTGATTTCGTTATATTCCTCGGATTCCAACTGCTTGATGCCGGAACTTCCCTTTTTTATGTTATCCCAAAGGGTTTCTACATCATTTCCCAGTGGAGAAACTACACCCGTCCCTGTAACCACAACTCTACGTTTCAAGCTTATACTTCCTTTCAATAATTCCTAATTATAGATAAAATTAGCACTCGATTTATACCTGTATTTTATCATATTTAAAATTATTTTGTGAATTTGACAATCCAGTTCCTGGACTTCACATTAGTATTGAATTAACTTTCGAAGGGTAATTTTCATATTTTCAAAAAATTAAAACAAGCTTTAATTAGCCTGTCTCACATGTTATGCCCTCTTTTGCCTTTTCCCCATCAGCGGCCTCAATCACATCATAACCAGATTTTTTCAAAAAAATGCTGACAAGTTCCCGAATATCTACTACAACTAATATAGTTTGTTTCACACTTCCCGCTTTTGCTAACCTATTACCATGACGGCCTTCTTATCGGCTGGTTCCTCCCAATGAATGTGCAATGGGGTGGCTTTCCCTATATACTTGATTTTGCTATAAAATATCGTATATAATAAAATAAAATGAATACATTTAGCAATGACAAAGATAAAGTACAATTACCCGCTGATTTTTAGAGAGCTTGTGGCTGGTGTAAACAAGCATCAAGGTAAATTGGAATTGGACTTTCGAGCTTATTAATAAAGTGACCTTTCCAGTAATGGTAAGGTAACAAGGGTGGTACCGCGGGGCATGTGTCATGAAACCACACAACTTTTTAATTGAAGAAGATAATCCTGAGTATATTATTTTGGAGTTTACAATGAGAAGCGGGTGATAAAACCCGCTTTTTTAGATAATAAAACTTGTGCTTTTACAAAATGGTTCAGTTTAGAGGAAAAATTCTCACAATATATATTGTTTGAGAGTCAACTTAGAAGTGAAAGTTGAAACCAAATACGCTTTAAAAATTACTCTAAGTATTTTTAAGAGAGGTTTTCCAGTGTACTTATAAAGAATGGAAATGTATCGACATCAATCCGTTTTATAACTTCGTTTTCCTCACGGTTGATAACAGCGATCTGGTCCTTGCTAGTAACAGCAACATAAACTGTTTTTCCGTCTTTTGAAACGGTAACGCCATGTGGCCCCATTCCAACAACAATTTGTTTGATTTCTTTTTGTTTGGAAATATCAACAACAGAGACAAAATCTGTGCCAATATTTCCGACATACGCATATTTACCGTCTGCAGTGATATCTACCACATGATGCCCCGTACCTACAGTAATCGTTGTCGTCATTTCACCTTCATTTAAATCGATGACCCCAAGCTCACCATTTTTTGTTAGAGTAACGAACAACGTATTACCGTTAGGGGTGATGTTTATATTGTGTGGCGCACCATCTATCCCTTCAATTGTATGAATCACTTTTTTGGATGCAACATCAATAACTGATACAGAATTGGAACCTGTATTCGTTACATAAAACTTGCTATTGTCCCGACTAGCTACACCATTATGTGGATTTTCCCCAACTTTTATCGTCGCTTTCTTCTCCATGGATTTGGTTTCAATTGCTGTGACAGTTCCATCGCCTTCATTGACAACAAACACCCATTTTCCATCAGGTGTGAAATTAACTCCTTTTGGTGTTTCGCCAACAGGAATTGTTTTAACAACTTTATTTGTTTTAGTGTCAATAATTGATACGTCTTCAGACTTACTGTTGACGACATAGACATATTTTCCGTTTGGCCCAATTTCATTATAGGTGGGCTTTTCACCAACATTAATGGTATCCAGTACTTCGTTTGTGCTGGATTCAATAACTTGAACGCCACCTGCATCACGGTTATTGACGTAGACCTTGGTTCCAGTACCATCATGACCTGATTTGGACGGCTCTTCATTTTTTGTTTCACTGCCTAGATTCTCTAATCCTGTTTCACTGTTTCCAGTACAGCTAACAAGGATTGTCAATGTAATGAGTATGACTGTATATAGCAAAATAAGTTTTTTATGCATAAAAAAACCTCCTAAAAACGATTATTTATCCTAGTAAACGGATAAAGGTAGAAAACAGTTTGCTTGTTTAGGAAATTTTTATACTGACACCGAAAATATTATACTTTGCTATAAGTCCTAGGTTCTTAGTTGCCATCCAATATTCCGATTTTCTCCTATTACGAACCTACCACTTTTTTCCCTTCAGGCTGGGTGTTGTTTTGATCGGGTTCCATTGTGATACCAATATTTTCAAAGTCATCTTCATCATCAGATAAAGTATAGGTTAATACCCCTGATCCAGAATCGTTTGTATTAAACATGCCTGCATTTGTTCGTTTTCCATCCTTTAGCATCCACACCTGATATATTTCTGAACCCTTTAACTTTGGCAATCCATTAACATGGACCACAAGTTTTTTTACCTGATTATCTTTCACAACATACGCATAACCACCTGCATCACGCATCGTATCATTAGATGAAGTCAAATTTAATGAAGTCATAATTTCAGCTGGCTGATTTGGTGTGCTTGGCTGATTGTTTGCTGATTGAACATTGGTATATGTTAGTGTAGCCGTAATAGCAAACAAAATAGCAACCAGTCCTGCTGATAAAGGAGAAAATTGTTTTTTCAACAGAAATCCCCATGCTTTTATTCTATCTTTTACCGGGGGATTCTCTTCTTTTTGCTCCTCTCCAAACACAAAATCAAACACTTCTGCCTTTAGCGACTCCGGTACTTCCTGCTCCTCAAAATCGAATTGCAGTGCCTCCCATGAATCAGTTAGTTCCTCACATTCTTTTCTGCATGCCCCACATTGGTTCAGATGCGTTTCAAATTTCTCTTTATCTATGTCATCGAGTGTTCCTGCCATATAAGAAAGTAGGTGTTCACATTCCCTTTCCATTTATGAACCCTCCAGTTCCAAGTGTTTCTTTAATTGTTTTAGCGACTGATGAAGCCTGCTTTTGATGGTTCCCACCGGCGTGTTTTCCATTTCCGCTATTTCCGTGAGCGAATATCCTTGCCAATACAACAAATCAATTAATCTTCGTTGCGCAGCCGACAACCTGTTTTTCGCCTTGGCAATTTCCGTTTCCCGTAGTGTTTCTTCGATTTGATCATAGGAGTCTGCCACATTTAGCGTTCGATCCGTATCATAGTGGTGATTTGGATGGGCATGCTTTTTCTCTTTCCTAATGTGATCAATACACACACTTCGTACAATTGTCAGTAACCAATTAACGAACTTGCCTTTAGAGGGATCATAACTGCTTTTGGTCGTCCAAAGTCTTAGAAAGGTCAGTTGAACCATTTCTTTGGCTACTTCCTCGTTTCCATTACTGAATTTATAAACAAAACTATAGATCAGCTTTATATACCGTTCGTAAATCTCTTCTAATGCGGGACGATGGTTTTGATTTATTAATCCGATTAGTTCAGCATCCGTTTTATCTTTCACAACGATCAGGCTCTCCTCTCCATTCGCATTGCTGTCAATGGTTTCATTATACTAGCTAAAGAGAAGAAAAGGAACCATCACATCGGTGATCGTTCCTTTGAAAGCCGTCGTCATTATACTACTTAAACGTTGTTTCCGTATTGACAATATACCAGACATCTTTTACACCTTGTCCGTTTACATCGCCTTTTGCCTTATCTTTTACAAAATAATACAGCGGATAACCCTTATACGTTACTTGCTCTTCCCCCGTATCCTCGCGGGTTATGGTATCAAAATCGTCTTTATTAAATCCTTCTGGCACTTCGAAGTCTTGTGCAGTGAATGCAGGCCAATTTTTCAGGCACTTTCCGCTGCAATTACTCTTTCCTTCCCCATCTTTTGTAAAGTAATAGAGTGTCATCCCTTTAGAATCGGCTAAGTATTTTCCTACATCATCATTTTCTAACAATTGCAATGAAGCTGATTCACTGCTCGCGTTTTCATCAGTAGCCTTATCAAATGTTGTTTTGCTATTTACAATATACCAAACATCTTTTACACCCTGTCCATTCACATCGCCCTTTTCCTTATCTTTGACAAAATAATAAAGTGGATAACCCTTATAGGTTACTTGTTCTTCCCCAGTTTCCTCTCGTATTATTGTACCAAAGTCATCCTGATTAAATCCTTCAGGAACTTCGAAATCTTGCGCAGTGAATGCAGGCCAATTTTCTAGACATTTCCCGCTGCAATTACTCTTTCCTTCCTCATCTTTTGTAAAATAATAGAGTGTCATCCCTTTAGAGTCTGCTAAGTATTTTCCTGCATCGTCATTTTCTAATAATTGCAGGCTTTTCGCTTCATCATCTGCACCATCACTTGTTTCCTCAGTTTCTGGTGTGTCATTGTTTGCCTGCTCATCTTGAGATTCTTCATTAGATCCATTACTACAAGCAGCCAATAACAAGATAGTTGTTAAAATAGTTAAGCAAAACATCCATTTTTTCATTTTAGTCCCTCCCAAATTGTTTTCATCTAAGGTAACGGACAAAATCATGGAACGGTTTGCTCAAAAATAAAGTTTTTTATATAGATGCTGTCATCATGCATACGTTAAATATATAACTATCACTGTATATGTCCTGATATTTGAACCAGACTATTTTACGCATCAAGACCTAACCCAAGCATCCTTCTCATAACCGCGCTGCTCCCAAAAGCCAACGTGTTCATTTTCAATAAGTTCAATTCGGTTCAACCATTTAACCGATTTATAAGCATACATTTTTGGTGTGATCAGCCTAACAGGACCACCGTTTTGCCCCGGGATCAATTCACCATCCATCAAGACCGCAACGATCATATCATCCTGCATTGCTTGATCAATCGTTAGTGAATCTGTATAAACCCCATCTCCAGAATAAAACTTCACATAGTTCGCTCTCTGGTCGATTCCTGAATCCTGTAGTATATTTTTCAATGGAATCCCTTCCCATGTAATATTATAAACACTCCAACCTGTCACACAATGAAAGTCGCTCACTTGTACACTACGCTTTAACTTCACGAACTCCCGCCAATTATATTTTTGACGCTTTTTCACTAAGCCATCGATTGTAAAATGCCAATTTTCATCAGTAAATGTCGGAACTTCCGTAACCGTATAATTGCGAAATTGCCCTTTCCGTCCACCACCAATCGGCTCAGGATTTTTCGGCTGTGGTAATGGGTCGAATTTGTTTCCATCCGTTTTGGGTGAGGAGGATCCAGCCATTGTCGGTAAATAGGGTTTCAGCCAGTTACCAAACAACGGAAGAAAAATAACCGCCAATACACCGCCAGTCAGCACCCTAAGAAAAGAACGGCGTTTTAAAATAGGATTTTCGCGGTCAATCAGCATTGGTGTAATTCTCATTTTTTCTTGCCGTGTTTTTCCAATATTTTTGAACCATTGACTTCTTGTTACACTATGATAGATAACATATGGCACACCTAGCCACGTAGCAAGGTCATGAACAATTAAAGCGAACGAACTGAGCTGAGGTGGAATCTGACGATGGTAAGTTAGCAATAATCCTGAAATAATCAATGCAGCTAATATACTGAGTACCGTATACAAATTCAGTCGGTGATTTTTTCGTTTCCGTAATGTTTTCAGATGTTTCGTCATTTTAGGCATGTAAAATAAAACCGGCAGCATACTAAGAATTCCTATCCAAACATGGAAATCTTTTATAAGTACACGCGAGCCGGGAAAGGTTGTGCGATAAAACGACGAAAACAAAACAAATCCGGTTACAGTCAAAACAAGAAAAAGAATAGCATTGAGATGGTGCAGACGTGTAAGTTTTCGGCCAAACTTTAGATTGCGAGCAATAAATATTCTCCAGTTCATTCATTATCCCCCCTAATTGTTTTCACAAAGGTAACGGACAAAAATATTTAACGGTTTGCCTGAAAATAAATTTTTTAGTGATTATATAACGAAAATACCCAACTACATTCCAGTATATATATCCGAATCCACCCGCTTTAGCCTAGGTAGTCATTCCTTTTCTTCACCAAATTGATCTGCGATATAATTTCTAATCATTTCTTCATTTATCGTTCCAACTGTGGGACAGAAATAACCTCTTGCCTACAAGTGCTAATCCTAATCTCTTTTTCAGCCCAGGAAATTGAGCCTGAAGAATTCTTGATTATCTCCCTTTTAGATATTGCGTAATTTCTCGGGGTAAGACTAGGTGGACACGACACCAATAAATGAATATCTTTTCCAACACTTCCTCGCAAGATTGTAATACCTATTGCTTAATAGACGAAGGAGTCAGATCACGCATTTGGAAATTTAAATAATTATTTAAAAAAGTTTGCATGAACTTGATTTTCTATTTGAACTACGCAATCATTTGTTCATTAAGATTATCAAGAATCTGATTTTCATAAAACGAGGAAGCTTTCTTTGTTGTACCGTATTCTTCTTGAAGTATATGTTCTCCTTTTACCACTTTCAGACAATCCTTTCATTAATTCTTACGTTAAAACTCATTACAAGGTGTTAGGTAACAATAGTTTTAAAAGTTAATGTCATGAGTAATAATTCTTTTGTAAGGATTGTCCATATAAACAATCCTTCATTATTACCGTTTAGGTGTCCTTTTATGTATTTAAACAATATCTAATACATCCTACTCTAATTTTATTAAACACGTGTTGAAGAAAATCTAGTTTAGTGTTAATTGTTACAATTACCACTTATTCAAAATATTTCCGAAATAGGGACCGTACAAATCCATTATAGATATTATTACTATCTATCAGACATAAAGAGAAGAAACCATTCTACAAGAGGAATGGTTCTTTTACCTAAGTTAACGACCGAAGATTAAATCATTTCTAAGTTCACTTACCTTTTCTAAATTTACTTCTATTGCATAGTCTAAGAGAAAAGATTTGACAGCACGTATGTCATCAAAAGTCTCTGCAACAACCATTACAAATTCATCTTCGAGCAGTAAAATTATCTTTTGGCTTTAAGAGTACTTGGCGCTGGTAAAAACAAGTACTACGGCAAATTGGAATTGGGCTTTGAATCTGAAATTTTGTTAAAATAAGTATACTTCCATGGTGAGATAAAAAAGATTGGTGTGCGGGGCATGTGTCTTGAAAACACATAACATTTCAATTAAAGAAGATAATCTAGAATACATTATTATAGAATTCACAATGAGAAGCGGGTGAATAGAACCTGCTTTTTTTATATAGTATCCTGTGATACATGCTTATACCATTGCAATATTTATCAATAATTTTAATAAATGAAGATGTGGTCTTTTTTAATTCTTGTTATACTCCTTATGAAATTAAAAATATGGAATCATTAAGGAGGAGATGGTATGCAAAAATACAAAGCAGTTGCTTATTTTGCAACTACAAGGAATCAGTATACAAGTGAATTCTATGAAGAAATCTTCGAGTATTGTGAAGCGGAAAAAGAAAAATCAAATGGATATAATGAAATTGAACTAATGGCAATTTTTCATGATTTAAATAAGACCGAGGATTGTGATGATTTGCCTGCATGGGAACAGTTTATTACATTTCTTGTTGTTAATAAGGACGTAACCAAGGTACTGTTACCTAAAACTGAAAAGGGTGTGAAATTTGATGGGACTGACTGTCTTTTGATATGAGTGAATTTATTAACATACCACCTATCACAAGTTGGATTATAAATGAATATTCTTATCCTTATGATGATGAGGATGTTCCTGATTTACCATTTTGAGAATTCTATATTGCAACTAACCTCAAAACTTCTAAAGTAACGTGTTTAAAAAGGCTAGGAAACAATAAATGGAGATGATTTTAGGGAGGCACAATTGGTACACTAATTGATACCTCCTTTTTTGTATTAACATTTTAACAACCGATTTGAAATAAACAATATTGTATATGAATCGTATTTATTTAGTGTTTGTTCATATTCACTCATCGGGGTTATCAATCCATTTTATTTTTGAACTTTTTATTTCTATCAAAAACCTTTAATACTGGTGCATCTTTAACAACTGCTGGAATTACAGGTTCATCGGCTGGTAATATTGCAAGTGAAAGATAACTACCCTCATCTATCTGCCACGCATTTATTATTTCAATTTCATTTTTTATAATATTCAATTCCTTATTCATAAATAAAGATTTATTCTCATTAAACGAACTGGGAAACATTATATATTTCCCGACCTTTTTATATGCTTCAATAAACATGTCTAGGTTGACATGATCACTTGGTTCCATTGTTATAATACGTGCTGGACTCATTATTAAATTATTAGACGTTAAATTATTCGTTCTTATTAAATTTTCATTAGCGGTAAATAGAACCCTATAATCATAAGGCTTATTTCTATTCACCCCTTTTATTATGCAAACCCTAATATTATTCTTCGTATCAACATTTCCTACTTTCTCAATCCATTCTCTAAATATTTCCTGACCAGCTTTACCATAAGAAAACATTGGTGAAAATACTGGTAAAGGCGAAGATTCTCCAGTAAAATATATCCCCTTCCACTTAGACTGTTCCCATAAAGGTATATTGATAATATCTAAAGTTTCTATATCAGATTGTTTAGTATTTTCTATGTTAAATTCTTCTTCAGATGGTTTCTCATATTTAACATCAATTGTATCGTTATTCTCTTCTTTTTCTTCATTTATAAGAGTATCTACTATATATACAGGTTTCTTTCTTTCTAATGCAAATTCTGAGCCATTCTTTTCGACTACACTATTGACCGTAGGTGTTTCTTTACTAAAATATTCAAATACTATTGATGAACTGCCTGTAAAATTGATTGCTCTATCTAAAGCACTGTCTTTTGCAAGCATTTGCTTAACGGCAGTATCAAATGATTCAAGATTAACCATTTCAGCCATTAATTGAATTGTTGCATCTTTTATAAACTCTTTTACTTTCATCTGAACATCAGGCGTATTTATTTCTGGATAGCTTGAACAAGTTATTATATATTTAGGATTAATGCTATCTTCATCCCTTTTTATTTTTAGGGAGAACTCATCATGTCCAATATACTTAATTTGCAAATTGATTTCTGGAATAAATGAATGAATTTTATCTACGGTCCCAGTGGATAGGAAACCTTCAATTGACCCTAATATACTTTCGCCAATTTCAATACAAGGGAAATGAATATCAGAGGAAATATTTATTTTACATCCAATCACTTTACTACTTAAAATATAGCTATTCCGTGTACCATACCATGGTAATCCTATCAATTGTAATCTAGCCGGTTGATTGTACCACTTAGTTATAAAATCTTCCATCGCTTCCGTATTATTATTAAAAGAATTGCTAAATTCTTCATCTACATGGCCTAAACAATATTTTATAGCTATAGACGAAAATTCTAATCCCCACTCCTCTAAATAATTCGGAAAATATGAAAGTTTTTTTAAATCATTTAAATCTGTCCTAAATATTTGTATACCCAAAATGAAATCATAATTGTATTCTTGTTCCACAATATCTTTCAATTCATTTTCTGGATTATTTGATAGGTACAGATTAATTACAATTTGTTCTAACTTGTAAAACTCTGATGAGTGAATTAATCTTCCTAATTTCAGTTCTATAAACTTTACGCTATTTAAGCTTCCAATAAGCGCAGGATTTACCTCACCTAAATTAAAATACTCATTAATAGACAGATGAAACGCGTTTAAATAATAACCACGTGCTGCCCAATTTAAGTCTACACTCTCAAACAACTGTCCCATCAATAGTAATGCCCTTGTTAATTCTTTTTTACTTTCATCTTTAGTCATTTTTACTATCGCTCTTCCCAAGAATCGAATGGCAGTATATGGTTTTTCTTTCATGAGTTGTTCACTTCGGATTATTAATAATCTTGCTGCCTCAATTTCTGATTTTCTCTCCACACTAATTGAAACTAGTAGTTCAAAAAGAGTATCGTAATTTCTCGCCTTTTGGTATATTGGAAATTCCGTAATTATTCTTTTTATTGTTAAGAAATTAAATTCTAATGAATCTTTCCCTTGCTCTACAATTTCAATAAATTCATCTACTAATGGATTTATATCTCCACCCATAAACAATTTCACATTTATATAAGTTGCTTTGGCTTGTAAAGCTGCATTAGGCCTTGATGTATCTGAAATGAATTTTTCATATTCTTCTTGTATTGCTGTTGTATGTGCTTCAAAATTATATTTACTCTTATCACCCTTTGTAATAGTGTGTAAATTCATCCAAAGATTAGTTAACTTTTCCAAATCATAAACATTAGAACTATCAATTACTAGGGATTCAAAATCATGATATCTTAAGTAAAAATCATCATAATCCATGTACCACCAATACATAGACCAAGCCCATTGATACAAACATTCCTTTTTCTGTACATGTGTTCCGTATCTTTTAATTATATTTTTTGCCCTCTCAAATTTCCCGGAAGTTTCTATATTTGGAAGTTCCAGTTCTCTACTAATTATCGCAGCTTCTAAAGCCTTTTCTGAAAGTATGTGATAATTACCATTTTCTATATCCTCTTTAATCTGTCCCTCAATGTCATCCAGTCTCTTTTTTCTCGCATAATCTCTACTTCCTATTTCATCGGCTTCTCTAAATCTATCTGAGATATTAAAACATTCAACTGCAATTTTTTCATGCTTACTACTAAACACTTTCTCAAGTAACCACATTTTATCGAGGATTCTGATATTTACTTCATACGTTTTCCTTAGTTCATCTTCAGTATCAGCCCTCTTTTTATCAGAAATAAACTGGTTACTCATAAAATAAATAACACTATATCCCCTACCAGTCCCTACAATTTTTTTGACATCCGATTTTACTTTACTTTTCCAATCTTTCTTTGCACTAATGGCAAAAGCCCATCTTTCCTTAGAAGCCTCTCTACCAACGCCACTGTACCAAGACAGTGCAATGTCATCTGAAACTGGGTAAGTTTCGGTATCAACTTTACTATCTCCACCACCAGTAGGACCTGTCTGAATGATTAGATTTGGACAGATTTCTTTTTCAGCTATTTTCCTGCAGAAGTTTTCAAATTCTTTTTCTTGACTCCTACTTGTTAATGTTTCTAAGTAGTAATCAAACATATCTTTGCTCAAATCAATTTTTCTAGTACTCTTTGAATCTGAAAATTGTTGTGGATGCATTTTCTTATAAAATTCATATGGCGTTTTCATACCAGCCCTCCTCTTACTAAAAACTATAATGGTTCTAATGTATAAATGGAAGAAACAACAAATAAAGATTCAGGTAAACAATATAAAAAAAGCAAACAAAAAGACTGCCCTTCCATGCAATCTCATTGGCTACCTCTCGTATATTACTAAAAAACTTCTCAATCACATGTTTTTTGCAGGTTTGGTAACATGAACATTTTACTACTGAAATGTTCCTATTCTTGTGCTAGTTACTTCCTCTTTTATTTTTGAATACATCAGCAATTCTTCTTTTGGTTATTTCCTTCTTTAACTTGAGGTTGGTCTTACCTCCCTGTATCGACCCACCCAGTTTTTTTATTATAAATTAAATCATTCTAGAGGTTTGAAACAGTGTCCTGCTTTTTTTGATTTACCATGTAGCCTCCAAAAACATAGTGAATTGTGATTTCTATATCACTATCTTTGTTCATTGATACCTCCCTAAACATTCTAGCCATCTCAGGTGTTGGATCTTTGGAAGATTCCTTCTTATCTTCATAGATTTTAACTAGTTCCCATCCTTTCTTATCACATAGCAATTGGAATCCCTGCATAACTTTTTGATGTTCCTTACTTTTTGGATATTTTTTTATAACTGATACGTAACCTACTGCTTTCATTTTCTTTTTCATTTTTATATGACCTCCTGTATTAAAAGGTGTAGCGTTAATTTGTAACATTATTGCTACACTTCATAGTATTTTTTAAGCGTTTTTAAGACTAAGTATGAAAAGTTCTTTTTTACTTTATCCGCAATCTTCAAATCTTCCATTAAAACGAAGTCAATCTCGTTAGGTCCATAAATCAACTACTCTCCGAAGCAAAAAATTATTGTGACATCAGCGGAGTTATTGATTTTCATATCAGTAAACAATTTCCTTGATTCCTTCTTATGGCTAGATCTTCGAGTAACCTTATCTTGATAAATTTGAACCAATTCCCAATTATTTCGTTTACAAATCTCTTTTATACCCTCTACAACCAATTGATTAAGTTGACTGTTTACACGGTCTTTTCTTACCTTTATATAGCCAACTGCTTTTTTCATTCAATCTCCTCCTCGTCTTTTATAGAGATACTTTATTGTGGTAGCTCTTACCCAACTGTTCTGGGTAAGAACTAAATATTTTATAATCACTTCTGTAGAGTTGATTGGTCAAATTCTAGATTTTCCATTAATGAATTTCTAAAAATATCAAACCCATTAATTTCTATCAAATGCTGTAATTGATTACCTATCTTTATTTTTGATACTTCGCTATTCATTGACATTCCGCCCTTCATTCACCTTTTATAATTGTCGTAATTATACGCGGATATGATATGATTCACAAATTGATTAATGCATAAATAAAATAAAATACCTCTATAGATTTGATTCGGTCTTCGATTTGTTTTATAAATAACTCAACTTTCGCAGCTAGAAAAAAGTGTTCCATTTAACCAGCTGTAAAGCGTGTCACTGTTCA
>NZ_JBHTKJ010000019.1:0-12623 GCF_042675965.1 Virgibacillus byunsanensis | reverse complement strand
CATTGGTATTGAGGCTGCACCGCATACAACCCTTACCGAGAAACATCAGGATCATTCCATTGAATCAGTCATGGAACACTTTGAATATACGGTGAATTTAGTAGGTATTGACCACGTTGCTTTTGGTTTAGATACACTTTATGGCGACCATGTTGGATTACACCATGCTTTCGCGGAAGCACTATCTATAGGTTCTTCACATGCAGGTCCGAAGTTCGATGAAGTACCTTATGTAAAAGGTGTTGAGAACCCGACAGAAGCTTATCAAAATGTTGTGAGATGGCTTGTGAAACATGGATACTCTGATGGGGATATTAAAAAGGTGATGGGAGAAAACATCATGCGTGTCTTAAAAGATACATGGGTTAAATAAATTATAGGGGGAAGGTAAATGAAGAATTTTAAATGGAAGTTTTTATTGGTTTTTGTAGCGATATTACTGCTGCTTACGGCTTGTAAAGAGGAAAGTGTAGATAACGATCAGGAGGAAAAAGACGTTGTGACAGACGCTAGTCCTGATCGTTATCTGGACACTATTACTATTTTAACACGACCACAGGCAGCTGCACCAGATGAATATGAAACAGCTATGATGATTCATGATGGACTGCTGGAACTAGGACTTGACGTTGAAGTTAGTGCCATGCCTTGGGAACAGTTATCGGATATAGTCTGGTATGAGCGTGATGAATGGCAAATAACTGGATGGCAAATGGCTGCACGTCCAGAAAGATTAGATCCCGATGAGTTTACGTATAATTTATTTCACTCAGGTGGAATTGAAGATGGATATAACTTCTTAGGGTATAACAATCCAGAATATGATGCAATTGCAGAGGCACAAAGAAAAGAAGTAGATAAAGAAGCAAGGGCTGAACTTGTTAAAGAAGCACAACAAATAATTGCAGATGATGCTACCTACCATTTCACTGTTCATCCAAATATTAATATTGTTTACAACTCTGATGTGTTTGTTAAGGATTCCATTACAGATATGACAGGTATGGGTGCACATAATATTTGGACGTATACTGGTGCAGAACCTGCTGGAGAAGAAAAGGATATCATCTTGAACAGTGCTGATAACGTTCAAGCGATTAATCCATTTTATATCAGTGGTTCAACAGACTCATGGGTTACGGAGTTAGTTTGGGACCGTGTTATGCGCATGAATGAAGACGGCCTTCCTGAACCATGGGCTGCGGAATCAGTTGAATGGGAAGATGATTCAACAGTGCTTGTGACTTTACGTGATGGTATGGAATGGCATGATGGGAACCCTGTGACAGCAGAGGATGTTAAGTTTTCCTTTGATGCACCAAAAACAGGAGAAGTTCCAATGTATGAACCATTTGTAGCAAATATTGACAACATCGAAGTTTTAAATGATTTAGAGCTAAGATTCTCTTTAAAAGAACCATGGGCAGCGTTTGAAACTTCAAGTCTAGCGAAATTAAACATCGTACCTAAACATATTTGGGAACCTATTTTGGAAGATCTAGCAGATAAACCAGAAAATGCTGAGAGTTACCAGGAAGAAGTTCCAGTTGGTTCAGGGCCATACAAGTTTGGTTCTTGGAAATTCCAAGAAGAGGTTGTGTTGGATGCTAACAAAGATCATTTTAATGCACCAAAAATGGACCGTTGGATTGTTCGTATCATTTCTAATATGGAAGCTGCATTAGGAATGATTCAAAATGGTGAAATTAACTTCCTTGCCACTTATATGGGAGATGCTGATCTTCTAAGTCAAGAAGTTGAAGCAAATGATAATTTAGAAATGATCACGTCAATTGATCTTGGCTTTAATTTCTTTGCGGTGAATCATCGTTTAGAACCGTTCAATGACTTATCTTTCAGAAAAGCTTTACAGGCAATCGTTGATAAGGAAGCTATCACAGAAATCATTTGGAAAGGTTATGCAACACCTGCTGATAGTGTTGTAGCTCCTTCGTTAGAATATTGGAAAAATGATTCAATCAGCATACCAAGTGGAGGTATAGATCAAGCAATAGAAATCCTATCTGAAGCTGGATATCAGTGGGATGAAGAGGGTGCATTACTGAAACCAGAATAAATATAGACTAGGATAAGCGGGTCCTTAGCTGGACTCGTTTATTCAAAAAAAGGGTGAGATTATGAATTGGATGTACTTAATAAAAAGAATTGGACAGATGCTCCTGACGCTATGGGTGGTAGCGACGATCCTTTTTTTCATTTTTCGCTTAATGCCTGGTAATCCACTCGCTGCATATATAGACCCTACTTTTACAAAAGAGCAAGAAGAACAACTGATGAGGCAATTTGGTTTAGATAAATCACTAATGGAGCAGTATCTCATTTACATCGGGAATCTATTTAAGGGAGAATTAGGTCAGTCCTTTTTTTATAAAGATTCCGTTTCTTCCATCATGATGAATGTACTTCCAAATACCATTTATCTCATGTTGTTTTCATTTGTTATTGCTTATGTAGTGGGTATTTTATTTGGTGTATTATTTGCTTGGTATAGAGGTACTAAATTTGAAGCTATCGGTCTAGTAGCAACCCTGATTACTAGATCTGCTCCACAATTTTGGGTGGGGATGGTTTTACTTGCTATTTTTTCATTTAACTTCAATTGGTTTCCTTCTGGTGGAGTTTCAGGAGCAGGGTCAGAGTTTGCCACTGAGTGGGAAAAACTAACTTCTTTAGATTTTTATAAACACATGGCCCTTCCTTCCATTACGTTAATTATTTATTTACTTGGTCTTCCACTTTTACTTATGCGTTCAAATATGCTTGATGTATTAGGAGATACCTTTGTTGAAATGGCCAAGATGAGAGGTCTTGGAAAATATCGCATTATGTTTAAATACGGTGCTAGAAATGCAGCATTACCTGTATTGACTGCGATGGCCGTTGGAATTGGTTATACAATCGGAGGTAACGTTATCATCGAATCGGTCTTCTCTTGGCCAGGAATTGGTAGATTGCTAGTTAATGCGGTTACCGCAAGTGACTATCCATTAGCCCAAGGTGCATTCTTGGTTATTGCAGGGTTCATGATATTTATGAATTTTATTGCCGATTTATTATATGGATTACTTGATCCGAAAGTCTCGGTGGGAGGGGGTAAATAATGGGAAGCTCATTGATGGATGAACCAAATGTTGTTAAAGAACAAAGTAATTTCTCTGTAACTTTTAAGAGATCTCTCAGAGGAGTTGTGGATTTCTTTAGAGAAGATAGGTTTGCTATGACTGGATTGATTATTTACTCCGTCTTTATCCTTGTTGCAATCCTTGCGCCTGTAATTGCACCATATGATCCACATGAGATGGTGCGTATAAATGGGCAATTACAAGTTAACGTAGGGCCAAACAGTAATACTTATTTAGGAACTACAAATATGGGGCGTGATGTATTTTCTCAGTTAGTATATGGTGCTAGGCCAGCCGTTCTAGTGGGAGTAAGCGCAGCATTTATGGTTGTTGCAATTGGTACTATTATTGGTCTGATTTCTGGATATTTCAAAGGTAAGATAGATACATTTTTAATGCGTACAACTGATGTTGCGTTTGGTATTCCTTTTGAACCTTTTGTCATTGTCTTAGTAGCCTTTTTAGGGCCTAGTATTTGGAATATAGTTTTAGCAATGGGTCTATTACTATGGCGCGATACAGCACGCGTTATTCGATCTCAAGTACTTGTTGTAAGAGAAAGGGGGTTTGTTGAATCTGCAAGGGTTGCAGGGGCTTCGCACTTTAGGATTTTGTTTCAACATATTGCTCCCAATATTCTTCCGCTTGCACTATTATATGGGTCGCTTGCAATGGGGTGGGCGATCCTAACGGAAGCTGCTATTAGCTTCTTAGGATTTGGAGATCCGTCAGTTGTAAGTTGGGGTTATATGCTTCACGATGCATTCGTTTCACAAGCTCTATCCCGTGAGTCCTATTCATGGTTTGTTCCTCCTGGAATCTGCATTATGTTGGTCGTTATGGCAGGGTTCTATATTGGTAGAGGCTCAGAAAAAATTCTCTATCCAAGATTAAATCAATATTAAGGAGGGGTGACATGGACTTGTTAACGATCAAAAACTTAAAGATTCATTACCAGTTAAAAAATGGTGTGTTTAAAGCTGTAGATGGTGTCGATCTTGAAGTTAAAAAGGGTCAGACCATTGGTTTAGTTGGGGAAAGTGGATGTGGAAAAAGCACATTAGTGAAAGGTATCATGCAAGTGATGTCTAAAAACGCATTTTTCGCAGATGGAGACATTGAATATAATGGTGAATCAATGTTGGCCATGTCTGAATCCAAACGAAGGGGCATTCTATGGAAAGAAATTTCGATGATTCCTCAAGCATCAATGGATTCAATGAATCCCGTATATCCTGTTGTTGATGCTTTCGTTGAAATCATGACACTTAAAGGAGGGAAAAGTAAAAAAGAAGCTATTCTTCGGGCAGAGGAGCTCTTTGAATTAGTTGGCATTGATAAAAGTAGAATTAAGGATTATCCTCACCAATTTTCAGGTGGGATGAAACAAAGGGTTGCGATTGCTTTAGCATTATGTTTAGACCCAAAAATAATCATTGCAGATGAACCAGTGACTGCACTGGATGTCATTGTTCAACATCAGGTTTTGACGATGTTAAACCGTTTAAAAAATGAGTTAGATTTAACCATCATTTTAATTACGCATGATATTTCAGTTGTAGCCCAAACGTGTGATGATTTGGCGGTCATGTATGCAGGTAAAATTGCTGAAAAAGGTAGTGTACTAGAGGTGTTAAGAGACCCTAAACATCCTTATTCAATGGGGTTAAGCAACGCTTTTCCGGATTTGTTGAAAAATGAAAAGCTGATTTCAATTGAAGGAAGCGTACCTGATTTAGCCCATAATATTGAAGGTTGCCGATTTGTATCACGATGCCCTTTTGCAATTGACCAATGTCACACATTGGAACCAGTAGTAACAGAATATGAAAATAACCGTAGTGCCGCATGCCATCGAGCTCCAGAATATAGAGATTTACAACAATTAGCAGAGGAGGCGTCTGTATGGAACAAGGTAACAACGACTTAATTGAAGTTAGTGATTTGAAAAAGTGGTTTTATCCAAAGCAATCTCTAATTGCTAGAAAAAAGAATCCACTTCGTGCTGTTGATGGCGTTTCCTTTTCTATAAAAAAGGGGTCCTCTATTGGGATTGCAGGCGAAAGCGGTTGTGGGAAAACAACAACAGGGAAATTACTATTAAAATTGCATGAAGCAACAGATGGAAGTTTTAAATTTAATGGGGTTGAACTTAACGAGCATTTAACTCGTGAACAAATGCGTGACTTCAGAAGGAAAGCTCAACTGATGTTTCAGAACCCATTTGAAGCTTTAAATCCTAGGTATACTATCTATAAATCTTTAGAAGAACCGTTGATTATTCATGATCTTGGAACTAAAGAAGATCGAAAATCACGAATTATTGAAATGCTTGAACAGGTTCATCTTAAGCCAGTTGATAGTTATTTGTATAAGTTTCCCCACCAATTAAGTGGGGGGCAGCTCCAAAGAGTAGTGTTAGCTCGTTCATTAATTGTAAACCCGCTTTTCTTAGTTGCTGATGAGCCTGTTTCCATGTTGGATGTCTCTGTACGTGCCGGGGTTTTAAACCTTATGCGGGAAATCACAGAAAAAATGCAGTTAACAACTATTTATATTTCTCATGACTTGTCGTTAATTAAATATTTGTGTGATGAAACAGTCATTATGTACTTAGGTTCTATAGTTGAGAAAGGCCCAACAGATGAAATTCTAATGAGACCAAAACACCCATATACGATGGCACTGATCTCAGCTGTTCCGTCTACAGACCCAACCATTGAATTAAAGGAATTAAACCTTAAAGATTCAATTACTTCAGCAGATAACATTCCAAGAGGGTGTAAATTCCAGGATCGTTGTCCTTATGCACAGGAAATATGCTTAAATTTAGAACCAAAATTAGAGTATGCAGGTACTAATCACACGGTGGCCTGTCACTTTGCAGAAGAAATTGGAGGAATGAAGGAATGAAAATTGTTTATGTTGTACCGGGACCTATGGATGATCAGGAGGCAAAGAGAAGAGAAGGATTGCTTAAAGAGTGGGCTTTTCCATCAACCCATGTTGAAGTGAGGACAGTAAATCAAGGGCCTGCTTCTATTGAGTCTGCATATGAAGAATATTTGAGTATACCTGAAACGGCAAAATTGATGGTAGAAGCAGAAAAAGAAGGATTTAATGGAGCGGTTTTGGGTTGTGCAGGTGATCCAGGGCTTGATGCCTATAGAGAATTAACAAAGGAAATGGTTGTTATGGGCCCTGGAGTTTCTAGTCTTCATGCTGCTGCATTAAGAGGACATCGATTTTCGGTACTAACTGTTACGGATAGTACTGTGCCAGGTGTTTATGACCTAGTTGATAAAGCAGGATTACAGAGTAAATTTGTATCAGTTAGAGCAGTAAATATTCCTGTATTGGATCTTGCAAAAGATCGAAAAGGTACACTTGAAAAACTACTGGAACATGGAAGAGAAGTCCTAAAAGATGGTGCTGATTCCATCGTGTTAGGTTGTATGTCAATGGGCTTTCTTGAAGTTGCAGAAGATATGGAAAAAGAATTAGGAGTACCTGTCATTAACCCTGCAAAAGCAGCTCTTAAATTAACGGAATCGTTTGCACACATTGGCTATGCCCATTCTAAAAAGGCTTTTCATACACCTCCTAAATTAGAAAGTGGAAAAGTTAACTCTTTAGATGAATTATTATTTGTAAAATAATTAGAAAGGGATGATTAAATGACTCAATCAACAACTACTTTTGAACAAGAATTACTTAAACAAGTTAATTTGGATTTGCCACGGAAGGTATTAAGTAAATTTCAAACTCTAGTACGCGAATCAAGTAGTGAAGATGAAAAAGAAGCTTTTGATTATTTAGGTGAACTGTTAGAGGAAGTAAAAGTACCGTATAAAATGCATAACCCTAACCTTTACCTTAGTGTTCCTGTATCAGCAGAGGTTGAAGTTCATGGTGGAGAGCCACTTAGCATTCGTGCTAAAACACCAGCCTTTTCAAATGCAACAGAAGGATTAAAAGGTGAACTTGTTTATATTGCTGCAGGTTCTGAATCAAATGAAATGGATATATTTAGTCTGGATGTATTGGATAGCCAAGAATCCTTTGAAGGAAAAATTGTACTTTCTGAAGGGTTTGCTATGCCAGCACGTATTAAATATTTTGAAGAACGGGGGGCAGTGGCATCCGTATTTATTAACCCCGGTCACAATATTCATGACGGAATTTGTACGCCAATTTGGGGGAGTCCAGATCTTGATAATTACCAGACAGAACCTGATTCGGTGGCAACAGCAATTAATTATGAAGATGGCCAAAAGCTTATAGAATTGTGTAAGGAAGGAAAAGTTGAAGTCACAGTTAAAACCGAGTTGAAGCAAGGGTGGTTTGATTGTCCATTACTAGATATTCATATCGAAGGTACAGAAGAACCCGAAAAGTTTTTATTACTTCATGGACATTTGGACTCCTGGGGCTATGGATTAGGTGATAATGCTACAGGTGATGCGTCTCTAGTAGAAATGGCACGTGTGTTATATCATAACCGCCACAAATTAAAACGTTCCGTTCGTATTGCCATATGGCCGGGTCACTCGACAGGCCGTTATGCTGGTTCAACGTGGTTTGCGGATTATTTTGGATTAGACCTAGATGAAAATTGTGTGGCACAAGTTAACTGTGACTCACCTGGTTGTCGCTGGGCTACTTCCTATGAATATTTGGACATGATGGATGAGGTTCTGGATCATTGTCAAACAGCGATTAAAGATGCTCTTGATAAACCATCAAGGGGAGTGAGGCCAAATCGTGCAGGAGATTATTCGTTCAATAATATTGGAATAACTTCCTATTATATGCTTTCATCGACAATTCCGCCTGAAGTAGCAGAAGAAAAAGGTTATTATCCTGTAGGTGGATGTGGTGGTAATATTGAATGGCATACAGAAGATGACTTAATTCACATTGTAGATGAAGATATTCTATTAAATGATCTACACATGTATTTACTAAGTGTTATTCGAAATGTGAATGCTACTGTCCTGCCTTACAATTTTACAAAGACGGTAGAAAGTCAGCTTGAAACAATTCAAAGTTATCAGGAAGCAGTGAAAGGTTCCTTTTCATTTGAAAGTGTTAGAAAGGATGCAAATCTATTAAAAGAACAACTTGTTAAATTTAATGCATTTGTTGAAAATATAGGTAGTCAAGGTAACCTTAATGATCCAATAATAAAAGAAGCTAACGAATTATTGCTTGAATTGGGTCGGGAATTGGTTCGTATTAACTTTGCGAAAAATGGTAAATTTAAACATGATCCAGCATTAAATGTACCTGAGCTACCAGATATCGCACCTGCATTAGAACTTCACGATCATGATCCGGATAGCCATTTGTTTAAAGTTACCTTAAATCACTTGTTAAGAGGTAGTAATAGAGTTTCTTCAACCTATAGAAAACTGTCTAAAAGCTTAGCAAACTTTCAATAATCTATTAGATTCAAATAAATAATAATTAAAAATGACCGAATTATAGACCATAAAAATTCAGTAATTCGGTCATTTTTTAAACAAATTAATAAATGAGGTGATCAGTTTGAAAACATTAATCAAGTCAAATGCTTTAATTGATGGAGCGAATCGAGAACCAATAGTGAATGGATGTATGCTTATTGAAGATGGTGTGATTAAAGCAGTAGGAAAGGAAGAAGATTTTGGCTCACTGGATGAAGTGAAGGTAGAAGATTTAACAGATTACTATCTAATGCCAGGTCTAATTAATAGTCATACGCATCTATCAGTTGTTCCAGGTCTAGGTGATCAACTTGGGCAATTGAGATTACCAGGGGAGAGGAACATCTTAAGAAGTATGCCAAATATAAAGAAAGATCTGGCCTCTGGTGTAACTACCATGCGTATCATGGGAGAAGAACACTTCATTGATGTGGAAATAAAGAAAGCAATTCAAGAAGGACTTATTGAAGGTCCTCGATTACTTGTAAGCGGACGTGGAATTGTTGCATCGAACGGCCATGGTGCGGCTCTAACTTTATCTGATGGTGAGGAAGAGGTTCGTAAGCACGTAAGAGAGAATTTGGCAAAAGGTGCCGATCAAATTAAATTGTTTGTAACAGGTGGCGTCAGTAGTTCTGGTAAAGGACTTGATTTTTGTGGATATACAGCAAAAGAAGTCGCTGCTGCAGTGGAAGAAGCTGATCGAATGGGAACCTATTGTGCTGCGCACGCCCACGGTGGTAAAGGAGTAGATTTATGTATTCAGGAAGGTGTTAGAACCATTGAGCATGGTGCACTTGTGACGGAGAAGCAAGTGGAAAAGATGATCAGAAGGAATATGTGGATTATCGGAACATTTTCCATATTGTTTCACCCAGAGGGAATTGAGAAGTCTGATTTTAGCGATCCGAGTATTAAGGAGAAAGTTTTACGTGCCCGAGAAACAGAAGCCGAAGTTTTTGATATGGTTTTGAAATCAGGGGTGAATTTAGCACTAGGAACAGATAGTATGCACGGGCAAATGAGTTATGAAGCAAAATGTTTAACTCGCTTTGGTGCTAATAATTGGAAAACGATACAAGCTATAACAAAACACGCAGCTGAAGCGTGTCAGGTTGAGGACCTAGTAGGAACACTTGAAGTAGGTAAACTCGGTGACTTTATTGCTTTAGAGGAGAATCCTCTGGAAAATATAGAGGCGCTCGAGAAAGTAAAGGAAGTTTATAAGGAAGGTCGGAGGATATTGAAGTAGGTACTTATAGTAGGGAATACGTTGCCTTTTAGTAACTATAATCGTGCTTTTTTTCTGAACTTATGCTGGATTGTTTTTTCATTATAACGGTGCTATTCTAGCTCCCAAAATAAATGTGTTAAATTTATCTTGGGAGTTAGATTCACATCTTCATTTTCATTCCACGCTTAAACTACCCGTACAATAACTTTTTCAGGAGCGAAATGCCAGGTAACTCGTCAACACTTGGAATAATCAACCGTTCATTAGGAAAATACATACCAATGCCTTTTTTGCGTTACTCTAAAACAGCAACGTTTATAATACTGTTCTGGGCTTTCACCATCTAAAATCTTGTTTATTTCTCTTTGAATAAAAGCTAAATGATAATGGTTCCATATAAAAGGAACTATTATAAGGAAGATTTCTTGAATAAATTTCGGTTGATCGCTATACTTTACGTTATCATTTTATATTTTCACACAAATCATCAATGAATTTTAAAAATTAAAGATATTTTATAATTTATTTTAAAAATTTCATTGATTTATTATAAAAAACGTATATAATTAAAAACAATACAGAATTGGGGGAAGGAAAATGATTGATTTATCTGATCTAGACATCAAACTATTAAAAGAGTTACAAAAAGATGGAAAAAAATCGTACACACATTTAGCTGAGCAATTTGATACTACTGTAGCAACAGTTAGTAATCGTGTTCAACGGTTAATGGATCAAGATGTCCTGAAAATTGTAGGTGTTGTTAACCCGATTAAAACAGGTAATCCCTTTGTATGTATCTTTGGTATGAAAGTACCTATGAATAAACAACAATCGGTTATAGATGAACTCCATAAAATAAAGGATGTTCGTTATATTTCTTCTGCAGTGGGAACATTCGACATATTTGTTGAAGTGGTTACTTCTTCTAATATTGAATTGTATCGGATTATGAGAGAAGAGTTTAGCCAAATTGAAGGGATTGAAAAATACGAATCATCTATCCTACTAGAAGTACATAAGCAATCATATGAATTCGGGGCTAATAAGCCATAATTTTTTTACCGTAAAAATTCAGAATATTAGTAAAGACTGAATAAATAATATAATAATCTGGTTTATGGAGGTGGAGTATGAGTAGTTTAGATAGTAAGCGTGAAACATACATTGATTTGTTAAATGAGATGAAACAAGTTATAAATGTAAGAAACTTTTCTGATCAAAAAATAGAGACCTATAAATTAAATATACTGTTTGAGGCATTTAGTTACGGTCCATCTTTAGCAAATCAACAACCTTGGGAAGTATTGGAATTATCGACTGAGCAAATTAGTAAAGTGGTGCAAGCAACAGTCGATCCATTCTTTACTGATGGAACTGAAAATGGACAGGCTTGGTTGAAGGATGCGCCCTATGTCTGTGTTGTTCTAAATGATATTAGAAGGTCCGAAGCACGCTTAGGTGAGATAGGTACTAAGATTGCATCCCAGGACTCATTTTCTGCCCTTCAAAATTTACGTGTCTTTGCTCAATTAGAAGGTCTTGGTACTTCGGTTGTTCGAGAATTTGATTCAAAGCGACTGAAAAAGGTACTTCGATTACCGAAAGCGTTTTCACCTGTTGCTATCGTGGCCATAGGTTATCCGATCGATAGACCGGAACTTCCCCCTCGGTTAACTTATACAGATTTTGTTCATGAAGGGGGTGTTGATGATTGATGACGAAAGAAAAAGTTTGGTCTATTTTTGATAGTCGTGTCAGCGTTCGATCATATTCAGATCGACCTGTTGATGAAGAGACGGTTGATTTGTTACTGAAATGTGCAACAACAGCACCTTCAAATGGGAATATGCAACCTTGGGAATTCATTGTTGTGAGAAGTGAGGAAATGAAAGAAAAGCTTGTTCGTTGTACATTTCTAGGTTATCACTCAAAAGGGGGGAACCATCAGAATTGGATTAAGGATGCTTCGGTAGTCATTGTTTGTTGTGCCAATCATAAGCGTACTAAAGCAAGGTATGGTGAAATGGGATACTTAGGTTCGATTATTGATGTTGCAGCAGCTACTCAAAATTTGCTACTTGCCATATCAAACATTGGACTCGCTAGTTGTTGGGTGGGAGGATTTGATGAAGAAAAACTTAAGAATTATCTAAATATACCAATTGGGGTTAAACCGGTGGGTGTTATTCCAATAGGTTATCCGGCAAATACTGATGAGAGGAAAAACCGTTTGCCAGTTGATGTTGTAAAGCATTTAGAAACGTACCATAGTGAAGATAATGAAGGGAGAATTGAAAATGCCAATTAAGCCGAAGAAATATGATGGCTATCGTTCCTTTTCTTATTTAGAAGAGGGTAAGGATTATAAGCCATACAAACTATCTAGGGAATATGACCGTGTTGAGCCATTTATGTATCCTGTATCTAAAGACGAGGAAGAAAAAGTAGAAAAGTTTATGGATGAAAATTTAGTTATTTCTCTTCATGAACATACTTTTGTTACACCTGATGATCTCAGTCAGATTTTTGAGTTCAGAAGGCAAGGAAGGGATTGGACCGGGTATGAGGGTCTAAGTAAATCAGGCTTAGATGTTGTTTTTGAGAACTTTATGGATGGAACAGCCTTCATTACTTCTAATGCAGGTTGGAAATGGAATGATGTTCTCCATGATTTAGGAATCCGCTACAGTGATTTTGCTCATCAGGATTTAGTAATTCGAGCTGAGACAACTGAAGATATTTACCGAGCCAAAAAAGAAGGGAAAATTGCTTTTG
>NZ_JBHTKJ010000018.1:0-42788 GCF_042675965.1 Virgibacillus byunsanensis | reverse complement strand
CATTGGTATTGAGGCTGCACCGCATACAACCCTTACCGAGAAACATCAGGATCATTCCATTGAATCAATCATGGAACATTTTGAATATACGGTGAATTTAGTAGGTATTGACCACGTTGCTTTTGGTTTAGATACACTTTATGGCGACCATGTTGGATTACACCATGCTTTCGCGGAAGCACTATCTATAGGTTCTTCACATGCAGGTCCGAAGTTCGATGAAGTACCTTATGTAAAAGGTGTTGAGAACCCGACAGAAGCTTATCAAAATGTTGTGAGATGGCTTGTGAAACATGGTTACTCTGATGGGGATATTAAAAAGGTGATGGGAGAAAACATCATGCGTGTCTTAAAAGATACATGGGTTAAGTAATTTTTAGTACATCAAATGTAAATTCCTAAAAGGTTGTCCTTATTTTAATTTTAGAATTTCAATCATAGTTTGCGGGTGCTAGTCACATAGTGATGCGCAGACGAAAACGGAGGAGAGAATATATGAAAATTGTTTATGTTGTACCGGGGCCTATGGATGATCAGGAGGCAAAGAGAAGAGAAGGATTGCTTAAAGAGTGGGCTTTTGAGACAACCCACGTTGAAGTAAGAACAGTAAACCAAGGGCCAGCATCCATTGAGTCAGCGTATGAAGAATATTTAAGTATACCTGAAACGGCAAAATTAATGATAAGTGCTGAAAATGAAGGGTTTAACGGAGCTGTGTTAGGTTGTGCAGGTGATCCAGGGCTTGATGCTTATAGAGAATTAACAAAGGATATGGTTGTTATGGGACCTGGAGTTTCAAGTCTTCATGCAGCCGCATTAAGAGGTAACCGCTTTTCAGTTTTAACTGTTACCGATAGTACTGTGCCCAGTGTTTATGATCTAGTTGATAAAGCAGGGTTACAAAGTAAATTTGTTTCAGTTAGGGCAGTTAATATTCCCGTGTTGGACCTAGCCAAGGATCGTGACGGTACACTTAAAAAACTGCTAGAACATGGAAGAGAAGTGTTGAAAGATGGTGCTGATTCCATCGTGTTAGGCTGTATGTCAATGGGCTTTCTTGAAGTTGCAGAAGATATGGAAAAAGAATTAGGAGTACCTGTCATTAACCCTGCAAAAGCGGCTCTTAAATTAACGGAATCGTTTGCACACATTGGCTATGCCCATTCTAAAAAGGCTTTTCATACACCTCCTAAATTAGAAAGTGGAAAAGTTAACTCTTTAGATGAATTATTATTTGTAAAATAATTAGAAAGGGATGATTAAATGACTCAATCAACAACTACTTTTGAACAAGAATTATTAAATCAAGTTAACTTAGAATTACCACGGAAAGTGTTAAGTAAATTTCAAACTCTAGTACGCGAATCAAGTAGTGAAGATGAAAAAGAAGCTTTTGATTATTTAGGTGAACTGTTAGAGGAAGTAAAAGTACCGTATAAATTGCATAACCCTAACCTTTACCTTAGTGTTCCCGTATCAGCAGAGGTTGAAGTTCATGGTGCAAAACCATTTAACATTCGTGCTAAAACACCCGCTTTTTCAAATGCAACAGAGGGATTAAAAGGAGAGCTTGTTTACATTGCTGCAGGTTCTGAATCAAACGAAATGGACATATTTAGTTTAGATGTCTTGGATGATCAAGAAACTTTTGAGGGGAAGATAGTACTGTCTGAAGGTTTCGCTATGCCAGCCCGCATTAAATATTTTGAAGAACGTGGAGCATTAGCCTCTATATTTATTAACCCTGGTCACAATATTCATGACGGAATTTGTACGCCAATTTGGGGGAGCCCTGACTTGGATAACTACCAGACAGAACCTGATTCGGTGGCAACAGCGATTAATTATGAAGATGGTCAAAAACTCATAGAGTTTTGTAAAGAAGGTAAAGTTGAAGTTTCAGTGAAAACTGAACTAAAGCAAGGGTGGTTTGATTGTCCATTACTAGATATTCATATCGAAGGTACAGAAGAACCCGAAAAGTTTTTGTTACTTCATGGACATTTGGACTCTTGGGGCTATGGATTAGGTGATAATGCTACAGGTGATGCATCGCTTGTAGAAATGGCTCGTGTGTTATATCATAACCGCCACAATTTAAAACGTTCCGTTCGTATTGCCATATGGCCTGGTCACTCGACAGGCCGTTATGCTGGTTCAACGTGGTTTGCGGATTATTTTGGATTAGACCTAGATGAAAATTGTGTGGCACAAGTTAACTGTGATTCACCTGGTTGCCGTTGGGCCACCTCATATGAATACCTGGACATGATGGATGAGGTAGAAGACCATTGTCAAATAGCGATAAAAGACGCCCTTGATAAACCGGCTAGAGGGGTGAGGCCAAATCGCGCAGGAGATTACTCGTTTAATAATATTGGAATCACTTCCTATTATATGCTTTCATCAACAATGCCACCTGAAGTAGCAAAGGAGAAAGGGTATTATCCTGTAGGTGGCTGTGGTGGAAACATTGAATGGCATACAGAAGATGACTTAATTCATGTTGTAGATGAAGAAATTTTATTGAATGATATACACATGTATTTATTAAGTGTGGTTCGTAATGTTAATTCTACAGTCCTACCTTACGATTTTACGAAGACGGTAGAAAGTCAGCTTAAAACAATTAATACCTACCAGGAATCAGTGAAGGATGCCTTTTCATTTGATAGTGTGAAACAGGACGCAGAACTTCTTAAAGAACAACTTGTTAAATTTAATGCATTTGTTGAAAATATAGGTAGTCAAGGTAATCTTAATGATCCAATAATTAAAGAAGCTAACGAATTATTACTTGAATTGGGTCGAGAATTGGTTCGTATTAACTTTGCGAAAAATGGTAAATTTAGACATGATCCAGCATTAAATGTACCTGAGCTACCAGATATTGCACCCGCATTAGAGCTTCACGATCATAATTCAGATAGCCATCTGTTTAAAGTTACCTTAAATCACTTATTAAGAGGTAGTAATAGGGTTTCTTCAACCTATAGAAAACTGTCTAAAAGCTTAACAAATTTTCAATAATCGATTAGTTTCAAATAGATAAGTAATTAGACTTGACCGAATTATGGGCTGTTAAAAGTCTATAATTTGGTTATTTATTTATAGTAAAAAAACTATAAATTGAAAGTTATGTATATTTAACTACAGAATTAGCCACGTCCAGCTTCGACGTACAGGACAATAAGACTTCGACAGCAAAATGTCGAGACATAAGCAGTTCACCCCACTAAATGTAATATTTTAACAACATTAATAATCTGAATTTTTTGTAGACAAATAAAAGTTGAAGTGATATATTATGAAGAATTATTTAATGTAAAAAAATGGCGAATATTCCATTTTAATTAAATAATTTTAAAAATATCTACATAATTTATAAAAACTAAAAATATTTTAATTAATTATTTAAAAATCTTTAAAAATTATATTGACTTCTGATCTAATTCCATTATAATTAAAAACAATAGATTTTGACAATTCTTAATTAAATAAAAAGTAATTATTTGGAGAAAGATAAATCAATTTGTAATTAAAGCAATTTATTAATGTGTATCACTCACAATATGACTGTTTAGACCTCCCTATTAAAACAGCATATTGTGAGATTTATATAAAAGTTAAGTTTAACTAGATAAAGTAATAAAGTAATTATTTTAGGAGGAAAATCATGAGGGATTATAGTCAGAACACAGTGTTGGAAGTCAATAATATAAAAACCAAAGTGAGGTCTGACAGAGAAGAATTTTCGATTATTGAGGACGTTAGCTTTCACATAGATAAGGGAGAAACAGTAGGGATTGTTGGAGAGTCTGGCTGTGGGAAAAGTATTACAGCCTTATCTATTATGGGTCTTTTGCCTAAGAACGCAGAGGTTGTCGAAGGAGAAATAAACTTAAATGGTACGAATTTATTAAATCTTAATAAAGACTCATATCGAAAGCTTCGTGGTAAGGATATGGCTATGATCTTTCAGGATCCTATGACTTCTCTAAACCCTGTCTATACAGTAGGATTCCAAATTTATGAATTATTAAAACTTCATAGTAATTTATCAAATAGAGCAGCTAAGGAAAAAGCAATTAATATGTTAAAACTTGTAGGAATTCCAAGACCTGATGAAGTTGTAAATGAATACCCCCACCAATTATCTGGTGGAATGCGTCAACGTGTGATGATCGCAATGGGGTTAGCGTGCGATCCAGGACTACTGATTGCTGATGAACCTACCACTGCTCTTGATGTTACTATTCAAGCTCAAATACTTGAACTAATGAAAAAAATCCAATTTGAATTTGAGATGTCTATTTTATTTATAACACATGATTTAGGGGTGGTTGCAGAAACTTGTGACAGAGTCGTAGTCATGTATGCTGGACAAGTTGTAGAGGAAGCAGAAGTAGAAACATTGTTTGCTGAACCCAAACATCCTTATACAAAAGGACTGATGGCATCTACTCCTAAAATTGGGGAGCATAAGGATAGATTAAATACTATTGAAGGAACTGTACCACAATTGCAAGAAATGCCTAAGGGGTGTCGATTTGCAGACAGGTGTCCCCAAGTAATGGAAAAGTGTCGAACACAAGTACCGCCGAAATTTAACACTGCTAGCAATACAAAATGTAGGTGCTGGCTTTATGAAGATGAAAAGGAGGTGGTAACAATATGAGTGAACTATTATTAGAAGCTAAAAATCTTAGAAAATATTTTCCTATTAAGAAAGGCTTTTTTGGAAGAAGTTCATCATATGTAAAAGCTGTAGACGATATTTCTCTTGAAGTTAAAAAAGGAGAGACGTTAGGTCTTGTCGGTGAATCTGGTTGTGGTAAATCTACTACAGGTAGATTGCTAATTAGACTGCTAGACGCAACGGATGGTGAAATTTATTATAAAGGTGACAATATTTTAGATTATCGACCAAAAGAGTTAAGGAAGGTAAGACAAAGGTTTCAAATGATTTTTCAAGATCCATATTCATCAATGAATCCTAGAATGACTGTGGGCGACATTATTGAAGAACCTCTTATTAACTTCAAAATAAATGAAAAAGTTGAAAGGAAAAAAAGAGTTACTGAATTACTTGATGTAGTAGGATTAGGTAATCATGCTATAAATAGATTCCCACACGAATTTAGTGGTGGTCAAAGACAACGAATTGGAATAGCCAGAGCATTAGCATTAAATCCAGAATTAATTATCGCTGATGAACCAGTATCGGCACTAGATGTGTCCATTCAATCTCAAGTATTAAATCTATTAAAAGATATTCAAAAAGAATTTGACCTAACGTATGTATTTATATCTCATGATTTGAGTGTTGTGGATCATCTTTGTGATCGAATTGCAGTTATGTACTTAGGCAAAATTGTTGAGGTGAGTGATAAAAAGAAATTATTTAATGATTCCCTACATCCATATTCAAAAGCACTATTATCAGCTGTTCCGAATGCAGATCCAAAAGTGAAAAAAGAAAGAATAATTCTTTCTGGAGATGTACCAAGCCCATCTAATCCACCAAAAGGTTGTGCTTTTCACCCTAGATGTCCAGATGCCATGGATATTTGTAAGGTTAGTGTCCCAGAACAAATAGAAAGAGATGATGGGAGGTTGGTAGCTTGTCACCTTTATAATTAGAATGTTGTAATTATAATTTATTAAAAAAATTCCTATTATTCACCGTATTCTGCTAAATTATAGCAAGAATATACATTTAAAAAAAAGACATGGAGGTAGAAAAATGAATAAAAATGTAATTTTATTATTTAAATCAATTTTGATAATTATGCTTGCTCTAACAGTTCTAGTAGCTTGTTCATCCAATACGGATCCTGTTGATGAGGAAACGGAACCAGATAGTGAAGATTCCGGTGAATCAGAAGCAGCAGCAGGGGAACCTCAAGAAGGTGGCGAACTAGTTGTAGGTATGACAGCGGATCCTGATACACTGAATCCACTTGTATCGAACACAACACCTGGTAACTGGATAAACAGTTCCATATACCCTCACCTTATGTTAATGAATGAAGAAGGAGAAAAAGTACCTTCCTTAGCAGAATCGTGGGAAACTACGAATGAAGGAAAAACAGTTACTTTTAAATTAAGAGAAGGTGTTGAGTGGCAAGATGGAACTCCAATAACTTCTGAAGATATTAAATTTACTGGTGAATTATTGCATGAGCACCAACTACAATGGACAGCAGCAGTTTTTGATCAAGTTGAATCTGTAGAAACTCCAGATGATTTAACAGTGGTTTATAACTTGAAACGCGCATATCCTGGATTTGCTGGGACAATGGGATATTGGGTTCGTATTGTACCTAAACACATTTGGGAAGATGTGGAAGACCCAAGTAACTTTACAAATGATGATCCAGTTGGAGCTGGTCCATTTAAGTTAGTAGAATGGAAAAAGGGACAATTTGTAGAATTAGAAACAGTTGATAATTGGTTTGCAGCAGAAGATGGTAAACCTTATCTAGATAAAGTAACTTATAGAATTTACCCAGATATAAATACAATGGTTCTTGCTTTGCAAAAAGGAGATATAGATGTAACTGCTCAAGATATACCTACATCTGCTTTAAGCCAAGTTGAATCGACTGAAGGATTGGAAGTAGTGCAAACACCAAGTTTAGGTTATGCATATTATAGTTTTAATTTAAATCCAGATGAACCATCGCCTACAGAGGATACAAACTTCAGATTAGCTATGGCTACTGCAACAGATAGAGAAGCTATTATCAACGTAGGTTTAGAAGGAGCTGCAATGGATATTGATACACCAATATCTAGTATTTACAGTGAATGGATAAATCCAGATGCAACAGCACCGGAATACAATGTTGAAGAGGCTAAGAGCATTTTAGAAGAAGCAGGTTATGAAGACACAGATGGAGATGGAACATTGAATGCACCAGATGAGTACGGTGGTGAGAATGTGAATTTAGAGATGATATATGACGGTGCAAACTCATTTCACCAAAAAGTAGCAAAAATCCTTGAAGATAATGCTAAGGAAATCGGTGTCACATTAGAATTATCTCCGGTAGAATATAACACTTTATCTACTAGAATTTTCACAGAACAAGATTTCGAAATGCATATAGGTAAGTGGGGAGCATTTGATGAATCTACCGAAACAATGCATACCTTACTTCACTCAGAATCAGCATTAAATTTCATGGGAGTCAACGATCCAGAATTAGATAAGATAATGGAAGATGCAAAATATGCTACAAGTGAAGATGAAGCAAAAGAAAATGTTTTTAAAGCGCAAGAGTGGTTTGTAAATGAGTTTCCTGTTGTTCCGGTATATGTTCAACAATTTAACTTAGTTTATAACAGCGAAAAATTTGGTGGATTTAAAGTTTATCCAAGTGATTTGCAAGGTCTTGTCGATCCAAACTCTTTAATTAACGTTTTTCAAAAATAATTTATAAACCTCTCAAGTGAATATCCATTTGGGAGGTATACTTTTAAAGCGGGGAGATCATCTATGAAGAAGTTTTTATTTAGCAGATTATTAAGAGCGTCCATAACTATTTTCATAGCGGTGACAATAACATTTTTAATTTTAAGGGTGATGCCCGGTGACCCTACATCAATGATGCTAGATTCACGTATGTCTGAGGCTACTAGACAAAAATTATTAGAGGGCTTTGGCTTGGATCAAAACCTATTGGTTCAATACTTTATTTTTTTAAAACAGTTGTTTTTAAATTTTGATTTAGGCAATTCATTTGTTCACCGTTCCCCAGTGGTTGAAGTTATTATGTCAAGATTGCCATGGACATTAATTTTAATGATAGCTTCTATCATAATAACCACCCTTATTGGTATACCAATGGGCGTATTAGCGGCTTATAGAAAAGGTTCTTTTACTGATCAAATAATTAATGCTTTTTCTATTTTTGGTATAGCTATCTTTTTACCTTGGTTAGCAATATCACTACTGTACTTATTTGGATTACAAATTCCACTCTTCCCTATAGGAGGAGCAGTTGATCATAATTTAAGCGGCTGGGCTTATATAGTTAGTGTGGGTCACCATTTGATTTTACCAGTATTTACATTAACTATTATTAATTTGGCAAACTATGTTTTGTTTATGAGAGCTAGTATGGTAGATGTTCTAAGTGAAGATTATATTAGGACAGCTAGAGCGAAAGGTTTAAGAGAAAGAGTCGTTGTATGGCGTCATGCTACTAGAAATGCAATGCTATCCACTATAACTATGATGGGATTACAGGTAGGAACCATAGTTGGTGGCGCAATTCTTACTGAGACTGTATTTGCTTATCCTGGATTAGGGAGACTAATTTATGAAGCGGTACAAGAGCATGACTATCCTGTTTTACAAGGAACTTTCTTAATCTTAGCAATAACTGTGGTGGTCGTTAATATCATTACCGACGTTATATATACTTATTTAGATCCAAAAATTAAATTTAATTAGGGGGTGGAAAAGTGGGACAAGTTGTACACCAAGGTTCTAATACAAATAATGTAGCAGTTAAGAAGAAAAAAGGCTCAAACCTATCTGAGTTCGCAAAGAATTTTAGGCGTAATCTGTTAGGAATGATTGGGTTGTTTGGAGTTATAATCTTGTTGGTAATAGGTGTTTTAGCTCCATTAATTAGTGAATTCCCTGAAGGTTATGGTGATATGTCAATGATGTTACAACCGCCAACTAGTCAGTATTGGTTTGGTACCGATTCGGTGGGGTTAAGCATATTTGATCAAGTTGTTTGGGGGACAAGAGTTTCATTATATGTAGGATTTATAACAGCCTTGATTGCTTTAGTGATTGGAGTACCTATTGGTCTACTATCAGGGTATTATGGAGGACGCATATCCACAGTTGGTATGGGAGTTACTGATATCTTCCTTACTTTACCTATTCTCCCTCTAATGATTATTTTGGCAGCCGTTATAGGGACGGGAGTAAGTAATATAGCTGTTATAATTGGCCTTTTCAGTTGGCCTTCTATTGCGCGTGTTACAAGGGCTGAAACACTAGCGATAAAAGAGAAACAATATATAGAAGCAGCAAAGTGTATTGGTACACCGGAATATAAAATTATTTTTCGACATGTTCTACTAAACGCCAGTCCTCCAATATTAGTAAATATAGCTATAATTATGGGGATTGCTGTTATATCCGAAGCTGGGTTGAGTTTTCTTGGTCTTGGAGATCCAACAACTTGGAGTTGGGGAACCATCCTGCAAAATGCTCAGGCTACAGGAGTTATTATAAATGCTTGGTGGCATTCATTATTTCCAAGTGTAGGAATAATAATTTTAGTTTTATCTTTTAACTTTCTAGGCATGGGTATAAATGAGGCGCTCAATCCTAAATTGAGAGAGAAATAATATACCTGATAATTAATCCATTGTTTCGTTACTAATTGGAAATAACCTGATAGTAGACAAAGCTTTAAAAGGAGGAAGAATGTATGATTTCACATTTACCGATGTCATCTTATAAAAAAAGAGTTGATCGAGTTCAAAATCATTTAGTAGAAAAAGGAACCTCTGGGTTATTTGTATCTAATCCATATAATATCTTCTACATGACTGGTCTATTTCATTTTCCAACTGAAAGGCCAATAGCGTTATTTGTCCCACAGAAAGGTGAACCAATATTTTTCATTCCAATTATGGAATTAGAAGAAGCGAAACGTGTGACTATTTTTAAAGATATACGTCACTATTTCGAGTACCCAGGTCCTATTCATCCAATTGATTGGATGGTTGATGAAATTAAAGGTGAATATTCTAATCTATCAAACATTTCACTAGATTCAGGAAGCCATGAACTATTTACACAAATTAAAGAACGTTTCAATGGTGTTTCTATTTCTTTCGATTCAATAGTTCACACTATAAGGTTAACCAAAGATAGTGAAGAGATTGAATTATTAAAGAATGCAGCGATCTATGCGGATTTTATTGTCAAATCAGGTATGGATATTGCTGAACCTGGAATTAGCGAACTGGAACTACTGCAAGAAATGTCTAATAGAACTTTAAGTAAAATGGTTTTTGATTTAGATGAGGTTATTCTAGTTCCTGGAGGACCTGCGGGTGGTCTGGTCCCAAGTGGCGATAGGACAGCAATGCCACATGCATTGCCAAGTGCAAAAAAACTACAAAAAGGTGAAACTCAAATATTAAGCTGTGGGGCAAATGTTGGGGGATATCGAGTAGAGTGTGAAAGAACTTGCTTTATTGGAGATGTTAGCCAAGAACAGGAGAAAGTATTTAATGTTATGGCTGAAGCACAACAAATGGCTATAGAAGCTATGCGTCCAGGTATGACTTGTGCAGAAGTAGATTCTGTAGCTCTTGACCATATCCGAAAAGCTGGATACGGTAAATATTTATTGCATCGAACTGGACATGGAAAGGGTTTAGAGGAGCATGAAGCTCCATGGATTGATGAAGGAGACCATACAGTATTACAGCCGGGAATGGTGCTTTCTAGCGAACCAGGAATTTATATTGAAGGATTCTCAGGCTTTCGTCATTCAGACACTGTCGTAGTCACAGATAACGAACCATTAATATTAACTAAATTTCCTAGATCTATTGAAGAACTAATTATTAAATAGGAGGAATTATATGTATACAACTATTAATGATTGTAACGTTTATTATGAAGTCCATGGAAAGGACAATGGAGAAACAATATTCTTTATTCATGGGGCACCAGGATTAGGAGATTGTAGAGCAGACTATAATGCCTTTAGTGATTTAGAGAAAGATTTTAAATTAGTATTTTTAGATATGAGAGGATCAGGAAGGTCTGAAGATAAACCTCCTTATACTCATGAACAATGGGCAGCAGATATTGATGAGCTTAGAAATCAACTAGGAATTGAAAAGATAATGATTCATGGTGGGTCTTATGGAGGCTTTCTGTCCCTTGAGTACGCATTACGATATCCTAATAACGTTTCACGAGTACTGTTAAGAGATACTGCAGCAAATCAAAAGTTTCATCACCTTTCAACTAAAACAGCTCTAGAAGCGGACTTGCCAGGTGTAGATAAAGAAATGCTTGATCGCCTATGGGAAGGACGGGTATTTTCAGATGATGACATGAAAGAAATATTTGGAGCTATTCTTCCATTATATACGGTTGAATATAACCCTGAAAAAAATAAAGAGAGAATAGAATCTATCTATTATCACTATAAAACACATAATTATGCTTTTAGCGTGAATCAACCAAACTATGATATTGAAGATAAACTAAAAGAAATTGAAGTACCTGTCTTAGTGTCTGTTGGAGCTCATGACTGGGTAACCCCTGTTGAATGCTCAGAAGTTCTCGCAAAGGAAATACCAAATTCAAAACTAATTGTGTATAAGAATAGTGGCCACTCTCCGCATGTTGAGGAAAACACCGAGTATTTAGAGAATGTGCGTGATTTTATTTCAAGTACCCATGTTCAGGGGGTTAACTATGAATCTTGATAAAATTTTGGCCAATTTAGATGACAACTTTTCGGAGGATTTGGACAGAGTAAGAGATTTACTTAGAATGCCGAGTATAAGTTATACAGGTGAAGGAATTAAGGAAACAGCTAATGCGTTAAAAGAGATTATTGTGGATTTAGGTGGAGAATCAGAAGTTGTTCAAACAAAAGGGCATCCTATCGTTTTCGGTGAGATAGATGAAGGAAATGAGCATACATTATTAATTTATGGAATGTATGATGTTATGCCAACAGATGAAGACGGTTGGACTGTTGAACCATTCGGAGGAGAAATAAAAGATTTACCTCAATTCGGCCCTTGTATTGTAAACCGTGGAGCTGTTAATACGAAAGGACCTATGGCTGCATTTTTTAATTCGTTACGGGCAATTAAAGAAGTTGAAGGTAAGTTACCAGTAAATCTTATTTTTGCTTTTGAAGGTGAAGAGGAAATGGGAAGCAGAAGTTTCCCTGCATTCTTAGAACAATATAAAGAAAAGTTATCAAAAGCTGAGGCAGTACTTTTCCCATTTTTTGATCAAGATGAAGTTGGAACGCCGAGTCTTACTTTAGGTACAAAAGGTCTTTTGTATTTTGAATTGATTTGCCAGGGAGGAGACTGGGGTGGTCCTACAAGCAGAGGGATACATGGGTCATTTAATGCGTGGGTGAAAAATCCAGCTTGGAGACTTGTGAATGCGCTTTCTACACTAGTAGATGAAGATGAAAATATCCTTATTAAAGATTTGTTAAAAGATGTTTCTCCACTTGAGCAAGATGAGAGAGATCTTCTTAAAAAACAAATTGATGAAGGACTCTTTGATGAAAATGTTTTTCTAGAGAATTACGATGTGAAAAGACTCAAGTATGAAGGTAAGGGTTTAGATGTCTGGGAGAAACTTTTTAGTAGACCACAATTTAATATTGATGGAATCTTTTCTGGTTATTCCGGTCCAGAAACGAAGACATTGCTCCCACATATAGCTACAGCTAAAGTAGATGTGAGAATGGTTCCACATATGGAGCCAGATGAAGTAGTTGAATCTATTAGAACTCACTTAGATGATCACGGGTATTCAGATATAGAAATGAAGGTTTATAACAAATACTATTGGTCTAAAGCTTCCATTAAAGAAAATGTTGTACAGGCAATGATCAATACTTACAAACAGATGGGAAAAGAACCTCAAATTTGGCCACTTAACCCTGGCAGTGCACCATATTACGTCTTTGAAAGATATTTAAATATACCATATGTAACTGGTGGCCTAGGTCACGGTGCAAGGCAGCATTCAAGTGATGAGTATTGTACGGTGGATGGTATATTAGATTTTGAAAAGTCTATGGTTGTCTTTTTTGATAATTATTTAAAAGGTATGGAAAAAGAATAAAATAAAAAGTAAGTTAGCATAGATTTATTCTAACTGGGGCTGTCTCAACATTTTGGGACACCCTTTTTTTAGCAAATAAGAAAGCATAAAACTTTCTTATTTACATTAGTGTAGCTAGGTCATTCGCCATAAAAGCTTGCACTCCAAAGCATAAGGGCTTCTAAAAAAGCAAAGTACGCTTTCCAAGAATCCCTTTAACGAATGCCAAGTTTTCTAATAAAAATCCTTTTACTGATCATAGAAGAGGACGCATGCAAAGGGTGTTATGTACATTTACTTTTAACATTTCTTGAAAGGAGAATATAAATGAAGCAGAAATTAAATAAAGCTTTTATTCCTGAAAAAATGAAGGCCGTACTTATAGAAGAACATGGAGGACCCGAGGTGCTCAATATCAAGGAAGTCCCTGTCCCACGTGTAGGACAAGGAGAAGTATTGATAAAAGTAAAAGCCACAGCTTTGAATCATCTTGATATTTTTGTCAGGGAAGGATTAAAAGGACCTGGGGTTCCGAAAATTACGCTTCCTCATATTTCAGGCGTTGATATTGTTGGGCAAGTTGTTCAATATGGTCACACAGAACATAAAGAAGAACAAAACAAACGTCCTGCAATAGGTAAGCGTGTTTTATTAAATTCCGCTTTTGGTTGTGGTACATGTCGTTATTGCCGTCAAGGTGAACCAAGCATGTGTCATGATTACAAAATTATAGGAGAGCATTTATGGGGAGGATTTGCAGAATACGTGGTCGCTCCTGCGAAAAACATTATTGAAATTCCAAACCATATCCCTTCTGTGCAAGCTGCTAGTATACCTGCCGTATATACGACAGCGTGGCGCGCTGTGGTTACAGTTGGTCACATAAAGCCTTCAGACCGGGTTCTTATTGTGGGTGCATCAGGTGGACTGGGGTCGGCTCAACTGCAAATCGCTGTTAGGGCTGGTGCTGAAGTTATAGCTATTGCAGGAAGTGAAGAAAAAAGGAAAAAAGCACAAGAATTAGGTGCTGTTGCTGTTTTCGATTCACACGGAAATTGGCGTGAAGAAGTTATGGAATGGACCCAAAATGAAGGGGTGCAACTTGCATTCGATGCAGTGGGGAAACCTACTTTCAGAGATAGCTTGAATTGTCTTGATATGGGTGGTAAATTGATTCTGTCAGGAGCGACAGCAGGAGACTTTCCAGAAATAAGTATTCGGGAAATTTACCAACACCATCGCCAAGTTTTAGGAGCGCCAATGGGGAATTGGGAGGATTTCTTGCAAGTGACAAATTTAATTTGGAGAGGAGAAATCAAACCCATAGTGTATAAGAAGTATTCTTTTGAAGACATTGCTGAAGCCCAAAATGCACTGGAGAAACGGCAACACTTTGGCAAAATTGTGATTGAGATTGATCCTGACCTTTGTTAAACTTTAAAGATTATGTATGTTATTAATGGTCAAGCATTAGGTAATAAAGGAAGTTGGGGGCCTTAACTAATGCCCCAACCAATTTATAGAGTTGACAGTGGTGACTCTATATTTATGTTTAGTTGCCCCTCCTAAACCATCCGCAACAACAATCTCTTCAAAAGCGGTGCAAAGTGTTCAGGTAACTCCTCAACACTTGGAATCATTAGGCGTTCTTTTCCGTAAATATTTTTCATCGTTTCATCTTCACGTTCATCGATCTCTCCATCAGCGAGAAACATTCCGATGACATCGATGCCTTTTTTGCGTGCTTCTGATACGGCGACGTTCGTGTCAATAATTCCATTCTGATCATAATTGGCAGCGGCTGGTTCGCCGTCTGAGAATACGAGCAGGAATTTGTTCTTTTCTCGTCTAGTTGCTAATTCTTTAGTCATGATAGTAATAATAGTACCATAATTTGGTTGATAGCTTTCCTTTACGTCAATAATAGGAAGATTAAAGATTACTCTTAATTTTTTATACTAAATCAAATAATAAATTACAACTAGTGCTAAATATCCTGTTATCCAAAAAACTATTGAAAATTTTAAATTTAACTTAAGCCCGTATTCGAAAGGGTTCTTTTTAGTTAATGAAGCCATTAGTAAATTAACACCTGAAAAGGGCGATGAAACGACTGTAATTGACCATATTAGCAATGTTCCTAGTGCCAGTATTAAATGATCATCCATATATAAAGGTGAAGCGCTTAGTGCAATGGTAACTACGGTTATAGGTACTATCGATAGTACTCCTATGTATGAAAATACAAGGATAACCATAGATACAACAGGGATCACAACCAGTGTGTGGGTGACTCCAACGGTATCTAAAAAGATCATCATAAGTTGGTCTGCTCCGGAAATGAGAATAGCGTGGCCTATAACCCCGGCTGCAATGAATAATGAAAGTTCATTTCCCATTGCTGGAACACGTTCTTGAGTAAATTGATATAAGCTTTGAAGGTAAGATTTAAAAGATTGGAAAAATAATGACCATATAAATGAAGTGATAATAGCAACTAATGAAATGACAGTTAACATCGATTGATCTACTTGAGAATCGATGATGATTGACACAAATGTAATTAATGCAATAATGCTTACTAATTCTAGCAGCTTTTTCTTTGCTTTTTTGCCGTCATAGTTTCTATCAAGTGAAACTTCAAGTTTTTGATTATATTTTCTTAGTAAAATTACTCCAACGATTGTTCCTAGTAGTGTAAACACTAGTCCAAAAGGTGCGATTTCTATCCAATTTACATTGTAATAAGAGATCATGAAAGCAATTGAAATATAATAGGGCGACCATAAAAATGATAGCGAAAATCCTCTGCCGATTGCAGATATTTGTAATGGTTGATAGAGTCTAACAACTTTCGTATTTGTTAGGTGATAGATGAGAGGGACTGTTCCCATGCCCATAATTGATCCTACACCTAGGACAGAAAACTTAATAAATAAATATAATCTAATGGTACTTTTCATGTACTTTGTTAACACATTATTAATTTGAGTTAGATAGTCTCCGAACTTAATAGGAATTGATAGCAATGGAACGAATATAAAGATCATTAAAATGGTTGCATTCATATTAAGTCCAATAAATCCTTCGTATAAACTCCCATTAACCACATAAAGGATAGATGATACTCCAAGAAGAGAAATTATCAAGATTTTCGGGACTTTTGTTAAATAAGGCAAAAATGAAAGGATAGCGATGAGCGCAAAAAAGCGGACAAAGAATTCAAAAATGGATAAATGTGTTAATTCAAACAAAAGAGAAGAAAAACCCATTAGAAGTACAGACGCAGGTCTAAATATTTTGATGGACATGTAGTAGCCTCCTTATAAAAACAAATGTAATTTGACAGAAAGATAATTTTTATTGTATACAATCGGTAATAATGGTGATTAAAAAAATAAAATTTTATAACTTTTATTGATTATAACATACGTTTTATAGGATAAAAGCCATGTTTTTATATACTTTTCTAAAAACTTAAAATAGTTTGTTGATTTATTGTATACAATGTGATAGTATTTTTACAAGCTACAAATAGATGCTTTTAAATTGTGGAGGTGAATATAATGATAGATCAACTTGATGACTTTGGTGCAAATGTGGGATTCGGAGAACAACCGGGAGTTATTGTTGTTGATTATATTAATGGATTTACTGATGTTAATAGTCCTTTGGGTGCGGATTTAGAGAGTGAATTAAAAGCGACTAAGCGACTGTTAACTTTATGTAGAACTAGAGAAATTCCTATCATTTTTACCACTGTGAGTTATGATCCACACCAATGGGATGGAGGCTATTTTTTGAAAAAGGTTCCTGCACTTGGTGTTCTAAGTAATGATAGCCCTTACGTAGAAGTCGATCCATCATTGAAATGGGACCCAAACAAAGAGCCTTTACTTACTAAAAAGTTTGCAAGCGCTTTCTTCGGGACGGAACTTCAATCATTGCTTTCATCTATGCAAGTCGATACACTGCTGGTCTTAGGATGTACCACTTCAGGGTGTGTTCGAGCGACTGTTGTTGACGGATTGCAATATGGATATCGAGTTATTGTTCCTAGAGAGTGTGTGGGGGACCGAGATAGAACTGCTCACGAAGCAAATTTATATGACATTCATCAAAAATATGGTGATGTCGTGTCACTAGACTACGTTTTAGAAAAAATAGGTGTTAAAGGTGGGTGATTTTTATCGTAAATAAAATTCACCATATAGCATTTTTAGTTAGAGATTTGAATAAGGCAATCCATCTATACAAAGATGTTTTAAATATGACATATATCAAGAGATTTTATTTTGACGGAAGGGGGGCAGAAGTTGCTCTTTTCCAAGTTTCAGGGGTGATCTTGGAATTGATTTGTCCTAAAGAAAAAGGGTTTGGCCCTTATAATTATCTAGAAAAACATGGTGAGGGTTTTTTTCATATTGCATTTGAAGTGGATGATGTAATTTCAGAAATGGGTGTATTGAATGAGAAAGGATTTCTAAAAGAAGGGGCAGCTCTACATGAAGGAATCGACTGGGAATTAGCTTGGATGGACTCTAATCAGACGATGGGGGTTCCGATGCAAATCGTAACTGAAAATAAAAATAATGATTGAGAGAGGGGAAAATATGAACTCGTATAAAAATGTAAAGTTGATTATTTTAGGTTTAGCGATGTTGGTTTTGGCGGCATGTGGAGATGAATCAGTTGATGGGGGAAGTTATGAATTATCTGCTGCGACAAATTCGCAACAAACCTCAGCTTACGTATATACAGCAGCATTGGCGGATATTTTGCAAAATGATGAGGAATCTGAATATGATATTGATTTAGAGGTGCTTCCGTACTCAGGAGGTATTGGGAATGCAGAATTAGTTCAAAACGGGGAAGCTGATATTGGGATTATGTTTAATATGTCTAGTAACTGGGCTTATAACGGTATTGTTGCTTATGAAGAAGAGTACCCTGATATTCGTGGTTTAGTTGGGGGAATGAATGAATACTTTATAGGTGTTATTGCGAGCACGGATTTCTTAGAAAAGAATAACATTAACTCTTTAAAGGATATTGCGGATAATGAAATAGCTGTTAATTTATATGCTAACGAACCAGGTACATTAGCTGAGTATAATACCAAATTAACTCTTGAAGCCTATGGAATGAGTTATGATATGATCGAAGAATTTGGTGGAAGCATAGAGTTTACGTCTAATGATGTTATCCAAACAGCTTTTCAAGATGGGAATGCTGATTTACACATCATGGCGTTAGGTCGTGGGCATCAGGTTATTTCAGAAATTTCTACAATGACAGATATTACATTAATGGATATTGAAGACGAATATCATGATTTCTTTACAGACATTGGCTATGACAGTGGTACCAAGTTTCCGGCAGGTGAATTTAACAACCAAGATTACGAAGTCAATATTCCTAGCTTCTATGTAACTTACATTGTAAATGCTGATATGGATGACGAGATTGCTTATCATTTAGCGAAAACAGTTAACGAAAATAAAGAAGCGATGGCTCAATCACATGCTGCGATGAATGACTTTGTACCGGAGCAGGCAGGCTATTCTGCTCGTAATGGTAATATACCACTACATCCTGGTGCTGAAGAATTTTATGAAGAAATTGGAGCTGTAGACTGATGTTAAAAAGGCCTCTTCTAGAGGCCTTTAACTTCACGAGTTAGCGAATGGAATGGGGCGATAAGATGAAGAAATACCTGAGTATTATTCCGATATTGGGTATTTTATGGACTTTATTTCAATTGTATATAGCGATGTTTGGAGGATTTGATGCTCAACTACAAAGAACGATACATTTAGCATTTGCACTAGCTTTAGTATTTGCCCTTTTTCGAAAGGGGCTGGAATCTAATAATAAGCTAATAAGAAATGCTGATTATGTACTCGTCTTGTTTTCCTTACTGTCTGGAGTATATGTATACGTAGAGTACGATCGTCTTGTAGAACGTATTCGTTTTGTATCAGGGTTGGAACCGCTGGACTATTTCTTTAGTTTCTTAGTATTGCTCCTTGTTTTGGAAGCCTCGCGCCGAACTGTCGGAAAGGCAATGACTATTTTAGCTGCCGTATTCATCGTTTATGCTTTTGTAGGTCCCTATGTACCTGGTCTACTTAATCATAATGGAATAGCGATTAAACGTTTTGTAGAAGTTATGTTTTACTCAGGGGACGGAATTGTCGGTGTGCCGGTTGGTGTAGTCGTTAGTTATGTTTTCTACTTTGTCTTGTTCGCAGCCTTTCTTGAAATATCTGGTGGAGGTAAGTTGATTATTGATATTGCATTCAAAATTGCTGGAAAAGCAAAAGGTGGACCTGCAAAAGCAGCGGTTGTGGCGAGTAGTAGTATGGGAACTATTAGTGGAAGTAGTGTTGCGAATGTAGCAAGTACAGGAATATTCACAATACCATTAATGAAGCGAGTAGGATATTCACCTAAGTTCGCGGCTTCTATTGAAGCATTATCATCCAATGGCGGTCAAATTATGCCTCCAATTATGGGTGCTGCTGCATTCCTAATGGCAACATCTCTTGGTGTACCTTACACAGACGTTGTTTTAGCAGCAATAATCCCTGCTATTTTATATTACATTGCATTGTTTATTATGGTGCATATACAAGCCGATAAAGTAGACGCAGTTAAGGAGAAGTCATTAACTGAGAAGGAAGATTTAATTCCTTCATTAAATAGTATCCTTAAAAGAGCACATCTACTTATACCATTTGCGTTACTGATTTTTATGATTTTTGCGGGTAGATCACTTCAATTATCTGCATTCTATTCGATTATTTTATTAATTGTTGTAAGTAATTTATTTCCATCAACCAGATCTGGTATTAAAGGCACTCTAGATGCATTTATAAATGGAGCAAAGTCTGCAATAAAAGTGACAATACCGTGTGCTGTAGCTGGAATTGTTGTAGGGGTAGTGCTTCATACTGGACTAGGATTAACATTTACAACATTAATTATTGAATGGTCTTTTGGAATTACTGCATTATCTATTATTCTGGTAGCTCTAGGATGTATTATATTGGGGATGGGTATGCCAACAACATCTGCATATATTATGGCGTCAGTTCTATTAGCACCATCACTTCAAAATTTAGGTTTTGAACCGATAACTTCTCATATGTTTGTTTTATACTTTGCAGTAATTTCAATGATTACTCCACCGGTTGCCTTAGCAGCTTATGCAGCAGCTGGTATAGCTGAGAGTAATAGTCATGAAACGGGGATTTACGCATTTTATTTGGGTATTCCAGGGATGATTATTGCATTCTCGTTTTTATTAAATCCATCACTACTTCTCATTGGAAGCATCGGTGAAATCGTCTGGAGTACTTTTACAACTATTTTAGGTATTTTAGCATTAACTATTGCTATATTAGGTTACTTAAAGGGTGAGGTAAAAATCGCGTTACGTTTTATGTTCCTAGTCCCATCAATAATGTTGATAATTAATGATGGAATAACAGATATTTTAGGACTTCTGTTACTGATCGGAGTATTTTTATTTCATAGAAAAAAGGGTAGTCTTACGACTGCAAGTAAGGCGGTATAGGATGAGGAAGGATGAAGTGTTATCCTCCTTCTTCATTATAATAACCTAATGGAGGAGATATCATGGAGAAGATATTGATAGTTGGTGCGGGTCCAGTTGGATTGTCTGCAGCTCTTTCTTTAGCAAAGAATAAAGTGCCTGTTACAATTATAGAAGCTGAATCGCAATTAACGACTGTTCCAAAAGCATCTACTCTTCATCCACCCACTCTTGAAATTTTTGATGAGCTGGGAATTTTTGATGAAGTAAAAGAGAAAAGTTTAATTGTTGAAAGCTTTCAACAGTGGGATCGCGGAAATAATAAAATTGTCGCTGAATTAAAATTAGAGGTTCTTAAAGATGAGACAAAATATCCTTACCGGTTTCAATGTGAACAGCATCACCTAACTGAGATTATTCAAAAAGAACTTAAAGAGAATGAGAATATTGACATTTTCTTTGATTCCCCATTAGAAAAGCTGAAGCAGGTCGGTGAAAAGGTAGAGGTTACAATTAATCGAAACGGAAAAGAAGTGAAAGAAACATATGATTTCGTTATAGGTGCTGATGGAGCTTCGAGTGTTGTGCGTAAATCGCAAAACATTCCGTTCTCGGGTCTAACATATCCTCAACATCATCTTTTAATTTGTGTGGAGGATCATGATTTTACTGAAGATTATCCGGGTTTGTCACCAGTTAGTTATTTTTCTGATTCAGAGGAATGGGTCGCTCTTATTCAAAACTTAAGTATGTGGAAGTTTCTTATTCCGTTGGATCCAAAAATAGAAGATCAACTTGATGACGAGTATATACAAGATAAAATAAGGAAATTCTCAGGTCGTGCTAAGACTTTCAATATCGTCCATTGGGTGGTGTATCGAGCGCATCAACGTGTAGCAGATAAATTTTTAGTGAATCGAGTTGCTATCATTGGAGATGCGGCACATGTAAATAATCCACTTGGAGGCATGGGGATGAACAGTGGTGTGCACGATGCGTACTTCCTATCGAATTATTTAACACGTGTATATCATAATAAGGAATCCCTTGATATCCTGAAGGGGTTTGAAAGGGAAAGACAAACTTCTGCAAAAGAAGAAGTACAAAAGCATACGATTAAAAATGAAGAAGCAGCCAGTAATGAGGAAGAAATAGAAAAACGAAAGAAGGAAATGCAAGAGATGATGAATGATCGCGAAAAAATGAAACGGTATTTATTAGAAACATCGATGATAAAAGGATTTAACAATCGTCGAATAACTGACACTGATAAGGAGGTAGTTTATGATGACTGATGCATTAGGTTATCGATTAAAGGCGGCAGTATTAGCTCCTTCTACTAATACCATTGTAGAACCAGACTATTATTCGATAGCGCCAAGAGGTGTTACGTTTCACATGGGGAGAATATATATTGAAAATCCTAATATTAATGATGATGCAGGATTCGAAAATCTGTTAGACCAAGTACGAACCTCGATGGAAAGAGCTATTAAAGACGTGATGACCTGTGAGCCTGATTCCATTATTATGGGTATGTCTGCTGAAACTTTCTGGGGTGGAAAAGAAGGGAACAAGAAATTTGAAGAAAACATTGAAAAACTATCCGGTCTAAAGGTGTATTCGGGTGCCAACGCTTGTAACCGCGCACTAGAGTTATATAAAGTGAAAAAAATAGGTGTTATTACTCCATATCAGGAAGTAGGCGACGAACAAGTAGTTAATTTTTTCAAGGATTGGGGATATGATGTTATTAATATTAAAGGATTAAAGTGTCCGACAGCTTGTTCTATTGCACATGTTACTGAAAATGAGCTCCGAGATGCGATTTTTGAAGTGAATTCAGGTGAAGTTGATGCTATTGTGCAAGTTGGGACAAATTTATCTATGGTAAGTCTAGCGGATGAAGCTGAAAGATGGTTGGGAAAACCAGTGATTCCAATTAACGCTGCGACTTTGTGGAATGCACTTCGAGAGGAAGGTATCAATGATCAATTTAAAGGTTTTACTTCTTTATTCAGTAAATATTAACTTATGGAAGGGTAGTTGGAATTGACAGCAAATCGTTATTTCTATGATCATGTTGTTGGTCAAATTCATTACCGGGATACAGGAGGTGATAAAGAGGTATTGATCTGTTTACATGAAATGCCCCTTTCTTCTGAGGTCTTCATGCCGATGTTGTCACACCTTGGTGGTAATTATCGTGTGATGACTCCCGATTTCCCTGGTTTTGGTGAATCTTTTCATCCAAAGTCCCCATTGACTATAGAACAAGTGGCTTTATATTTTAATGAATGGTTAGAAGATTTAGGAGTAACATCGTTTTCTATATTTGGTGTTCATGGTGGGGCAGGACTTGCAATTGAGATGGCACTTCAACGTCCTGGCTTAGTAAAGTCACTAATATTAAGTGGGGTTCCATTATTCACACGTAAAGAACGAAATAAACTTCACCATGGGTTACCTTCCTTAGTTATTCAACGTGATGGGAATCATCTTATGCAGTGGTGGACATATTTTGAAGAAAAATTTAAGGTCGACGCTACTGAAAATATGATTCAAAATGCACTTTTACAAATATTAAGAGCAGGACCCTGCTATGAGTGGGGGTATCGTGCTGCGTTTGATTATGATCCGGAACCTGCCTTGAGGAGACTTTCACAACCCATCTATTTACTTGTTGCAGAGGGTGATGTGTTAAAGGATAAAAATAATCATGTTAAAATGATTTCTGAGCATGTGAAAGATGAGACAATTATTAATGTTCCTGGTCAATTATCTCAACGTGTACCGGAAAAAACTGCAGAAAAAATCCATCAATTCCTAACAACTTTTTAAAGGAGGATCATATGAGTGAACCTGTTTATTTAAACATAGAAGATAAGGTTGCCACGTTAATGTTAAATAGACCAGATCATGGTAATGCAATTGATTTACAGACAGCAAAACAGTTATTTGAAAAGACTTTGAAGGTTCATCAAGATAAGCGTGTTAAAGTAGTTGTTTTAAAAGCAGAAGGAAAGAACTTCTCTTTTGGTGGGGACTTAAGAAGTTTTCAAGAACATGGAGATCATGTTGGTGCTCATTTAAGAGAATTGACGAGTTATTTGCATCAAGCTATTATTCTATTAGCAAAAATGGATAAACCTATTGTTGGTAAAATAAATGGTGTTGCTGCAGGTGCTGGCCTAAGCCTGATTTGTTTATGTGATGTGGTGATTGCTGGGGAATCCGCAAAATTTACCCCTTCTTATACTAAAGTAGGGTTATCGCCAGATGGTTCTTGCACATACATTCTCCCCAGGCTAGTAGGACTTAGAAAAGCTCAAGACTTCCTTTTATTAAACCCAATCTGGGATGCTGAAAAAGCATTAAATGAAGGTCTAATAACTAGGAAAGTTTCAAACGCTTCACTAGATGACGAAGTAGAAACAATTGTTACTAGTTTTTTGACAGGTTCAAAATCGGCGAATGCAAAAACAAAAAAACTATTGCAAATGAGTTTCTTGAGAGAATTAGAAGAGCATTTAACTTTAGAGTCTGATATGATCTCGGAGCAATCCGGTTTAAGGGATGGAAAAGAAGGGGTAGCTTCTTTTGTTGAAAAACGTCCTCCGGTGTTTGATTAACCTTATAATAAATTGGAATCACGTTCTTAATAGAACGTGATTCCTTTTATATTTTATAATATATTTTATGATGTTTTTCAAACTCAGTTATTTTATCTGTATGTTTTGAGGTTAAGGCGATTTCATCTAATCCATTAATAAGCATATACTTTGAATACTTATCGATTTTAAATGGGACTTTATATTCATTTTGATCAGTGATTTTTTGTTCTTTTAAGTTAACAGTCAGAGTAAAATTTTCAGACACCTGATCAAAGAAGTCTTTCACTTGTCTTTCATCAAGAATAATAGGAAGAATCTCGTTTTTAATACAATTTGAGTAGAAGATATCAGCAAAAGAAGGTGCAATAATAACACGAATTCCAAAGTCATATAATGACCAGGGAGCATGTTCTCGTGAAGACCCTGATCCAAAATTTTTTTTTGTTAAGAGAATACTAGAATTACGATATGGTAGTTTATTAAGAATGAAGTCAGGGTTTTCTGATCCATCATCTAAATAACGCCAATCATAAAATAAAAATTCTCCGTACCCTGTCTTCTTTACAAGTTTTAAAAATTGTTTTGGTAAAATAACATCAGTGTTAACATTGGCATGTTCAAATGGTGCTACAATACTAGTGATTTGATTAAACGGACGAATGCTTTTTGTCGTTTCTGTCGACATTACTATTTTGTACCTCCTTTGCAATATTATATTTCCAGTCCCTAACATCTACAAAGTGACCTTTTATTGCTGTTGCAGCTGCCATTGCTGGGCTAACTAGATGTGAACGGGACCCTTTGCCCTGACGCCCTTCAAAGTTTCGGTTTGATGTAGATGCGATTCGGTCACCAGGATTAGCGACATCTGGATTCATGCCTAAGCACATACTGCAGCCGGACTCACGCCATTCAAACCCAGCATCTAGGAAAATTTGATCAATTCCTTCTGATTCAGCTTGCTTTTTAACAAGTTGAGAGCCTGGTACAACAAGTGCGCGAATTCCATCTGCAACTCTATACCCTTGAACTACTTTTGCTGCCTCGCGTAAATCTTGAACGCGACTATTGGTACATGAGCCAATAAAAACGGTATTAACATAAACGTCTGTTATTGCAGTATTAGGTTGTAAGTCCATGTATTCTAATGCTTTTTGAGCCATTTCCTGTTTTTCTTCTGGAAGATCCTTTGGATATGGGATTGAGTCAGTTACTGGAACCACAAGACTTGGGTTGCTTCCCCAAGTAACTTGTGGAGGGACTTCATCAATTCTGAATGTCAAAACTTTGTCAAAAAGAGCATCTGGATCACTATATAAAGTTTTCCATAGTGACAATGCTTCCTCCCAATCATGACCTATCGGTGCTCCTGGTTTCCCTTTCACATAATCAAACGTAACTTCATCTGGTGCTATAATTCCGGCCCTTGCTCCCATTTCGATGGCCATATTACAAATTGTCATTCTTTCTTCCATTGATAGTTCTTGTATTACTTCACCTTGAAACTCAATGATGTGACCGGTTCCAAAGTCGTGACCAAATTCTCCGATAAGAGCGAGTGCAACGTCTTTAGCTGTCGATCCTGTAGGTAACTTTCCACCAAGCTTAACCAGCAAGCTTTTTGATCGACTTATCTTCAGGGTTTGGGTGGCAAGAACGTGTTCAACTTCACTTGTGCCTATTCCAAATGCAAGTGCACCAAATGCTCCGTGTGTAGGGGTGTGACTATCCCCACACACAATTGTTTGGCCAGGTTGAGTGAGACCAAGTTCAGGTGCAATAACATGAACGATTCCTTGGTTTGGGCTATGCATATTATAAAGTTTGATATTAAATTCTTTACAGTTTTCTTCAATTACATCGACTTGTTTCTTTGCGATTGGATCTTCAAATGGTTTGGATCGATTAGTTGTTGGAATTCCGTGATCAACTGTACCTAAAGTTCGATCCGGACGTCTTACGGATCTTTTTGTTGATTTAATTCCATCAAAGGCTTGTGGTGAAGTAACTTCATGAATAAGGTGTAAATCAATATAAAGAATAGCGGGCTGATCCTGCTCTTGATGGACAACGTGACGATCCCAAATCTTTTCATAAAGAGTTTTACCCATGTAGCACACATCCTTTATTACTAAATAGTTTTAGACTCTTTCAATCTTTCAAATTCTTGATCATCAATTTCTAATAATTTTTTATAGATGTCTTCATTGTGTTTTCCAACATATTCGGCACCAACATGTTTAACTTTTCCTGGAGTTCGGCTTAATTTCGGTACAATGCCAGGCATTGGAAAATCTCCTAGTTCTTCATGTTTCGCCGATATAATCATGTCTCGGGCTTTGTACTGGGGATCCTTCACAATGTCCTCTGCTGAATAGATTAATCCAGAAGGTACACCACTTTCTTCAAGTTTTTTCAAGACTATATCCGCCGTTAAAGTTTTTGTCCACTTTTCAATGAGTAAATCAAGTTCTTTCATATTGTCACTTCTCGCATGATGAGTGGCATACTTAGGGTTTTCTGCTAATTCTGGCTGGTCCATCGATGCACAGAGGCGTTTAAAGACACCATCTGCGTTAGCACCTATTACGACATAAGTGTCATCTTTTGTTTTGTATATATTTGACGGAGCTACTCCGGGTAATATATTACCCATGCGTTCCCTTATATAATCAGTTAATAAGTAATCAGGAATAACACTTTCCATTACAGAAAATACAGCTTCATAGATTGCTGTATCAACAACTTGACCTTCCCCAGATTCATGGCGCTCATGAAGTGCTGTTAAACAACCGATTGTTGCGAATAACGCTGCTAACGTATCCCCAAGTGAGATGCCTATTCGTGAAGGAGGACGATCCGGGAATCCTGTGACATACCTTAGTCCTCCCATAGCTTCTCCAATGCTTCCAAAACCAGCTCGTTTGTTATATGGACCTGTTTGGCCAAACCCTGATGTTCGAACCATGATTATTCCTGGGTTAATTTCTTTTAAAGTTTCATAAGATAAGCCCCATTTTTCCAATGTTCCAGGACGGAAGTTTTCAATAATTGCATCGGAATCTTTGATAATTTTTTTGAATAACTCCTGACCTTCCTTTACTCGTAAATTTAATGTGATAGATTTCTTATTTCGTGATTGAATTGGCCACCAGAGTCCATGACCATCTTTTTGTTTTCCCCAATCTCTCATAGGGTCTTGCTTATCTGGTGCTTCTATTTTGATGACTTCAGCTCCGAAGTCACCTAACAGACGCCCGGTAAAAGGACCAGCTAATAACGATCCCATTTCAATAATACGGACACCTTCAAGTGGTAGTCTTTCATTCGTCATCAATATTCCTCCTTATATCATAGGTTTGGGTGTAAGGTGAATATGGATTTAAGATATCATTTCATATTTTTTTCATAATAATGCAATAATCAAAATGAAGTGAATAATGGATTAGTGGCATTCCATCTATAATAGGGGTGATAAATAAAATAGCCACTATCAATAGTTTAACACCATTGTATACAAAGTGTAAACTAAATATTTAGAAAAATAGTAATTAATGTGTATTTTGTTCCTAAAATGTGCTAAAATGGAGGTATTCAATCTAATCTAGTGGGGAGGGGCTACTTTTTATTTAGCTATTGTATACAAAGGAAGTGTGAGGTGTAATTATGAATCCATATGAATCTATAAAAAATGCAATTATTCTTGGAAAATACGAACCAGGTTCTAGATTAACGGAAGAATCTTTAGCCAAAGAATTAAGTGTAAGCCGAACCCCTATACGTGAAGCATTAAAAAGTCTTGAATCTGATGGTTTAATCATATCGTTAAGTCGAGGAATGATGGTTCGTCAATTCTCTTATGAAGATATTAAGCAAATTTATGATTTGCGTTCTTTATTAGAAAGCTATGCAGCTAAGCTAGCGGCAAATAATCGAGATAAAGAAGACTTGGAAAAGATGGATAGTTTAGTGGATGAATTCTCTAGTTTACTTGAAAATGATTTGAAAGAGAAATCAATTACAAAGCAGATAATGAATAACAACAGTGATTTTCATAATGCCATTATTAAAGCTTCTAAAAATGATTATCTTAATTTTCATATTTCCAAAGTAGTTTTTTTGCCATTAGTATTCAGTTCATTTTATTGGTATGACCGAAAAGATATTGAAAGATCTTTTGAGACACATGTAAGGTTAATTGAAGCAATTCGCAACCGTGATTCAGATCGAGCGCTTGTATCTATGCAAGATCACATTTTTACAGGTAGAGATTTTGTTTTGTCTAGTGTCGAATCATCAAAATTTTATAAACAGGGAGAGTCTTAATGATAACAATTTGTGAAGTTGGTCCCAGAGACGGAATACAAAATGTAAAAAAGCTTTTGTTGTTAGAAGAAAAACTTGAATTGATTAACAGATTGATTGATTCAGGTATTGAATTAATTGAAGCTGTTTCATTTGTTAACCCCAAAGTAATCCCACAAATGGCTGATACAGAAGAATTAATGAAACTAGTACCTAGAACAGAAACCGTAAAATATGCAGGACTCGTGTTAAGTCAATCAGGACTAAATCGTGCGTTAGAAGCTAATGTTGATTTTTTACATGTTGTTCTAGCAACTAGTGATACATTTAATCAAAAGAATGTAAAACGTTCTGTAAAAGAATCAATCACAGAATTAACACCAGTTATAAAAGGTGGCACTGAATCTGGAAAAGTCGTAAATGGAGTTCTTGGCACGGCTTTTGGTTGTCCGTTTGATGGAAACATCCCAGAAAGAAAGATTTTAAAAACAGCAGAGGAGTTTTTAAATGCTGGTGCAAAAAAAATTACTTTAGCTGATACAACTGGGTTAGCAGATCCAGGGCAAGTTCAAAGTATTTCTAAAGCATTTTACAAACAGTTTGGAAAAGAAGTAGAACTCGGCTTACATTTTCATAACACACGAGGATTAGGAATAGCGAATGTGTTAGCAGGTTACCAAGAAGGAGTAAGACAATTCGACACCTCAATTGGTGGGTTAGGAGGTTGCCCTTTTGCTCCTAAAGCTGCTGGTAATGTCTGTACAGAGGATGTCGTCAATATGTTCGAGCAAATGGGGGAAGAAATTGGAATAAATAAAGGCAAGTTAATTGACACCTCGAAATGGTTAGAGGATGTTGTAGGATTAAAAGTAGACGGTATGTTAATGAAAACATAATATACCTTTAACCTGTTTGAAGGTTTCAGAGAGGATGGGTTTGATTAAATTATTACTAAAGACCCACTTCTCTTAGTTTGTAAAGAAGAGTGATGCCCTCATTTGATTAACGAGAGCTCACGTTATTTATAAAATTCTTCATCTGCTAAAATTAATCATAACTTTCGGTTGTTATTTTGTGAGGATTTCTGCTTCCTTAAGTCTTCTTTTTTTATACATCCGAATTTCATATAGAACAAAAATGCTATTAATATGTTTGTATTATCAGTACATTTTAACAATCCAACATGGTGAGGTATTTAAACTCCTAAACCATCCGCAACAACAATCTCTTCAAAAGCGGTGCAAAGTGTTCAGGTAACTCCTCAACACTTGGAATCATTAGACGTTCTTTTCCGTAAATATTTTTCATCGTTTCATCTTCACGTTCATCGATCTCTCCATCAGCGAGAAACATTCCGATGATATCGATGCCTTTTTTGCGTGCTTCTGATACGGCGACGTTCGTGTCAATAATTCCATTCTGATCATAATTGGCAGCGGCTGGTTCGCCGTCTGAGAATACGAGCAGGAATTTGTTCTTCTCTCGTCTGGCAGCTAACTCCTTAGTCATAACACGGATACTAAAGCCATCACGATTATCTTCTTGTGGCTCGAGCTGCATGATGTTGGCTCCTGTGTTTTGATAGAGGGAACCTGAGAAGGAATGCATTTCATGAAAATAATTTGGTTGATAGCTTTCCTTTACGTCATTTGCATCCTCCCAGAATCCGACGATGGAGTGGGGGATCTTCAATTGCTTTAATACTTCATGGAATAGTACGATTCCTCGTTTTGTTTCATCCATTTTGTTGTGCATGGAAGCGGAACAGTCGACAAGCAGGGTGAAAGCAGCATCCATGTCTTTTGATTCCTGGTTTTTCTTATAAAAGACCCGTGGATTTTCATCCGTAATAACGGGCAGTAATTTTTTGGATAGTCGACCGATGACTAAATCTTTCCTTGGTGCATTTCGCTTGTGTTCCAATACTTTTTCGATGGTCGTTGCAAGCTTTCGTTTGTACGTTTCGATTGTGCTGACTGCGTGGTTGTAAGCAAGTTCATCTTCTTGGGTTGGAGATTCTGCTTTCTTCACAATTGCGACAGCGTCTTTATTTTCCTCGCCATAAGCGGCTTCGTTTGTTTGCTTGCCTTGGTTTGTGCTTTGTTTTTGTAGGGACTTGACTTCTGAGTAGTCATTTTGATCACTTTCTCCTGATGCCCCTTGAATGGTACCCATCGCTTGGTCGGCATCCTCGGTTTCTCTTGTTCCACCACCCATCATGTTGGTTTTCGTACCAGCTTCCAATTCAAACTGCAGAAAGTTCTGCTTCCGGTCACTGTTTTGATTTTCGGTGTGCCAGGAAGAAAATTGTTCATCCATATATTCATTATTTTCTTCATCGATGTTTTCTTTGAAATCGTCCACAAGCTCATCTGTCCGTGTTAATTCATCAAACATGGTATTCGTCTCATACTTTTCTATGTACGAGATTGGAAATGTGAAATAGACATGGACCATATCTTTATAAGCTGCTAATGACAACACAATTTGCTCAGCAATCCTGGTAATACCTTTTGTGCTTTTTGCTTCAAAAAAGGAATACACGAGTGGTTTTAATTTTTCCAACTGGTCAAGCTGCGCCACATTTGCTCTTGTGAATGTTGGGTCTGGCTGATTTGTTTGAAGCAACAGATAGATGAGACAAAACAATTCGTCAAGTGGATTACTTCTTGTTACATTTGTCGCTAATTGGGTCTCAAAATAGTGCTTCAGGTGCTTTTTTCGGAGAGCAAAGTCTTTTTTCGTACCAGGGCGTTTCTTTTTAATGATTTCTTCTAACCGCAAATCTTCCAGTAATGTAATGAGTTGAGCAGCAAACCTAGATAAACCTAAATCATTGATTGTTTCGAAATAGGCCTTCAGGGAAGGGATATGTGAATGATGTAATGTTCCAATCGTACGCAGGAACACATCCGTCTTGTACCCGGATTCCTTCATTACTATATTGTCGAGATCCCAGAAATGACTGCCGGTTATTTTTTCATCGATAAGATCGATAAACGCCCCATACTTATATTCGAATGTTAAATCGGGATTATCGGATAATATAGTGGACAGGTCTTGTAATTGTAGAAACAAATTGGTATCTATTTTGGAATCATCCCAGCGGTTATATTTCATCCGGCATCCTCCTTTCGAAGATCTAGTTGCGACTCCTTAGGGTTCGCGACATAGGCAATGGACACTCCACGTAGAAAAACACCTATTCTACGGTTCCTTGCTTATGCGTTTCACCCCATCCCAGTCGCCTCTGCTTTTCAATAATTAAAACAAGGTGTCTGCTAAATTAATAACAAATTCCCGTTCGCGTTCTTCATCCAGTTTATCCACGATTGCTCGAAGAACCGCACGCTTTGGTGGGATCATATCACTCAGATCACAGGCATCAAGTAAAGCTCGGATTGATGCGGCATCCTCTGACAGTTTCCCTTGATAAACCGCACGAATTAAATCAGTGGACAAGGTAACAAATAAATCAATGGTCGTTTGGTCGGTTAGCCGGGTATTTGTCTGAATTAATTCTTTTAGTTGTTCTCCTTCCAAATAGGGAACGTCAATGACGATAAAACGGTTTTTTAATGCTTCATTTAGTGGAACTGTACCAACATAGCCTTCGTTGATCGCAGCAATCACATTAAAGCCTTCTTTTGCCGTAATAATTTCATTAGTAAATGGATTGGTGATGGTTCTGCGGTAGTCAAGTACACCGTTAATAAGCGGCAATGTCTCCGGTTTTGCCATATTTACTTCATCAATATAGAGAAATGTCCCGTTATTCATCGCACTTGTCACTGGGCCTGGAACAAATTCAATTTGTTGTTTACCGTCTTCATAGGATAATGTTTTAAAGCCCATTAAGCTCTCAGCATCCAAATCGACCGAACAATTGACACTGAACATTGGTTGGTGGAACAGGTTGGATAGCGTTTCAGCGAACTTGGTTTTACCTGCGCCTGTTGGACCTTTTAGTAACACATTTTTCCCCATACTAAGTGCTGAAATGGCATCGATTAACAAATCTATTTGAGGGGGGACGTACCCTCCTTGTTTGATCAATTCTTGTAATGTGTCATCGTCTTTTCTTTTGGTATTATATAAAATATCTGTTATGTTTTCGGGTAGATTGTAGTTCGTATGCATGGATAAACTCCTTTCAAGGACATTTTAAACCTTATAAGTGGAGATAACAAAGGTTGAAGGTTATTTTAGGTAATTCTATTAAGAAGAAAAGGAGCTGTGTGAAGTGAAAATCGTTGTAACAGCAGATACGCATCTATCTAACCAAGGGAAACAACTGCCAAACCGTCTAGTTACAGCATGTAAAACAGCGGACCTGATTATTCATGCTGGGGATTGGAAATCGATGGATGTTTACAAAACGCTTTCTAGTTACGGGGAAGTGAAGGGCGTATATGGGAATGTTGATCCTGATGAGATAACAGAACAATTTCCATCACAGCAAATTGTCGAGGTAAATGGATTCAACATTGGCGTTGTCCATGGACATGGTGACAAAAAGACAACGGAAAAGCGCGTAATGGAAGCGTTTGAGGAAGAAGAGGTAGATGTAATTATATTTGGGCATTCTCACATTCCGGTAATCCGATATGTTAAAGGTGAACTGCTATTTAATCCGGGATCCCCAACCGATAAGCGGAAACTTCGCTATTACTCGTACGGAATTCTGGATATTGGTGAAGAAATTAGGACGGAGATAGTATTTTTTCGAGGTGATTGAATAAAAAATAGCTATAAATTAGATTTAGTATTATAATAAGATGGTAATAGAAATAGTAGAGGAGACAACTTAATGTCTAACGAAAAGAAACCAAGTACGCAAGATAAAGTCCAGCAATTCCTGGAGAAAAAGAAACAAGCACAAGCGAATAACAAAAATAACTTCAATTTTAATTCGATACATTCCATGAAAAGTCAGCAAGCGAAAAAGACTAGTAATAACCGCCGAAAAATGGGTGGTTGATTACTACAGTATGAAAATAGGCAAGCAAAAGGTTCAGATAACCCGTTATCTGAACCTTTTTTTGTGTGTAATACGATTTCATAAAAAATAAAAATACAGTACCTTGCATTAAACAGTAGTAGGTGATATAGTTATTTACATGAGGTACTAATTTTTTGACGGTACTGTTCAATGTTTAGTAGTGAAAATGAAGAATGTAGGTGATTAGAACATGAATATACAATTTAAAAAGGGTGCATTAGAACTGTGTGTGCTTGCATTGTTAGATAAAAAAGATCGTTACGGATATGAACTTGTTCAAAAAATTTCTGAAAAGATTGCAATATCAGAAGGTTCCGTGTACCCGCTATTAAGAAGGTTAAAAAAAGAAGCATATGTTTCAACCTATTTACAGGAATCAAATGAAGGCCCTTCTCGTAAATATTATAAGACTACGGATAAGGGAAGCGATTATCTTCACGTGCTTATGAGGGAATGGCAACAATTTTCAAGTGGTGTGAATCATTTAATAAAGGAAGGTGTAACAGATGAATAAAGAACAATTTTTAAAGAAGTTAGACACAGCATTAAATAGACTTTCCTCTGATGAGCGGGAAGATATTTTGCTAGATTTCCAAGAGCATTTTGAGATTGGAAAAGTGGAGGGAAAAACCGAAGAAGAGATTTCTCAATCACTAGGTTCCCCCAACCAAATTGCGAAAGAATTACTAGCCACCCATTACCTGGAGAAAGTAGAGGACACGTCTACAGCAGGTGATATCTTGCGAGCGGTATGGGCAGTGATTGGATTAGGATTTTTCAATGTCGTCATTGTACTTGGACCGTTCGTAGCATTAGTTGCCGTGATTTTTTCAGGATGGGTTTCAGGAGCAGCATTTATCGTTTCTCCTTTATTGGTGTTGGTTAATTTGGTCATCTATCCAGGAACTTTTGCATACTTTGACTTATTTTTTTCGATAACACTTACTGGTTTGGGATTATTGATCGCAATCGGAATGATTTATGTAACACGTTTTGTTACGAAGGGATTTGTCAGTTATTTAAACTTTAATGTACGTCTTGTAAAAGGTGGTATGAAACATGAATAATGTCAAAAAAATAGCCATGGTTGCCCTTCTACTTGTAATAATAGGGGGAGTCGGAAGTATTATAACGTTTAATATTAATGAACCAATTGCAGTTGCAGAAGATAAAGAAGTTGAGAATACGAACATCACAGCAATTGACATTCAAGCGAATAATGAACAGATAGAAATACACTCTACAAACGACTCCAAAGCAAGCATTGAACTTACAGGAAAAACTAAGACTGGTGAAGAGAGATTATCCGTTGAAGAAAACGGTAATACACTGTCCATACGTACGGAGGAACAGAAAAATAAATTATTCAACTTTAATTTTTGGACGTTTTCGATGAAATTGAATATCTATTTGCCAGAGAAATTATATGATTCCATACAGATAGACAATGATAATGGCAGTATAACAGCAGAAAACTTAGATGTTACTGAAATTGATGCTGCAACCCAAAATGGCAAGATTAATCTGAATAACATTACAGCGGAGAATGTACAAATGAATACCAATAACGGAAAAATATCGCTTAGTAACGTTGACGGTGAAATTTATGGGAAAACAAACAATGGAGCAATTTCACTGATCACTAACAATTTAGATCGTCCTATCGAATTTGATACGGACAATGGGAAAATTGAGATCCAATCGGAACAAGAGCCAACAAATGCCATATTAGATGTCAGAGTGGATAATGGGAGAATTGATATATGTGGGGATTCCAATTGGGATTCTGTCATAGGTAATGGCGAAAATAAGATTAAATTAACGACTAATAATGGCAGTATTACCATGACGAAATAGTCGAAATAAGGCAATGATTTTGGCCAATGCCCATCACGTTTGCATGTAAACGTGATGGGCATTGGCGTAATTTAGGAAATAATTTTGGAGCCAGTAAATAATTTATTGACTGTGGAAGCCGCGTCCAGCTCCAGCTCCCAACGCCTAGTGTGCTTCCTGATCTTTCTTACGATAAGTTCAGCCTATACGTCGTTAAACGGACGCTTGCACTTTTGTTCATTACATATTGATTGAAATTGTATTCTGATTTGTGCCTTAAACTTACAAAAAGTTCTGGATATATATGTTAAAATATGTAGAGAGTTGGGTGCGTGTAAATGTGTATGATTCAAAGAATTACGACGAGGAATCGGATAACCAAGGGTAACAATTTAGTAGGATATTGGAGTTAAACAAGAAGATCATCTTATTTATTTTGCTTATTCTGTCTGAAAATTGGGATTTTGGCAACGAACTACAAAGGCTTTATGTTAGTATTTACTAAAATCGAGGTTATTGGAATAGTAAATTAGATTTATAGTGGAAAAGATGTAACTAGGGGATGAGGTTTTATGAAAAAATATTTAAATTTAAATACCGTGTATATTATTGCAGCTATTATTGCTGTTGGTTTTTTGTTCGTACCTCGAGTAATTGAAATTGTCAATCTTAGGGTACAAGGGATTAGTTATGTAGCCAATGACGTTGAAAATTATCACAATAATGCACATCCTATCGAAGGGGTATATACGATTGAGATTGATTTAAATCAATTGGAGAATAACGAAGGAAAAGTTCTTTACGATGGAGATAAAGAAACTCAGATTTATGTGTCCAAAGTAATCATTCACAATGAAGAAGACTTGGAAGTATCCTTTAGGTCAAAGGGAAATTATAGCTTAGGTGGTGCGACTTTAGTTTCGGGTGTTAAACACGAAAGCAGTAAAAATGGTTTTACAAAAAGTTTTCAAGCAGAATCAAAAGCAACGTATAAAGGCGATACATATAAATTAAGTCCTTCTGGCTCTTCAGGCTTAAACTACCATAATGGAGATGAGTTTGGATTTTATTTTACGTTTCCAGACGAGATAGATTTGGAAGAGGAATCAAGAGTTGATGTGACAGTGACAAATTTATATCTGAATTTATGGGCAAAGAAACGATAAAAGCTTTTTTTACTATTTTCATGCTTTTTATATGGGATAGGAGGGTTTATTAATGCGTAAATTTCCAAAGTGGTTTTGGAGGTCTATTGTCATTTATATTATTATATCCTGGCTTTTTGTTGCCGTAGCAATTTCTTTAACAGATTTTTTATCAAGTAATGCATGGTATGTTGGTTATTCCATTTTCTATATGGGTATATTAGCTTATCCTGTGTTTTTATCGTTATGTTGGTATGCTTATTTAAAACAGTAAAACTGGATTCGGATGATAAAGTGTGGGCATTTTTGGTAGTGTTAATACCGTTTATTACTAATCTACCATTATTATCTCATTTTCATGTTTAAATAAGGCTCATTTCGTAAGTTTTGTTGCTTTTTTAATCCTCACAGTTGATGCAAAATGCGAGGTAACTTTAGGCTTATTTCTATTGCCGCCGTCCGGGGTCGCTACGGACGGATGCTTTCCGCGGGCACGGCCTCAGCCTCCTCGAGAAAACCACTCTGCGGGGTCTTCGGACACGTGCTGTTCCCGCAGGAGTCACCGCCCTCCGCTCACCCGAACTGGTAAGGTGTTTTATTAATACAGATACAGTCCCACGACAGTAACAGAAATAACAGCGGAGGAAAAACACGTAGACTCCTTGAAAATACAAACCGATTTTCTGCGTGCGATGTCTAGCTATGTAGCTTTCCTTATCCTGTGGGAGCAGAGGCCTAGTTGAGACCCCGCAGAGCGTTAGCTCGAGGAGGCTCATCAGCCGCCCACGGAAAGCGAAGTGTATTTCCGTAGCGGTAGGTTAACCGTCACATCAAGTTACGTCGCAGTTTATATCTATTGTGGTTGTTTTTAGTTTTGATTATAATTTTTATACTAGTTGATATTAGCAGAAAATTAGGCTTGATCGTCAATAAGTTGGATAGGACTCAACTGAATCTCTTAAACGAAATAGAAAAGAATCATTCGAAAGAAAAGTAGTAGTATGGTTTTAAAGATACCGGTACGTTTATGCAAGATACAAATGGCAGTATGAGTTTCTTAAGATGGAATACGAATGCTGATAGAAGTTGGAGGGAGAATTATGAGTGTTATATCTTTTGTTGTCGTCCTATTATTGCTTCTATCATTTTCTTCATTCGCTTTTTGGTTTTGGCGAAGAAAAGAACGGAAATATAAGTTTGCTTTTTTATGGATTCCTTTTTTACTGCTTTTAGCGTTTGGGGCCACCTATATTCCTCATAAAGTCGTGAGCATAGACCCATCTGAGGTTTCTAAGATAACGGTTTTCGATGGGAACACAGGATATGATTTAGAAATTACAGATGTAACTGATATTAATCATATAATTCGTAATTTGAATGAAGTAACCTTTCAAAAGGGTAAACTTTCATTTGGATATATGGGTTTTAGCTTTAGAACGACCATTTTTGATCATAACGGAAAATCTATGAAAGAAATAACGATAAACTCAGATGATACAATAAGGTATAAAGGATTTTTCTACAATTCAATAGATCATTCTATTGAATATGACTATATAGAGCAGTTAGTTCGTAAATAAATTTATGGAAGTGGGAGCGTGAACAGAATGGACGGAATAGCTCGACAATATGATTGGGTTCGGTAAACAAGGGAGTTACTTTTTCAATACTGCGAGTCTATGACTTTAGGATTATACGAAGGACGTTGAGAATTTCGGAGGCGAATCGATTCGTGATATTCATGGTCATGTTGCTGGATGCTATCAACACTGGCTTGGAAATATTGCCATGGAAAAGGGGATTAATCATATAAATTCGGAGCAATTAAACGTGTGACTGACATGCGTGACGTTTTTAAAGAAACAGATAACCTTGTTCAGGAGTTTCTTCAGGAATATGCAGGCCAGTGGTACCTTGCGATTTCCAGTACTGTATCCTGGCAGGAGAAACCTATCGATTTTACAATTTTGTGGTTGTTTACCCACACCATTACACATGAATTTCATCACAAAGGTCAAATCGTTAAGATGGGACGACTATTGGGCTATAATCCCCCTGATACGGATCTAATAGAACCGCTATAACTTCAAAAGACATTACTCTATTAAAAGGTATGTGTACGAGCAGAAAATCAAGCAGTTAAGACCATCCTGTCAAATCAAAGCACAGATTGACAGGATTTACTCGTGGTGCCTTGTTAGGATCTAATTAAGGGAGTGGAGTCATATGACTTGGGTTGAATCATTACAGAAAGCTATCGATTATATGGAAGAGCATTTATTAGATGATATGTCGATGGAGCGTATTGCTAAACAGGCGAATTTTTCGGTATTTCATTTCCAGCGTACATTTTCGGTGTTAACCGAAATGTCTGTTGGTGAATACCTCAGACGCCGACGCCTAACACTAGCTGCCCACGAACTAACTAGAACAAATGCCAAAATTATTGATCTCGCCTATAAATATGGCTATGACACTCCTGAGGCTTTCTCAAAAGCTTTTCGCAGGCAACATGGTGTATCCCCAAGTGAAGCACGAAAGTACATGGGTAAGCTGAAATCGTATAACCGCCTGGGTCTACAGGTGAATTTGAAGGGAGTAGAACCAATGCAGTACAAAGTTGTGGAACGAGAAGGTTTTCAGGTTGTTGGAGTCAAGCGAGAATTTTCATTGCTCAATGAGGAGAATCTCAAGGGTATTCCGAAAATGTGGGAGGATGTACATCAAGATGGAACAGCAAACGTATTAACCAAGCTGGATAACGGTCAGCTTAAGGGGCTGTTAGGGGTATGTGTCGATCAAAGTGGTACAAAATCCAAACATATTGAATACTGGATTGCAACAGCCCATGATGGTACCACACCAGACGGGTTAACGGGACTAGAAATACCGGCATCGAAATGGGCTATATTTGAGGTTCACGGTCCAATGCCAGATGCGATTCAGAAAATGTGGAAGAAAATTTTCTCGGAATGGTTTCCATCAAGCGGTTATGAACTTGCTGTTACACCGGAATTAGAAGTCTATACGGATGATAACTCTAGCAGCCCAGATTATTATTCGGAAATCTGGATTCCTGTTAAATAGAGAAGGGACACTGTTTGTATAAGAGGCAATTAGCACTTTATTCAATAATAAGAATGGTACGATTGATTGAGGGTGAAACCAAGAACGTAAGGATTTATCATGGAAAGAGGCGTCGAATATCATTGGCGTCTTTTTATTTGTAGATAAAAAAGTATAAAACTTTCTTATCTACATAAGTGCAACATAGGATTTCGCCGTTAATGCTTGGCGATAAGCCAAGTTTACTAATGTTCACCATTTCAGAAAATTGTAATAAACAGTTTGGTTTTTATGTTACTATTTACTAAAGTAGGTTACTTTTTTGAATGATATATTCTCGCGGATTATTTTCAGACAAATGATTCCTTCACAAGGATTTACAAGCTCTAACTTGTCCAACGCTTATCATGCATAGTAAATATGATGGATCTGAGCCTTAGAATATCCATATTTTGCCCATGAAAATATACCTTCTTCAGAATTGTGTCTACTGGATACATGGGGACATTTAATTTGGCTTGGTAATTATCAACAGAAACCGATGAAAATCTTATTAATTTTCTTAGATAGGAGCACACATAATGAATGAAACAAGTCCGTTACAGGCATCATTTAAGCAAACAAAACACCAGTTAGCCGGTCATGGTAAACGAAACATACATATAATGAAAAAAGCTTTTCAGGATATCGAGGGAAATTTGGAAAGTGATTTTTATGGAGAAGGGAAGGTCATTGAAGACTTTCAAGAGAAAATGGCTCAATTCCTAGGAAAGGAATGTGCGGTTTTTTTCCCGAGCGGAACGATGGCCCAGCAGATAGCTTTGCGCATCTGGTGTGATGATAAGGGCTTACCAAAAGTGGCCTATCACCCATTAAGTCATTTAGAGATTCACGAAGAAGATGGTTTGAAAGAATTACATCATATTGAGTCGGTATTGCTTGCTGATGAAAATAGAGTGATAGAGTTAGATGATGTGATGGAAATGAAGGAAGACGTTGCAAGTCTGTTGCTGGAACTGCCCCAGCGCGAGATAGGTGGACAACTACCGAGCTTTGAAACACTTGAGAAAATTTCGAAGTATTGCCGTGATAAAGGGATTAAATTCCACCTTGATGGAGCTCGTTTACTAGAGGTACTACCATATTACAAGAAGTCTGCTGCTGAAGTATGTGCTCTTTTTGATAGTGTTTATCTCTCTTTATATAAAGGGATTGGCGGAATAGCAGGGGCGATTTTGGCAGGAGGTCAAGATTTTATTGAGCAATCAAAGATTTGGAAAAGGCGACATGGTGGTGACTTGATCAGCCTATATCCATATATTATCACGGCCGATTATTATTTTGAAATGCGTTCACAAAATATGCAAAAATATTATGAAGATGCACAAGAGCTTGCGAAGTTTTTTAATGCTTGTCACGGGGGTTCGACAGTGCCGCACGTTCCTGTTTCAAATATGTTTCATGTTCACTTCCATCAGGCTAAAGAGCAAGTGGAAACAGCTCTAACAAAAGTTCAACAACAAACGGGAATAGGTATAACTGGTAAATTAAAAGAAATAGATGAAAACACTTGTTATTTCGAAGTCAGTTTGGGTGATCAGTATAGAGAAGTGCCCAAAGAATCTATTAATAATGCATTTAAGCTACTAGATGAATATATGGATTACTAATATAGTAGAAAAAGACAAGGCTGTTCACTAGGAAAACGGCCTTGTCTTTTCTATTTAACTATAACCCCAACACCTTAATTGTCCTCGCAATAATTTTTGCTAGTTTTTCTGTATGGATTGTTCCATCTATTTTTCTGACTGCATCTAAATATTAAAAAATCCACTTTACCGTCATTAGAGTAGCGGGGTCATTCTCCATTTGCAAAATTATATATTTGTTTATACAGTTCAAACGGCCTTTCTTCTGTAATTAAATGGCCTGTTTTTTCATATGAAATGAGTGTAGCATTTGGCAATTCCTTTTCTAATCGCTTTCCGATGCTAAGCGGTACAACCCGATCGTTTTCTCCCCAAATTAACAAGCTGGATGTTTGGATTTTCTGTAATTGTTCACTACTTAGATCACCTTCTCGATGACGCAAAAATCGTACTAGTGCTTTATAAAAATTCTTATCTTTTAGTGGTCTGCCATATTCTGCTTTCAGTTCGTTTGTAATTAATGATGGATCATAAAGTACATTTTTCAGTGTTTCTTCCACACTCTGTTTTAAAACATGCCGCTTGGCTATCAAGTCGAAAAATGGAAGGTAGGAGCTATAGATTAACCATTTATTTGCTCTCTTTAAATACCCGGAGCTGCTTAAAAGAATGAGCTTGTTTATTTTATCTGGAATTTTCTCGGCAGTATATAATGCAATTTGTCCTCCCATGGAATGGCCTATTAGTGTAACATCCTTTAGCTTAAAGTAGTCCATACATTCCGCCACAAGTGAAGCATAATTATGATACGAATAGATAAACGTTCTTGACTTTTCACTTCTGCCAAAACCGGGAAGGTCAATAGCAATAACGGAAAAACTTTTTTCTAATAGAGGAATTAAACGGTTGTATGTATAGGTGGATGACACGAAACCATGAATTAATAAAACCGGCGGCTTACCGTTAAGTATGTATTCACAATATATACTAGCATGAGAAAGTGTTATGGTCTCTTTAGTATATTCATTTTGCTTCATAATGCCTCCCACCTTTGTTTGCTCTGAAGGTTCGTTTTTACCTTAACGACTGTCCCCATTTCAAATAGGAATTATTCTTTTATATATTCTATATCATTGTTATTAAGAGGATTCTTATCCGTATACGCTATCCAATAGTTAAATTCTAATGTAACATTCTCAGCAGGATTGTCATAATAAGTAACTAATTTTGCAGGTTTACCGAATACGTTAACTTCTTTGTATTCTTCATCTCTTGGGCGAACTATGGTGACAAACGGAGTACCTTCATCTGCAATAGTAGTTGTTGGTAAACTAGCTTCGTGTTCCATTATCCATTCCAACCCGTTATTGGATTGATGTATAATGGCAACATTTAGAATCTTACCGATACGCTCATAGACAACGATAATATAATCACCCTTCAAATCATAATCAATAATCGTGTCCATTTTGGGATCATTTTCTTTAGTAAGTTCTATAATATTTTCTTCAAAAGATAGTTTTTGATTTTCATTAACCTGTTGATTCTCACCACTAGAACAACCGATCAGAAATAAAAATAAGATAAATAAAACGTAATATTTTCTCAAACTTCCAACCCCTCATTTATATGTACTTATAACAATGCTACTTCAACTAAAAAGGCAATTTTAGTTGAAGTGAATAGCAATAGGTAAGACTTTGATGTAATCTCCATCTTTTCCCCTGCTCCACACCCAACGTGCGGCT
>NZ_JBHTKJ010000017.1:0-27121 GCF_042675965.1 Virgibacillus byunsanensis | reverse complement strand
AATATTCAAATAAAACACATTATATAAAATTGGAAATTATTTGAAGTTTAGCTTGATGACATTGGGAGCGATCCCGGACGGCGGCAATAGCACAACTTATAGAAATCAACCAAACGTTACGTCGCATTATATATCAACTACGAGGATTAAATAGCAACAAAACTTGCGAAATGAGCCTTTGTATAAGGCAATCATAAATGAAGACTATAAAGATAAGTGGAGGAGAGGGAATGCGTGTATTAGTAATTGGAGCCAATGGAGCGGTTGGTAAACAGGAGGTTCAAAAGTTAATGGAATCAAAACATGAGCCAATTGCAATGTTAAGAAAAACAGAGTAAATTCCATATTTTGAAAATCAAGGTGTAAAAATCGTATTAGCAGATTTAGAGGATAATTTTAAGAAAGCATTTTATAAAGTGGATACAGTAGTGTTTGCATCTGGTTCTGGACCAAATACTGGTGCGGATAAAACAATAATAATTGATCAGGAAGGGGCAATTGAGTCTGTAAATCTTGCTAAAAAAATTGGTGTTAATCGATTTGTAATGCTTAGCATGTTGGGGCAGATAATCCTAAAGCCGCACCTTTCCTGCACATTATCTTTATGCCAAGCACCGTGCAGATGAACATTTAATGCAATCAGGTCTGAATTATACAATAGTGAGATCTGGTGGTTTAACAGATGAGCCAGGTACAGGAAAAGTAAATCTGCAAGAGAATATTTCTGAATTCGGAACAATTCCACGAGAAAATGTCGCTGAAGTGCTTACCTATGTACTAACCGTTCCTAGGGCAGAAAATAAAACCTTCGAGCTTATTCAGGGTATCACTCAACTATCGGAAATATTAGCTTATTAATTGTAGAGTTAATGTAATATTTTTAACCTGTTTGTGTTTAGATTGAAATATAATGGGGTATTTGAAATATGGAATCAATAGAACGGCCATATCAAACAGGAGGATTTTCAAATGAGTGAAAAAAATGTAATTATCTATGTTAGTAATAATTGCCTGGAAGGAGAAAGGCTACTAAAACAATTGGACGTTTGGAACGTATCCTATACAAAAAAGAACGTATCCAATAATAAGGAATATATGGTAGAGCTTCAGGAAAAAGGGGTGTTTGGGACACCTGCAACATTTATTGGTGATCAAACTGTGCTAGGTTTTCAAATAAATAAACTAAAACGGATACTTGAGGTGGATAATCAGACTTCCATATTAAATGCTAGATATGGAAGTTAAAACAAGGCACACTTATTAATCGTTTTGCATATGGTAATGGTAAGAAAGCATAAAAAGAGGTGTGTGCAACAATGTTTGAAAGACCTTATGGTTATCAACCACCATATCAAAATAATTCATTTCAAACTAACCCTTACGCTCAACAATGGTATCAGCCATATAACCCAACAAATGATCCCGCTTTCTTTCAGACACCATACCAGTATTTAAAAAAACCAAAACAGCCAACTAATTTGGATCCCTTTATACAAGCGGGTTCCATGTATAAACCTCAACAGCATATCTATCCAAAGAATAACCTTTTTGCATATTTCCAGGATCCAAACGGGCAAGTAGATCTTGATAAAATGTTTTCTACTGCGGGGCAATTAGCAAATACGGTACAACAGTTTTCACCAGTAGTCAAACAGTTCAGCTCCATAATGAAATCATTTAAGTAGTAACATTTAAACGTATTTATAGTGTTATTTATTATGAAGAAGCTGGTGAAAACTTCTATTCACATCAGCTTCTTTTTGTGATTTATGTAAAATAAAAACAACTTTGGTAATACAAAAAATGTGAATAACAATAATGTGTAATATTTGCTATGGAAAACGGGTAAAAGAAAATAATCAAGTTTCTAAGGAGAATCTAAATATGATTGGTTGTTTGATTATACATGGATATACTGGCGGTCCATATGAACTCGAGCCTTTGGCAAATTACCTAAAAGAGAACACGGATTGGCATGTAGAAGTTCCTACATTACCTGGCCACGGAAGAAAGCTCGCATTAGAGAATATCTCCCATCAAAAATGGATCTCCGCAGCAGAACAGTCTTTAATCAAGCTTAAAGAGAAGTATGACACCATTTATTTAATTGGGTTTTCTATGGGTGGAATGATAGCGGCTTACCTTACTACAAAATATAAAGTCGATAAACTAGTTCTGCTGGCAACTGCTGGAAAGTATTTGTCATTAAAACAATTAAGTTTGGACATTGGCGAAGTTTTTATAGATAGTTTGAAAGGTAATTTAAGCAAAAATAAATTATATGTAAATTATAAAAAGAAATTGGGAGCTGTCCCTTTGAAAGCAAATATCGAATTTTTAAGGTTGGTTAGATTCACACGAAAGTACTTAAAAAAAGTGGATTCCCCTGTGTTGATTGCCCAGGGTCAACAAGATGGTATGGTGCCATATAAGACAGCGTATTATTTGGATAAAGAAATAATTTCAGATCGCAAAGAAGTAGTGTTTTTTGAAAGGTCAAGACATTTGATCTGTTTAGGGGATGACAAAGATACATTAAACAAGATAATTCATAAATTCCTTATGAAGGAAAAATTGCCAAATTAAAACGGAGTCTGCACTGTAATGCCCACAGACTCCGTTTATTATTTATCCTTAAAAAAAGAAATAACTAAAGCACCATCACCAGCATATGTTGAAATCAATGGCCCTGTTTCAGTTAAATATGCGTCTTTAAAAGGATATTTATTTGTTATTTCTGCAAGGACTTTCTTCGCCCGTTCCTCTGCATTACAGTGTGTCATTGAAATCACCTTGTCTTCAACGTTTTTGGTGTATTCCCCGATTTGTTCTACGAAGCGTCTAATTGATCTTTTGTCACCTCGAACTTTTTCAGCAACTTCAATGGTTCCCTCATCATCACTTGCTTTTAATAATAATTTAATATTAAGTGTTTTTGCAATCGTACCTTTCACCTTATCTAAACGGCCGCCAAGCACTAGGTTTTCAAGTGTTTTTAATACAAATAGAGTTGTCGTTTGTTCGACCCGATCGTGAAGATGTCCAACAAGTTGTTCAAAAGAATAATCTTCATTAATTTTCGTATTCGCTTCGTGTAACAAGAGTGCTATACCGCATGAAGCAGTTTTCGTATTGATTACTTCTATTGTACGCTCAGGTTCTTCCTCAAGTAACATATTTTTTCCGATTACTGCATTTTCAAATGTACTGCTTAGCCCTTTCGTTAAACTCAACATAATAATAGGAGTGTCAGAATCCACTTGTTTGTATGCCTCATAAAAGTCATTCGGGCTAGGTGCAGCTGAGCGAGGTAGTTCATTCGTTTCTTTTATCTTTTTATAAAAGCTAGGTAAGTCCATTGTTACGCCAGTTTTATATTGACCATCTTTAAAATGTAAGTATAAGGGTACGACGATAATATCCAAAGAGTCATTTAATCGATCTGGGATATCAGCACCGCCATCTGTCATTAGTTGAATGTTCATGACATCACCTGCTTCATAATTAGTTACTTTCATTATATCAGTTATACATAAATGTTTATATAACGAATTTTAAGTTATCTGCTTTTTTCAGAAATGGTTACCTTGGGTTTACGGGTTGTACTCATTATAAATAAAAATAACCCGAATATAATAATGGTTCCGCCAAGCCATTGTGACCAGGTAACTTTTTCACCTAAGATAAGGTAAGCAAGAATGGAAGCACCAATTGGTTCAAAAACAATCCCCATCGATATAGTAGAAGTGCTTAGCCATTTTAGTGCCCAATTAAACATGGTGTGACCGAAAAAAGTTGGGACAATAGCCAGTACTATAAAGATCCACCAATGATCCACCGGGTAACCAAAGAACGGGTTTTGAAGAAATATATTATATATAATAAGTGTAATAGAACTTATTCCGTATACAACAAAAGTGTATGTCATTAACGATAACCTTTTTCTCACTTGTTGCCCCATTAGAAAATAGGTAGTTACTGCAATTGCACCTAATATCGCAAGGATATCCCCAAGTAATGCCATTCCGCTTATTTGGAAGTCTCCCCAGCTGATAATAAAGCTTCCTAATAAGGCGATTACCATACTGATTACTGCTCCAGGTGAAAAACGTTCCTGGAAAAAGAAATAAGTACCTAAAAAAGCAAAAATAGGTTGTAATGTTACAAGTACTACTGAGCTTGCTACAGATGTATAATTTAGTGATTCAAACCAGAGAATAAAATGAGATGCTAAAAAGACACCAGCAAGGATGGAAAGAATCCAATCTTTCTTATTAATCAGTTGAAACTCGTGCCGGTGCTTGATTAAGATATAGGGAGCCATTAAAATAACCGCAAATAATAATCGGTAATTCGCTATCATTGCAGCAGGAGCTTGATCTGCTAACTTAACTAAAACTGCTGAAGTAGATACTGCTAAAACGCCAATTACAACCGCCAAATATGGGTTGAACGGAGGAAGCCTCATGAAAACCCTCCTTGAAGTCATGTAAGTTATTCTGTATCTAATATATTTTACCATGCTATTAGTAAAAATTCATATAGTAACTAGTAGATATCGATATGGGGAATGTGTTATGATAAACTAACTGTTATTGAAAGCATGAGATTCAAGTAAGAGGCCTCTTTCCAAATATGGGTGATGCCTTTTTTTGCACTTTATACCAAAAATGGAAAATATTAGGTTTAAAGTAGAAAGAAGAACAAAGGCTTTCCTCCTATTTGGAGATAAGCCAAGTTTCTCTAATAAGCTCAGTGCATATAGGAAACGGATAAATTTTCAAGAAAAAAGGAGTAGAGTAACAAGGTGACAACTTTTAATGAATTAGGAATATCAACCCCTATTATGAAGGCATTGGAGAAAATGGGTTTTGAAGAAGCAACTCCCATCCAAGCTGAAACCATTCCGTTAGCAAAACAAGGGAATGATGTAATAGGACAAGCACAGACAGGAACAGGAAAAACTGCAGCATTTGGGATCCCAATGCTCGAAAAAATCGACCAAAACGTTAAGAAAATCCAAGGATTAGTAGTTGCTCCAACAAGAGAACTAGCAATTCAGGTTGCAGAAGAACTTAATCGATTAGGAAAATTCAAAGGTGTACGTGTATTGCCAGTATATGGTGGTCAACACATGGAAAGACAAATTCGTGCATTGAAAGACGGACCACAAATAGTAGTTGCAACTCCAGGTAGGTTACTTGATCATATGCGAAGAAAAACAATTCGCATTAATATGGTTCAGACTGCTGTATTAGACGAAGCTGATGAAATGCTGAACATGGGTTTCATAGACGATATTCGTGACATTCTAAAGGGAATTCCAGAAGAGCGACAAACGTTGCTATTCTCAGCTACCATGCCTAAGGAAATTCGTAACATTGCCAATACCTTAATGAGAAGCCCGAAAGAAATCAAAGTGAAGTCAAAAGAAATGACAGTGGAAAACATTGATCAATATTTCGTTGAGGTTCCTGAAAAATATAAATTTGATACATTAAATAATCATTTGGATATTCATGGACCAGATTTAGCGATCATATTTAGTAGAACGAAGAAACGTGTAGATGAAGTTGCTGAAGGGTTACAAGCAAGAGGATTCCGTGCTGAAGGAATACACGGTGATTTAACTCAAGGTAAGCGTATGTCTGTTTTAAACAAATTTAAGAACGGTCGTGTAGATGTATTGGTAGCTACTGATGTAGCGGCTCGTGGTCTTGATATTTCAGGTGTTACACACGTGTATAACTTTGATATACCACAAGATCCTGAGAGCTATGTCCATCGTATTGGGCGTACAGGTAGAGCTGGACGTACTGGTGAGGCAATATCATTTATTACACCGCGTGAAATCGCCCATCTTAAGTTAATTGAAAAAACAACAAAAAGTAAGATGAAGCGTTTAATGCCTCCAACAAATCAAGAAGCAAAACGCGGGCAACAGCAAATAGCAGTTAGTAATATTTTACAAACAATTGAACAAAAGGAATTAAAAGAATATCATCAGACTGCAAATGAATTATTGCAGGATCATGATTCAATAACAGTTATTGCTGCAGCATTAAAAATGCTGACAAAAGAACGAAGAGAAACTCCCGTTCAAATCTCTTCTGTTGCGCCAATTAGTGTGAAAAAGGCACATCACTCGAAGGATAATAATCGCCGTTCGAATAATAAACGGCACTACGGTAAACGTAGTCAAGGTGGGCGCAACCAAGGTGGAGGCGGTGGACGTAACCGTAAAGGAAACTTTCAAAAACGGAGAAACCGCGATTAAATTAAATAATGCTCTAGAAAAAAAGCTCCCACTTCGGAGCTTTTTTCATAGTCTAGCGAAATTATAAAATCAGGAGCCTGAAGATAATTTATTGACTTTGTAAGCCGCGTCCAGGCACTCGAGACATAAGCAGTTCGAATCCGTGTGGAAAGGACAGCCACACTACGCGAACAGCTTGTGCTTGTCGTGTCATTCAAGGTACTTGCGCTTTTGTTCTTGCTTTAATAAGTTTTGGCTAATACATGTTAGTATGTATATGAATGGAGGTATAATATGAGGCAACCACCAGTAAATACAATTGCTCTTGATGCAATAAAAGCATGGAAAATAACTGCAGCGATATACGTGGGAGTTCTTTGGATTCTAACCATAGCGCATATAGTTGTTTCTATTATTTTTGATTGGCCATTATGGTATGTATTCATTTCCATTTTAATAAGTGTGCTTTGTACATATTTATTCGTTTTTTTATTTCCAAAACTTCGCTGGAAAAGATGGCGATATGAAGTTTTTGAACAGGAGATTTACATACAGCATGGTATTTTGATTGTTTCCCGTACATTGGTTCCGATGATACGTGTACAGCATGTAGACACGAAACAAGGACCTATATTAAAAAAGTTTCAATTAGCGAGTGTGACGATTTCAACCGCTGCAACTACACATGAAATTCCAGCGTTACTAGAAGAAGATGCATCGGAATTAAGGGATCGAATTTCTGCATTGGCAAGGGTGGACGAAGATGATGTCTAAAGGTACACGGTTACACCCGGCTGCGATTTTCTTTAATTTTATAAAAGTATTAAGGGAATCCATTTTCGCACTTGTTCTTGGTTTTATTACATTTAAAGGTGACTCTTTTTTTTATTTTATTTTAGTAGCATCCATTTTACTTCTGATGTTACTCGTTTATAGTGCGCTATCGTGGTACAGGTATACCTATCGAATTGAAGATGAAGAACTTCGGATAGAGTATGGTATATTTATTCGCAAAAAGCGATTTATCTCAAAAAATCGCATACAATCGATCGACTTAACAGCAGGAATAATACATAGGATATTTAAGTTAACGAAAGTGCAAATTGAAACAGCTGGAACAGGCACAGGTGCAGAGGCGTCATTAAAGGCTGTTAAAACAGCCGAAGGGGAAAGGTTACGCACGGAACTAAAGGCTGCAAAGATTCCAACTGTAAACAGTATAGAAGAAGCACCAAAGACAGATCATCCATCAGCTAAAATAACGTTCAAGTGTTTGTTTATTGCTGGTTCAACTTCTGGTGGGATAGGTGTTATTTTTGCATTATTAGCATTTGTATTTTCAGAAGTAGAACAATTTATTCCGGAGAGGTTTTACGATAATACTATTGAATGGGTCGTTGGGTTGAGCATTTTATTCCTAATTGGATTAATTATTATATTTCTAATACTTGGATGGGTACTAGGCATTGCGGGTACTGTTATAAAGTATGGCAACTTTACTATAACTAAAAATTATGACGAACTTTTTATCACTCGTGGATTATTGGAGAAAAAACAGTTAACGATTCCATTAAAACGGGTACAAGCTGTTGGTATTCAAGAAAGTATTATAAGACAGCCGTTGGGTTATGTAACCGTATTTGCTGAAGTTGCTGGGGGATCTATGGACAAAGGGGAAGACTTTTCAACAGTCCTATTTCCAATCATGAAAAAAGATGAGGTAGTAGATTTTCTAGAAAAGTTCTTACCAACTCATGCTGCCGGAGCGAAAGATATAACACCTCTACCGAAGCGTGCGAGAAAATTTTATTTACTACGTTCTGTCTTGCCGATGCTGATTATTGCTGGGGGCATCGTATATTTTCTGCCGCAGTTTAGTTGGGTACCTATTGTTTTAGTTGCAGGTAGCCTGTATTTAGGATTCCTCAGACATAACGCTGGAGGGTATCAGTTAGATGGTGATCGTTTAATGATTAGATACCGGGTACTAAATAAAATAACGATGATCATGTATCATAAACGTATTCAGGCATTTGAGAAAAGCCAACATATGGTGCACCGGAGTCAGAAGCTTGCTTCCATGCAGATTTCTATAATTGGAAAGTTTGGAGTCGGTAAGCATTATAAGCTAAGGGAATTAGAAGAAAAGGATGTAGACTACCTGTCGGATTGGTATTCGTATCGTTCTTAAACGAACAAAAGCTAGAAGCGCCCTTACAGGCTAAGTTCACCACGTCCTTGAAAAAGAAAATGCGCTTTTTCTGTGTGCGATGTTTCTCATTGAAGCTTTCTTTGTCCTGCGGCAACGCCTGTACTAGCACGTCCTCGAAAAAGAAGTTCACTTTTTTCTGCGTGCGATGTTTCGCTGTCGTAGCATTCCTTATCCTGTGTGTCGGAGCTGGACGTGGCTTAAGCAGTTAATAAATTATTCACAGGCTCCTAATTTTATAATTCCTAAGCTATAAAAAACCTGGTAAAATACCAGGTTTTTACTACATTCATAGTCGACTGATTAGTCCGAATAAAACTAGAATGGCTAGTATGATCCAAAAAATATTCATTTTAATTTTTTGAGGAATGCGTCTCTTTTTCCATCGATTAGGATTGAATTGAATCGAATCATCATCGCGTACTCTACTATTTCTCCAAATGGAAAAAGGCCTAACATTGATTAATACTAATGGTGCAATTACAAATCCGCCAATAAAACCAAATATATGTGCATAGATATTAATGCCTGGACGGATGAACGTCATGATTAATCCAACTATAAATATGGTGAACACAATTTGCGAATTTGCTTGATCAATTAAATGCTTTCGAAATATCGCCATAAAGACATAAATTCCAAAAAGGCCGAAGATTGCTCCTGAAGCACCAACATGAACGAAATAGAAGGAGTGCGATCCTAAGAAAAATGTAGCCAAATTTCCCACAAATCCTGCTGCTATATATATAAACAAAAATTTGAATCTTCCAAGCATCTGTTCTAATGCTGGGCCAAATAAGACAAGGGCAAAAGAATTAAACAAGGCGTGCATTAATCCCCCGTGCAAAATAATTGGGGTCAGGAACCGCCAATACTGTCCTTGGTCAATATAATAATTGCTACCTGCTCCCCACTGAAAAAGTTGCGTGCCAATAGGTAGTTGTAAGAAATCTATAATTACCCACAAGGATAAATGTATGATGACTAATACAGCAACGACGGGGTAATACTGCATAAATTCCTTAATACTTCTTTCGGTTCGTATAAACATAGTAACCCCCCTTTTTTAGATTATTTTAACTCGGGTATTATTATAGTATTCAGTAGTTGATAGTATGACCATTATTAGAGTACTAAAATACGGGTCATAATGGCAAGGATATACATTACTAAAATATAGTAGGAAGGAGCTCTGAATTTATGATTAAAGGTATTGGAATAGATATTATCGAATTAAACCGTATTCAACGTTCAATTGAAAAAAATAACCGATTTACGGATCGAATACTTACACAAAACGAACAGGGAATCTTTCATAACTTGAAAAATGACCAGCGGAAAGTAGAGTTCTTAGCTGGAAGATTTGCGGCAAAAGAAGCATTTGCAAAAGCAGTAGGCACCGGAATCGGAGCGTTAAGCTTCCAGCATATTGAAGTATTAACAACTAAATTGGGTGCTCCAACTATAAAGGTTTCAGGTTATGAAGCGGCTTCTATTTTTGTATCTATTACGCATAGTAAGGATTATGCTGTCGCACAAGTTGTAATAGAAGAAAAATAAACTAACTAGGTGTTTTGCATAATCTTGGAGGTTGTCTCATATATTTTAGTGCGGGTAGGAGGGAATGAAAGTGTATATTGTCACCGCAAAAGAAATGTACGATATTGATAATTATACCATGAAAAAGATTGGAATGGATGGAAAGCTATTAATGGAAAATGCGGGGAGGGCAGTAAGCGAGAAGGTAGAAAGGTTAATAGAAAAATCGGATCGTATCTGTATATTTGTTGGGCCGGGCAATAATGGAGGAGATGGATTTGTAATTGCTCGAACATTAATGAATAAACGCTACGACGTTACAATTGTCCAAGTTGTTCCAGATGAGAAAATCACAGGGGATGCTTTGTATCATAAAAATGTGTTCGTTAATTATGGTGGTTCCATTCTTATCGCCCAACAGGAATCAGAAGTTCACGACGTGACGGTAAACTCCGATGTGGTCATTGATGCAATCTTAGGGCTAGGTGTTAAAGGGGATCTTCGTGAAGGGCTTATTACAGCTGTGGAAGTAATCAATGAAGTTGCCAATCGTGTAATATCGGTTGATATTCCGTCCGGCCTTCCTGCCGATGAGGGAATGGAGGAATTCACATCAGTACAAGCTGACTTTACAATTGTAATTGAAGCACCAAAAGTCAGTGCTTTCCTTCAACATACTGCATTATATTATGGGGTATGGGATACTGTTTCAATAGGTCTTCCATTGATAGCTTTTCAACGTTATGCAAAACGTAATGTGTGGGGATATGAACAATTTAAAGACTGCATGCCAAGAAGGGATCCTTATTCGCATAAAGGAGATCATGGAAAGGGTCTAACAATAGGCGGAAGTGCTACTATGCCAGGGTCTATTGTCATGACTGCTAAGGCCGCGTTAAGGGCTGGTGCTGGATTGATTACAATTGGCACTTCTGAAAAAGTGATTAATAGAATTGCTTCCCAATGTATAGAAGCTACGTATTTTCCAATACATGAACAAAATAATCATCCATCTATTCCATTTGAGGAGTTTGATGCAATTACAATAGGTATGGGTATGGGGCGTTCTGGTAATGCAGCAGCATTAGTGGCGCATGTTGTTGAACAAACTGATTGTCCACTGATCATTGATGCAGACGGACTATTCCATGTAAAAACGGATCTTGCAAAACTAAAAGTAAGAAAATCCCCTACTATAGTAACACCGCATCCTGGAGAAATGGCTATGCTGTTAGATATTTCAGTAAAAGAATTACTTATAACGCCTTTTTACTGGTCGATGAAAATTGCTCAAACGTATAACGTCTATGTAGTGTTGAAGGGTAAGCATACGATTATCACTACACCAGAAGGAATACAAGTGGTGAACAAAAGTGGCAATGCTGGTCTTGCTAAAGGGGGAAGTGGGGATGTACTCGCTGGGATCCTTTTAGCACTCGTCATGCAACAGCGAAGTGTTTTCCAAGCATTATGTAACGCGTGCTTTATTCATGGTAAGGCAGCAGACTTACTTGTAGAAGAAACCCATTCCGATCAAGATTTAATGGCTTCTGATGTAATAGAAGGTATTTCGAAAGTCTATCGTACACTTTCTTAAGCGCTTATGACAATAACGTTTCCTTAAGTCCGAGTCTAGAAAATATAAAGAGCCCTAATCCGAGTACAACTGGTGCTAAGGCCTTTGATTTAGAACCTGAGACGAGGGAGATATGTTCATGAAAAAAATAGTTGGTATTTGGCTTGCGGTTGTTTTCTGCTTTGTCCTTTTGCTAGCAGCATGCGGGGAAAAATCGCAAGAAGATGTAGTAGAGAAATTAAATGAAAAGCTAGAAGAAATGGGTGGCTATAAAGCAAAAGCTGAAATGAAAATGAATACCGGGCAAGAAGACCAAACATATACAATCGATATTTGGCATAAGAAAAAGGACTTCTACCGTGTAGCATTAACAAATGATCAAGATGAAAAAGGTAGTCAAGTGATATTAAAGAACGAGGATGGAGTATTTGTTCTGACACCTGCTTTGAATAAAAGCTTTAAATTTCAAACGGAGTGGCCAGAAAATAGTAGCCAGCCTTACTTATATCAATCACTAGTAAATGATGTATTAAAAGATAAGGATGCCACTTTTAAGGTAAGTGACACACATTATATTTTCGAAACGAAAACAAACTATCAAAGCAATAACAATTTACCCTATCAAGAAGTTTATTTTGATAAAAAGACTTATACACCAGTACAAGTAAAAGTACTAGATAATGACAAAAATCCATTAGTAGAAGTGAAGTTCTCTAGTTTTGATACGAACCCTACTTTTGAAGAAGATGACTTCGAAATGGAAAAAAATATGACTAGTAGTATTAGAGATGTTTCCGCATCAGGGGATGAAGAACCAGATTCATTTACAGTTGTTTTCCCTTTATATATGGCAGGGTCTGAACTTTCTGAGAAGAAAGATGTAGAACTGGAAAATGGCCAAAGGGTGATTATGACATTTACAGGTGAGAAAAACTTTACGTTAGTCGAAGAAAGAATGGATGTAGTGCCAACCCTCTCCTCTCCTAAGGAAGTGGATGGTGAAATTGTTAATTTAGGGCACTCAGTCGGAGCACTAGCCGGAAATTCCATTGAGTGGAGTAATAATGGTGTTAATTTCTACCTAGCAAGCGAAGAACTAACAAGAGAAGAATTAATTGAAGTAGCACAATCTGTACAAGGTAAAGAAGCAAAATAAATAGTGTCGATGTTAGCAGACTCATAAGGAGAGGGGGTCTGCTTTTATTTGTTAGCCTGTAAGGGCTCTTCTAGCTTTTGTTCGCAGGTAAGGAAAGTATAAAATTTTGGTACTATAAAGTAAAGTTTCTTGTCAGCAAGAGCCATGTCTAGCTCCAGCGCCCAGCCACTCGCGACATAAGCAATCCGTCTTGCGAAAGGAAAAAACACCTTTCTCCAGCCGTTTTGCTTATGCGGTCGTGTCTTTCAGGGCGCTTGCGCTTTTCTTAGCAGGTAAGAAAGTATAAAACTTCCTTATCACTGCATAAGTGCAACTAGGCCATTCGCTATAAAGGTTTGGCGAATGCCAAGTTTTCTAATTGTTTCCAATTGACAGTGGAGTTAGAAAACGAAATAATAAGATAAGAAATTTTAAAAGGACAATAGTTATGAAGGGAGTCAACTAGTTGTGGTAGAGACTTTTTATAGAGATACATGGGCTGAAATAAATCTCGATGCCATTCGATTTAATGTGAAGCAAATGAAGCAAAAGCTACCTCAACAGAGTGGTATTATTGCAGTCGTTAAAGCTGATGGGTATGGTCACGGTGCTGTTCAGGTCGCTAAAAGTGCACTAAAAGCTGGTGCCGATACACTTGCTGTTGCATTATTAGAAGAAGCAATATCTCTTCGTAAGGCTAACATAAATGTCCCTATTTTAGTGTTCGGTCGGGTGACTCCTCAAGATGTGCCAACTGCGACGGAATATGATGTAACCCTGACATTTTTTCAGAAAGAATGGATTAGGGAAGTCAAAGATCTACCTCTAAAAAACGACCTGAAACTTCATATGAAGTGGGATTCAGGAATGGGTAGACTAGGTATCCGTACAAAGAATGAATTAGTAGAGCTATTAAACGAATTAAATGAAAATCAACGCATATACTTAACAGGGATATACACCCACTTTGCTACAGCAGATGAGCATAACTTATCCTATTTTCATGAACAGCGTGCCAGGTTCGAAGATTTGTTACGCGTTTTTACGGAACACTGGAAACAAAAGCAAGCTGTAACTATTCATATTGGTAATAGTGCAGCAGCCATTCGTTTCCCTGAAAATCTCCACCATTTTATCCGATTTGGCATTGCCATGTATGGATTGTACCCATCCCAAACGGTGAAAGAGGAAAAGGATATAGAGTTAAAACCTGCTTTTTCTCTACACAGCCGTTTAATTCATGTGAAAACAATTGCACCCGGGGAATCCATTAGTTACGGAGCCACTTACAAAGCCAAAGAGGATGAATGGATTGGCACCATCCCAATTGGTTATGCAGATGGATGGGCCCGTAAACTACAGGGGATGGAAGTCTTGGTAGACGGTAAACGAATGCCGATTGTTGGTAGGATATGTATGGATCAAACGATGATACGGTTGGATCAAGCGTATCCAGTTGGTACAAAAGTGACACTAATAGGAGAACAATATCATAATAGAATTGAACTGGATGAAATAGCATCCTACTTGGATACGATAAACTATGAAATCCCTTGCATGATATCGCAACGGGTTCCTAGAATATATAAAAACTAAGAAATTATTCTATAATATTGTCCAAAGGGGCATAATAGTTGTATTCTGGAAATAAGTATACAGATAAGACATAGATTTTTCCTCGTTAAGTTCCTATAAACATTGCGATAAGCTAGTTTTTTTCTAAAAAATTCTCTATATACCTTTGCAAAGCATTGCTTACAATGATATTATAAAAGGTGAATTTAATAATGATCGTTCAACAGTTGGCGGAGGTGTATGGTTTTGTCAGAGAGCTTACAAGAAATATTGGTAAGGTTACCAAAAAACCTGTTAAATGAGGTGGACGGATTAATGAAGTATGAAAATAGAGATTTGAGTGACTTCATATGTCAAGCTACAAAAAACTATTTGGATTACAAGAAAGATGAGCACGTCCAACAATTTCGCGAGTCCATGCAAAAAGGCTATCAGGAAATGGCTCGAATTAATCTAACAATTGCTTCGGAAGCTTTTCAAGCTGAAGAGGAGGCTGAAAACACCCTAGAGCGCACTGTGATCGGGGTGTAATAATTTGATCGTTCAACGAGGCGAAGTATATTTCGCTGATTTATCCCCTGTGGTTGGATCAGAGCAGGGGGGCATACGCCCAGTGTTGATCCTACAAAATGATATTGGAAATAGATTTAGTCCGACAGTAATTGTTGCTGCAATTACAGCCCAAATTCAAAAGGCAAAGCTTCCTACACATGTAGAAATTAACGCTAAGCGATATGGGTTTGATCGAAACTCTGTCATATTATTAGAGCAAATTCGTACATTAGACAAGCAAAGATTAACAGATAAGATAACGAAATTGGATAATGAGATGATGAAGAAAATTGATCAGGCATTAGAGATCAGTCTTGGACTAAAAGAAATGTACGCACAATAGCTTAAACCCTTGTTCTAGGTAAACAGGGGTTTTTTTCGTGGTTTAGGAAACTATCAAATTTGGAGCCTGTAGATAATTTATTAACTGTTTTAAGCCACGTCCAGCTACGATGCACAGGAAAGAATGCACGACAACGAAACTTTGCTTGAAGAAAAAGCGCATTTTTTTCAAGGTCGTGGTGAACTAGCCTGTAAGGGCGCTTACGCTTTTGTTCTGGCTATAAATGGATATTTTCCTTTCTCTTTGATTATGAGTAACTATCAAAATTATGTTACAATTATTTATTAAATAACAAATGTAAACAATAGATAGTAACAGGATTCTCCGCATGATTTGTCAAACTTGTAACTACACCCATAAATTAAAATCATTATGTTTAGGGGGGAAATCAATGGACCAAAAATTAAAAGAAATTGTGTTTAAAAATAGTGATTCAATTGTTCATATGTGGATGGAAGAAATTGAAACACTAAAAGAAGAAAATTATACATCAAGTGTTTCAGATGAATTATTTGAGAGTACGAATAGGGAATTTGTAAATGTTATTTTTACTAGTATTAAAAATCAAAGTACATCATTAACGTTAGAAGAGTTTTCTGAAAAACTAATTAACTTAGGATGGCCGTTAAGCTATATTACGGATGGTCTACAAGTTTTTAGAAGGGTAACGATTGATTTTATACTTTCTCAGGAAGAACAAGTTGATTCCAAATACATTTCTAATGTACTGCAAAGTGTCGACTCGTGGACGGAACCTATTATACGTAAATTAGTGAACGAATACTCTGGTAGTTGGGAGCATATTGTTTCCTTGCAGCGTATAGCTCTTCAGGAGTTATCTGCCCCACTTATACCAGTGATGGATAATATTACGATAATGCCTTTGATCGGTACAATTGATACAGAACGAGCGAAGCTAATAATGGAAAACTTGCTCGAAGGTGTTATGAACCATAATTCGGAGGTAGTCTTGATTGATATTACGGGTGTTCCAGTAGTAGATACGATGGTGGCACATCATATTATTCAAGCAGCAGAAGCAGTTCGTTTAATAGGTTCCACATGTATCTTAGTAGGAATTCGACCGGAAATAGCGCAAACAATTGTTAATTTGGGGATTGATCTTGGAAAGTTTCCGACCAAAAGTTCATTACGAAAAGGATTTAGTGCAGCCTTAGAGATAACAGACCGTAAGATTGTAAACCTAGATACAAAAGATGAAGGCATCGTGGACATGCTAGATTCTTTGGGTGAGGAGTGATCAAATGCGAATACCTATTTTAAAGTTGCATAATTATTTACTTATCTCTATCCAAGCAGAGTTAGATGATAATACAGCGATTCAATTTCAAGAAGATTTATTGAATAAAATCCATAAGAGCGGTACATCAGGAGTAGTGATCGACTTAACCTCCGTAGAAATCATTGATTCATTTATTGCAAAGGTTTTAGGGGACGTCGTTACGATGTCAGATCTGATGGGGGCAAAAGTAGTTTTAACAGGTATTCAACCTGCAGTTGCAATGACATTAATTGATCTGGGAATTCATTTACACAATGTTCCGACTGCTTTAGATTTGGAACAAGGCTTGGTAAAACTTCATCAGGAATTGGGGGATTAATGATATGAATCCCAATCCTCAATCCTGTATAAAAATTCAAAAAGAATGGGATATCGTAGCTGCACGCCAACTTGGTCGTGAAATTGCTAAAAGTGTGGGATTCGGTACAGTAGACCAAGCCCGTATCGCAACTGCGATATCAGAAATAGCTCGAAATATATACTTATATGCAGCGAGTGGACAGGTTTGTTTCGAAGAAGTTGTTAGTAATATAGGTAAAAAAGGAATATGTATGATTGCCATTGATTCAGGTCCTGGTATAAAAGATATTAGCTTAGTAATGCAAGATGGTTACACAACTTCAGGCGGACTTGGTGCAGGTCTTCCAGGTGTGAAACGATTAATGGATGAATTTGATATTAAATCTGAAGAAGAAAAAGGGACTAAAATCAAAGCAGTTAAGTGGCTAAGATAGCCAATATAAAAATAAGGGGAATTACATAATGGAAAGAAGGTTCCCCTTATTTTTATCAACTAGTATATAAGGGGGGTTACTTTATGGGTACCGTTAAATCAGATGCAGTTACTTATAAGAATTTGTTAAAGCATTTCATTGAGACGCAAGATGAAAAATCCCTATATGGGGCAGAGCAAATTAGTAAGTCATTTATAAAAAATAATATTTTGCCTGAAGAAATTGTCAATTTGCATATTCAAGCTTTAACAGAATTGTATCCAAGTTTATCGAGTAACGTTCAGAATTCAATGGAATTCCTCTTGGAGACGATGATTTCCTATGGCCTAGCACACCAGGAATATCAAACCCTACGAGAAGAGCAATCTGAACTAAAATCTGAAATATCAGTGGCTGCTAGCATGCAGGATACTCTTTTAGCGACGAAAACACCTAAAATTGAGGGGCTTGATATTGGGGTGATAAGTGTCCCGGCAAACCAGATGAATGGGGATTATCATCACTTTATTACAGGTAAAGATGGTTCTTTAGGTATTGCTGTTGCAGATGTAATCGGAAAAGGGATTCCAGCTGCATTAAGTATGTCAATGATTAAGTATTCCATGGACAGTTTTCCTGAAGAGTCAATGAGTCCAAAAGCGATCCTGGAAAACTTGAATCGTGTGGTTGAACGAAATGTTGACCCTAGCATGTTTATTACAATGTTCTACGCTCAGTACATTCCCTCAGAAAGCAAACTTCTATATTCATCAGCAGGTCATGAACCAGGCTTTTGCTATTATGCTAAAACAGATACTTTCAAAGAGTTTGAGACAAAGGGCCTTGTGCTAGGGGTCACACCAGAATCTAATTATCCACAATATGTTAAACAAATCAGTAAAGGTGATATGGTTATTTTGTTAACGGATGGAGTTACTGAATGCAGACAAGGGGACAGGTTTATTGAGCGAGAAGAGGTATTAAGTGTCATAAAACAATATGCGCATTTACCTTCTCAGGAAATGGTGAACCATGTGTATAAACATTTCGAGAGACTGCAGGGCTTTCAGTTAAAAGATGACTTCACGTTGCTTATTTTAAAAAAGGAAGTTTAACACTCTTTAATTAAGGGAAATGAAATAAATCAACTAATGAACTTTTTTGAATTAGTAGGTTTATAAATCAACAATTAATTAGGGGGATGGAAATGGATTTAATAATTAATGTAGTAGATAATAATGGAAAATCAATTGTAAACCTTTCGGGAGAAATTGATGCATATACAGCGCCACAGTTAAAAGAAGCATTATTACCATTAACAAATGTTGATGGACATACAGTAGAAGTAAATATGGAAAATGTAAACTATATGGATAGCACAGGTTTAGGAGTTTTTATTAGTGCATTAAAATCAACTAAAGAAAATAACAGTCATCTAAAATTAGTTAATTTACAAGATCGTGTTTCACGATTGTTTAAAATCACAGGCCTAAATGAAGTAATTAATATAAACGCTACGATTAAAGGTGGGAGTGAGTAATGGAAAAATTTGATTTTATTGAAATTAAAGTCCCTGCAAAGGCAGAGTATGTAGGGGTTGTTCGTTTAAGTATTTCAGGAGTAGCCAATAGAATGGGTTTCACCTATGAAGATATAGAGGATTTAAAGGTAGCTATCTCTGAGGCGCTTACAAACGCAGTAACACATGCCTATGGGGAAAATGACCAAGGTGAAGTTACGGTTGGCTTTGGTGTATACCAAGACCGGTTAGAAATAATGGTTGCAGATCATGGGGGAAGCTTTAATCTAAATGAAATTAAAGGGGGAATTGGTCCATATAAAAACACCGAACCCGTAGAAAACCTACGTGAAGGAGGCTTTGGTCTGTTTTTAATTGACGCACTAATGGATAAAGTTGAAATAAACAACAATTCTGGCGTTATTGTATTAATGACAAAGTACCTTCATGAAACTGAGGTGGATTTTAATGGCAACCAAATCTCAACCACACAATAAAGAACGTGATGAGGTCTATAAATGGATTGAGCATTTACAAAAAGACCCAGCTAATGAAGAGCTTCAGGAAAAGATCGTGTTGAAGTATACCGACCTTGTGGGTTCTATAGCAAGGAAGTATTCAAAAAACAGTACTATTCATGAAGATCTTGTACAAGTCGGAATGATTGGATTATTAGGAGCTGTTAGAAGATACGATACCTCGTTTGGTAAATCATTTGAATCGTTCGCTATTCCCACTATAATTGGTGAAATTAAACGCTTTATTCGGGATAAGACATGGAGTGTTCATGTACCACGCCGGATTAAAGAATTAGGACCAAAAATAAAAAAGGCAGTAGATGAACTGACCACGCAAAACCAAGAATCCCCAACAGTCTCTGAGATAGCGAGTTACTTAAAGGTTTCAGAAGAAGATGTATTGGAAACGATGGAAATGGGTAAAAGCTATAAAGCACTTTCAGTGGACCGAAAAGTTGAAGCAGATTCTGATGGGAGTACAGTTGCTATTTTGGATTTAGTCGGAAATAACGAAGACGGCTATGAAAATATTGACCAGCAAATGTTACTTGAGAAGATTTTACCAGTTCTATCTAAACGTGAACAGCAAATTTTAACCTGTACTTATTTTGAAAATATGAGTCAAAAGGAAACAGGTGAATTGTTGGGGATATCTCAAATGCATGTTTCCAGACTGCAGCGTCGTTCATTGCGCAAACTTCGTGAAGCCATTCAATCTAAAAGCTCGGAGGTATTGGATTGAATACAAACAGCAGTAGAATGGACGTAGCTATATATCAAAAGGCTAAAAAGGGGAATTTCCACTGTGGAGATAGTTATTTCTATACGGAAACAGAGAACGAATTTGTGTGTGCATTAGCAGATGGACTAGGTAGTGGAGAATTTGCTAAAGAGTCTTCTCAAATCGTTATGGATATTATTCAAAGTAATATGCATGTACCCATAAACCAGATTGTAAATATATGTAATAAGCAACTAACAGGTAAACGAGGAGTCGTTTTGGGTATTTTGAAAATAGACTTTAATACCGAGCGTTATACCTTTTCTTCTATTGGTAACATTGGTGTGTTAACCATTACAGAGGATAATAAGAAAAAAAGAAATATCCCTAGTGCTGGATATTTAGCAGGGTATCAACGGCCGTTTAAAGTTGTTGAGGAAGTGCTGAAACCGGAAATGCGTTTTATTATGTTCTCTGACGGTGTAACGGATAAAGACCTCTCACAAAGGTTTTTCTTAGATAAAAGCGTCGAGGAAATCACGAAAACATTTGAATATACTAGTAGGAAAGTAAAAGATGATGATACAACCTTAATTGCAATGCGATATAAGAAGTAGATGGGCTGGCCTAAATTGTCAGTCCGTTTTTGGTGGTATTGGGAAAAGGGTGTTTTGTTTGGTAAAATAAGACCGTACATAAAGGAGGAACTAGTGTGTCTACAGAATTAGAGCTAGAGCTGAGTCAATGGGTAGCGAAAGAAACTAAAGTTAATACAGCTATTGTAAATAAGGTTATTGCATTAATGGATGAAGGAAATACCGTTCCATTTATTGCCCGTTACCGTAAAGAAGTAACAGGTGGGCTTGATGAGGTTCAGATAAAATTAATACAGGATAAATGGCAATATGCCGTTAATCTCGCCGAACGAAAACAAGAAGTCATACGCATGATTGATGAGCAAGGGAAACTTACGGAGGAATTAGAGAAGGACATAACAGATGCTACACAATTGCAACGTGTAGAGGATTTGTACCGTCCTTATAAACAAAAGCGACGTACGAAAGCTACAATAGCCAAAGAAAAAGGCCTTGAGCCATTAGCACATATCGTTTGGAAACAGGAGCAGCAAGCAATTAATCATGAAGCTGCTAGTTTCTTATCGGAAGAAAATGAATTACATACAATAGAAGCTGTACTTGATGGAGTTAACAATATTATAGCTGAATGGATTTCCGACGATCCAGAATATCGTACATTCATTCGTGATGAGACATTTAAACGAGGTAGTATTCAAGCGCAAGGCAAAAATGTAGAGAAAGATGAAAAAGGCATTTTTGAAATGTATTATGATTACAATGAAGCAGTTCGATCTATGGTGTCTCATCGAATCTTAGCATTGAATCGTGGGGAAAAAGAAGAAATTTTAAAAGTAGTAATTGAACCCCCTTACGAACGAATTGTAGAATATTTGCAGAAAAAAGTTGTTAAAAACAAAAGTAATCAAGAGTCAATGGAAATATTGCATAAAGCTATAGAAGACAGCTATAAGCGGTTAATTCAACCGTCTATTGAACGGGAAATTCGAACTATTTTGTCTGAAAAGGCCGAGACACAAGCGATTGATGTTTTTTCGAAAAATCTCAAAAACTTACTCCTGCAGCCTCCTTTAAAAGGCAAAACAGTGTTAGGTGTAGACCCAGCATACCGAACAGGGTGTAAACTTTCAGTGGTAGACGAAACTGGGAAAGTACATGCAGTCAATGTCATGTATCCTACTGCGCCGAAAAATGATATAGCTGGTGCGGAAAAAATAGTAATAAATTATATAAACACCTATAAAATTGAACTTATAGCCATTGGGAATGGAACTGCTTCAAGGGAAACAGAACAATTTATTGCTGATGTAATATCAAATCATAAGCTTGATATACCATATATAATTGTCAACGAGGCAGGTGCGAGTGTTTATTCTGCATCGAAGTTGGCTCGAGAAGAATTTCCTGATTTACAAGTAGAAGAAAGAAGTGCCGCATCTATCGCGAGACGTGTGCAAGATCCACTTGCAGAACTTGTGAAAATTGATCCTAAATCAATTGGAGTAGGCCAGTATCAACATGATGTAAGTCAGAAATCGCTTAATGAGTCATTAACCTTTGTTGTGGAAACAGCGGTTAACCAAGTTGGAGTTAATGTGAATACCGCATCATCATCACTACTTCAGTACGTGGCAGGGTTAAGTAAAACCGTTGCCAATAATATCGTAAATCAGCGTAATGAATCAGGGAAATTTACGAATCGTAAACAATTAAAAAAAATACCACGACTAGGTGCCAAAACATATGAGCAGGGGATTGGGTTTTTACGGATATTTGACGGTGAGCATCCATTAGATCGCACACCAATTCACCCTGAAAGTTATGCACATACAGAAAACTTACTTAACATGATGGATTGTCAACTAGGTGATATCGGTTCGAGTCATTTACGCGATAAGTTAAACACATTGAACAAAAAGGATATTGCTGAGAAACTGGAGATTGGTGAGCCAACTTTAATTGATATTATGAGTGCATTAAGTCGTCCAGAGCGAGATCCGCGTGATGATCTGCCTAAACCATTACTCAAGAAAAATGTATTGTCACTAGAAGACTTAAAACCTGGAATGGAAATGCAAGGAACGGTGCGCAATGTTGTCGATTTTGGTGTTTTTGTAGACATTGGCGTGAAACAAGACGGGCTAGTCCATATATCGAAAATGTCGAATCAATTTGTAAAGCATCCGATGGATATAGCATCAGTTGGTGATGTAGTAACTGTTTGGGTCGAACAGGTTGACTCGACAAAAGGAAGAATTGCCTTATCAATGGTAGAAGGTAAATAGGAAAAAAGCAGTCGATTTATTTAATCGGCTGCTTTTTCTATATAGAACAAAAGACAGTACGTCCTCGAAAAAGAAGTTCACTTTTTTCATCGCTGGTAAGGAAAGTATAAAATTTTGGTACTATAAAGTTTCTTGTCAGCAAGAGCCATGTCTAGCTCCAGCGCCCAGCCACTCGCGACATAAGCAATCCGTCTTGCGAAAGGAAAAACCACCTTTCTCCAGCCGTTTTGCTTATGCGGTCGTGTCTTTCAGGGCGCTTGCGCTTTTCTTACTGGACGTGGCAGATTCTAGAGAGAAATATGCATAACTTTTTAATTTATGCTTTCTTTACTACTAAAAAGAGAATAGCGCATTTTTGCGCTATTCTCTAATGAATAAACTTATTTTACGCTTTCTGGTACAGCTAATCCTAAACCTTTTGCAATTCTTTCTCCCCATTCAGGATCTGCTTTATAGAAATGCTCAATTTGAAGTAATTTAATTTCGTCTTTTTCTACTGGCTTCAAATGACCGACAAACGCTTCGATTAGACGTTCTTTTTCATCTGAACTCATTAAGCGATATAGATCTCCAGCCTGTGTGAAGTGATCACCACTGTCGTAAGGTACACTATCAGCTTCTCCGTAGACTTCAAATGGATCTATTTTTGTGGAATGATCTTCCATTGGGCCATTTAGTGTGTTCGGCTCATAGTTTGGTGAACCGCCAGCGTTACCATCTACTCGCATAGAACCATCACGTTGATAGTTGTTCACTTCATTTACTGGACGGTTAACTGGAATCTGATGGTGGTTCGTACCAAGACGATAGCGGTGTGCATCGGAATAACCAAATAAACGACCTTGAAGCATTTTATCTGGTGATGCTTCAATACCAGGAACGAATTGGCCAGGTGAGAATGCAGCTTGCTCAACCTCAGCGAAATAATTTTCAGGGTTACGGTTTAACACCATACGACCTACCTCAATTCGAGGATAGTCATTTTGAGACCATACTTTCGTTACATCGAATGGATCAAATCTATACGTTTTTGCATCTTCATAAGGCATGACTTGTACATATAGTTTCCATGCAGGGAAATCTTCTTTATCAATAGAATTAAAAAGGTCTTCTGTATGATAATCGGGATTTTCTCCAGCAATTTTAGTTGCAAGGTCTTCGTCTAAGCCTTTTACACCTTGCTCACTAATAAAGTGATATTTAACCCAGAATGCTTCTTCTTGATCATTTACCCATTTAAATGTATGACTACCATAACCGTTCATATGACGAAATGTAGCTGGAATACCACGATCACCATGCAAATAAGTGATTTGATGTAATGATTCCGGTGATTGTGACCAGAAGTCCCATACCATATTAGGATCTTTTAAATGTGTTTTTGGGTCACGCTTTTGTGTATGAATAAAATCAGGAAACTTAATAGCGTCACGAATGAAAAAGATTGGAGTATTGTTACCAACTAAGTCATAGTTTCCATCTTCTGTATAAAATTTAATCGCAAAACCACGCGGGTCTCGAACTGTATCAGCAGAACCTTGTTCACCTGCTACAGTGGAGAAACGAATAAACATTGGTGTTCGTTTTCCAACTTCATTAAGAAATGATGCTTTTGTGTATTTACTTACATCATTGGTCACTTCAAAGTAACCATGTGCTCCAGCGCCTTTCGCATGCACAACACGCTCAGGAATACGCTCTCTATTAAAGTGGGCAAGCTTTTCTAGTAAGTGAAAGTCTTGTATTAATGTAGGACCACGATGACCGGCTGTAATTGAATTTTGATTATCTCCGACTGGAGCGCCTGATGCTGTAGTTAATGTTTTTCTCTTTTCATTACTCACGATTAAAACACCTCTCCTTTAAATAATGTGGCACATATATAATTATATAACAAAACTATTAAAAATCAATGTTTAATTACAATTATTATAAATAAAGCAGGAATTTGATGGAAAATGAACTTTCGGTGGTGAAATTTATGATAAAATACGTATAATATATAATATAAGGAAGTTATTAGATGAATCTATTAAATAATGAAGAACTATTTACCATTGTTAATGAAGTTTCCGTGAAATACTTTTATAAGCCGTTCAAACATGATGTTCGATATAATAATCGATTAAGAACTACTGGTGGGAGGTATATTCCTGCAAAAAAGTTAATTGAACTCAATCCAAAGTATATGATTGAAATGGACGAAAATGAATATATAGGGATAATAAAACATGAACTTGTGCACTATCATCTTCATATAGAAGGAAAAGGATATAAGCACGGGGATCAAGATTTTAAACAATTATTAAAAAAAACAGGTTCACCTAGACATTGTAAACCATTACCTTCTACTAAAAAGGAATATAAGCATACCTATACATGTAATAATTGTGGATATGTATATAAAAGAAAGCGAAGAGTGGACATTAAAAAGTTTAGATGTGGGAAGTGTGGAGGTAAATTGTTATTGGGGAGTAACATAAAATGTTAATCTAATAGAAAAAATGATCATAAATACATTGACGAAAAATGTCTTCCGTGTTAAATTAAATAAGCCTTAAAAAAGTAATATATTTTCGTAGGCAGATAGGAAAGCATAAAACTTTCCTACATAAGTACAACTAAGGCTTTCGTCATAAACGCTTCGCGATAAGCCAAGTTTTCTAAGAAATAAATATGTATGATTGAAAACGAGGTATCACTTTCATCAACTATTCTGTTGACAAAGTTGTAAATATATTGTATGATGTTTCTCGTCGCAATAATTGTGATGAGTTAATTAATTGCTGGGTTTATCTCATGCACTTGATGTTCTATGCAATGATAACAATTGATTGTTTTTAAATTATTCCACAGTAGCTCAGTGGTAGAGCTATCGGCTGTTAACCGATCGGTCGTAGGTTCGAATCCTACCTGTGGAGCCATAATGGAGAAGTACTCAAGTGGCTGAAGAGGCGCCCCTGCTAAGGGTGTAGGTCGTGTGAGCGGCGCGAGGGTTCAAATCCCTCCTTCTCCGCCATTTTTTAATGGCCCGTTGGTCAAGTGGTTAAGACACCGCCCTTTCACGGCGGTAACACGGGTTCGAATCCCGTACGGGTCATCATTTATATGAAAATAGGTTTGGTCCGGTAGTTCAGTTGGTTAGAATGCCTGCCTGTCACGCAGGAGGTCGCGGGTTCGAGTCCCGTCCGGACCGCCACTTGTTGGGTTATAGCCAAGCGGTAAGGCATCGGGTTTTGATCCCGTGTACCCCAGGTTCGAATCCTGGTAACCCAGCCATTTTTTTATGTGTGATAAACGTAACAAACACTAGAGCATCTATAAAGTTATCTAGAAGATGCAGAGGTTTTATGATGTACAAACGTATATAGAAACAAACTCATTTTAACATGAGCCATTAGCTCAGCTGGCAGAGCATCTGACTTTTAATCAGAGGGTCGGAGGTTCGAATCCTCCATGGCTCACCACTTTTGCGGGTGTGGCGGAACTGGCAGACGCGCTAGACTTAGGATCTAGTGTCTTCGGACGTGGGGGTTCGACTCCCTCCACCCGCATCTTAATAAAAAACACTGTGATATACAGGGTATTTTGTTATCTGTTTACTGTATTTATGAAAATCCTTAGTTTAATAGATATAAATGGCTTTACAATTATAGTATTGCGGTCGTGGCGGAATGGAAGACGCGCTAGGTTGAGGGCCTAGTGGGGGCGACCCCGTGGAGGTTCAAGTCCTCTCGGCCGCACCAAAAAAAGTCCTTGCATTTCATTATATTATATGGTACATTAGAAGATGTCGCTTCAAAGCGCCCGTAGCTCAATTGGATAGAGCGTTTGACTACGGATCAAGAGGTTAGGGGTTCGACTCCTCTCGGGCGCGCCATTATATCGGGAAGTAGCTCAGCTTGGTAGAGCACATGGTTTGGGACCATGGGGTCGCAGGTTCGAATCCTGTCTTCCCGACCATCGAGCAACAATAATAATTTCTTTTTATCCTGCGGGTGTAGTTTAGTGGTAAAACCTCAGCCTTCCAAGCTGATGATGAGGGTTCGATTCCCTTCACCCGCTCCATCTTATCTTATTCATGTGGGCCTGTAGCTCAGCTGGTTAGAGCGCACGCCTGATAAGCGTGAGGTCGGTGGTTCGAGTCCACTCAGGCCCATTTTGCTCCTTGAAAACTGAACAAAACAACCAGTATGTCAAGAGAAACATGAACATGTTTTTCGAAATTTTTTAAGCCAGAAGTTAAGTCTTCTGATTGCTAAGACAACCGATATGATTGAT
>NZ_JBHTKJ010000016.1:0-138797 GCF_042675965.1 Virgibacillus byunsanensis | reverse complement strand
GCTCACCCTGACTGGTAAAGCTGCATTATAAGTTTTTTCTCGCTACGCTGCTATTAATTATCAGATAACACTATATTAGCAGCCGGAATACACGGAGACTCCTTGTAAATACAGACCCATTTTCTGCTTGCGATGTAATGCTGCCGGAGCTTTCCTTGTCCTGCGGAAAAGTGAAGACGCTCCAGACCCCACAGGGAAGCGGTTTTTGCGAGCGAGGAGGCTCAGCGCGAGCCAACGGAAAGCACAGTATTTTTCCGTAGCGGTAGCGGAGCACTGATCGTGTTTTCAAGTTACGACGCATCATATATCTATTGTGACAAAAACAACAATCTTTTAGAAAACAGCCATTACAAAAAAGCAAAACCTTTATCTAAAAACCTAGACAAAAGTTTTGCTTAGAGAAGGGGAAAAACCTCCCCTAGAGGCAGTACAAATTTACCGACAAACTTGTACTTTATAGTATAGAGCTTTGAGACATCCCATATCCCAATTTGATCATACCTTTTTTGGAATTTATCTGCTATGACATAAATCACAGGAGAGAAATTTTATTCGATTGAACCATTTTTAAATGAGCGGGGAATACTGTCATTCCAGCAGGTGTTACACCTTCTACTTCATGTCCATATCAATTTATTTTTCCAATAAAGTTTTAATTTTTATTAATGACAAAAACATGTATATCAGTCCTGAAGCATATATTAAAGGAATAAAATAGCACAGTTACTATTATAATGTTATTCTAGTTAGCCTTTTTCTCAATTAAACACGTAAATCCTTTGTAAAATTTCAAAAATAGTCTAGCATTTTTGTCCCAAGTGTTATTTAATTAGGAGGAAAGATTTTATATATATACATTATATTAGGAGGGTCAAGATGAAAAAACTTTATAGCCTTTTATTAGTGTTAGGGTTAGTACTATTCGTACTAGCAGCTTGTGGTCAGTCTGATGATACCGATTCGGAGAATAACGATAGTGATGATGAAAAAACGGAAAATAGTGACAATGAAGAAGCTACAGATGAAGGCGAAGCTGATAGACCTGATACATTAGTAATGGGATTTGTTCCATCGCAGGACTCAGATACAATTGCTGATACAGTAGAACCATTAGCAGAACGCTTAGGTGAGGAATTGGGTATTGAAGTACAAGGACGTGTTATGACTAGTTATAACTCACTTGTTGAAGCAATGGGGGCTAATCAGGTACATGTTGGCTTTGTTCCTGCTTTTGGTTATGTTTTAGCAAATGAGCAATATGGAGTTGAAGTAATTTTAAAATCTATTAGATATGGATCGAGTACTTACAAAGCACAATATCTAGTACGCTCTGATTCCGGCATTGATAGTCTTGCGGATTTAGAGGGTAAAATTTGGGCTTACGGAGATAAAGGATCAACTTCTGGATATTTATTCCCTGCTAGTCAACTGATGAAGGAATTTGATTATGCATCAGGTACCGAATTAGAAAGTGAATTTTTCAGCGGAACAGTTCAATCAGGTGGACATGATAATTCAGCAATTGCTGTTTATGAAGGAGAAGCTGATGTGGCAACTACATTTGATGATGTACGTACAGAGCTTGAAGAGGAATATCCTGATGTAATGGACAAATTAACCGTTCTTGGTTATACAGATGAGATTCCTAATGATACTATTTCTGTGACTAAAGAACTTGATGATGAGTTTGTTCAACAAATTAAAGAAGCGTTCTTATCATTTAACGACGATGAAGATATGATCAAGATTATGAATGATGTATATAACTGGGATGAAATTGATGAAGCAACAGATGAAGAATATGATGTTGTAAAAGATACTTATAAAAAATTCAAAGACGATATTTCACTTTAAGATATATAACTAGTTGGGAAAATTAAAGGGGAGTTTATTCTCCCCTTTTTCCACTTTTATCATATAAATGTCTAAACGAGGTACAAGTATGTCATAAGATTGCAATGGAGGAAGTACATATTATGATCGAATTTAAAGATATCAGCCTTGTATACCCTAACGGTACAGAAGGCCTTAAAAACATTAACGTAAAAATTAATGATGGTGAATTTGTTGTAATTGTTGGTTTATCAGGTGCCGGGAAATCTACATTTATTCGTAGTATAAATCGTCTTGTTACCCCAACAAAGGGTTCTCTTCTAATAGATGATGAAGATATTCTTTTATACCGTAGTAGTAATTTACGAAAACTCCGAACCAAAATTGGTATGATCTTTCAAAGCTATAACCTGGTTAACCGTTCAAATGTATTGAAAAATGTATTGGCCGGTCGATTAGGACATACTGGTACATTTCGTTCCATATTAAACCTATACAAAAAAGAAGATATTGGACTAGCCTACGAAAGCTTACAGCGTGTAAACATTGAAGACAAGATATACAACAGAGCAGATGAATTAAGTGGTGGCCAGCAGCAACGGGTTAGTATTGCACGTGTCTTAACACAAAAGCCATCTTATGTACTTGCAGACGAACCAGTTGCATCACTTGATCCGCCTACTTCCCATCAAGTAATGACTTATTTAAAGAAAATCAATAAAGAAGATAATATAACAACCATTGTTAACCTGCATTTCATTGATATGGCAATGGAATATGCTGATCGTATTATCGGCATGCGAGGTGGAGAAGTTGTATTTGATGGACCAGTATCCGAGGTTAGTGAAAAGACATTTGAAGAAATCTATGGCCGTACAATACGTGAGGACGACTTGCGTGGGGGGGCAGATGAATCGTGACAGAAAAAACCAACCCTACGTCTTTAGAAAAAACACCGTCCATTTATCCTGCTAAAACCAAATTACAGGTTACCATCATATTTTTCGTAGTCTTAGGCTTTTACCTCTTTAGTATGCTTTATACACAGCGCGACATGGTTGGGGGTTTTGGTAACGCGCTTGGGAATATGTTTGTCGTTATTGAAAAGTTCTTCCCCCCCAATCTTAGTGTCGTTCCAGCTGTCTGGGGGCCAATGGCTCAAACCATTCAAATGGCTATAATTGCAACAACTGGAGCAGCAATTCTTACAGTTCCTTTGGCGCTTTTATCAGCACAAAATATTACTACGTTTAAACCACTTTACGTGTTCACACGTACACTATTAAATATTTTACGTACGATTCCAGACTTAGTATTAGCCGTCATATTTGTTGGTTTATTTGGTATTGGACTTTTGCCCGGTATTTTAGCACTATTTATTTTTTCATTGGGTATATTGGCAAAACTGATTAGTGAAACAATTGAATCAGTCGATATGAATCCTCTTGAAGCTATGCGTGCTTCTGGTGGAAATGTCTTTCAAGTAATATATTATGGACTTGTTCCACAAGTACTGCCTCAGTATACTTCCTTTGTACTATACGTGTTTGAAATTAACATTCGTGCATCGGTTGTACTAGGTTTAGTTGGTGCAGGTGGTATCGGTCTTGTATTAGATCAGCAATTAGGTTTTTATAATTATCCAAATGCTATGGCAATTATAACCCTTATATTTGTGGTTGTTATCGTTATTGAATATATCAGTAATAAGTTAAGGGAGGCATTGATATAATGAAAACTATTTCATTACCTCCAAAACCAGAAAGATCATTGTTTCAAAAGCTTAAAAAGATTGTCCTGATCCTTTTAGTCATAGCTCTTTATCTTTGGACCTTTCTTGGCATTGATATTGATTGGGCACGTGCATGGGAACGGGTATTAAATAACTTTAGCAGAGTAATCCCTAAATTATTCAGTCCAGACTGGTCAGCATCCAATGAAGTTTTCTGGAACATATTAGAAACTATCTTTATTGCATTTGCTGGGTCACTAATGGCGGCAATATTGGCTATTCCATTAGGATTTCTTGCTGCACATAATATGACTGGTAGTAGGATATTAACTACACTTGGAAAATGGATATTATCTGCCGTTCGTGCATTTCCGGATATCATCCTTGCTATTCTTTTCGTTGTTGCTGTAGGACCTAATGCTTTTGCTGGGGTACTTGCGATTGCAATTGGTTCCACTGGTATGCTAGGAAAACTTTATTCTGAAGTAATTGAATCGATTGATATGCAAGTCGTTGAGGCAATGGAAGCAAATGGAGCTAATAAAATACAAATGCTCTTTTATGCAGTTATTCCTCAGATCATACCTGAGTTTCTATCGTATGCAATCTACCGCTTTGAAATAGATATTCGTGCCTCCTCTATCCTAGGTATTGTTGGTGCAGGTGGTATCGGTACTATGATTATCTTTGCAGCAAACAACCGAAATTGGAATGAAATGGGGCTAATCTTGTTAGCCATCATCATTGTAGTAACAGTTATAGACTTTGTTTCTGCAAGAATCAGAAGAAAAATAGTATAATGAAAAGAAAAGTAATCAAAGAGCGTATAATACGCTCTTTTGTTTGTTTACTCGATGAAAGGATGCTTGTTATTGTCAGCAAATAAGATAGAAATTAAACTATTATACACTAGTGATGTTCACGGAAATGTTATGCCTATTTTATATGGTACTAATGAGCAGGCTGACCTTGGACTTGCGAAGTACGCAACAGTCGTTAAAAGGGCCCGGGAACAGAATGAGCATGTTGTCGTAATAGATAACGGTGACTTAATCCAAGGCACCCCGCTTATGACACATTACGTAAAGGAACATACACATCAAGAAAACCCGATGATTGGTGTGATGAATCAAATTGGTATAGACGCTGGGGTAATCGGAAACCATGAATTTAATTTTGGCAAAAAAATCCTTGGTGATGCTGTCTCACAATCTGATTTTCCATGGTTATCTGCCAACTGCGTGAATTACCAAACAAATGAACCTCACTATGGTCCACCATATACTATTAAAACATTAGCTAACGGTATAAGAATTGGTATTGTAGGTGTTACAACGCATTATATTCCCAACTGGGAATCACCGGAGCACATAAAAGGTATTCAATTTATGGATGCTTTGTCCACTTTAAAAAAGTGGGTAGGGCATATTCGTGAAACAGAAAAACCTGATGTGCTAATTGCATGCTACCACGGTGGGATTGAACGAGATATTAATTCCGGTGAACCAACAGAAGACTTAACAGGTGAAAACCAAGGGTATCAAATGTGTGAAGAGGTTGATGGCATTGACATCCTTTTAACAGGGCATCAACACCGGATACTAACAGAAGAAATTAGAAATGTGCTTGTAATTCAACCTGGAAATAACGGTCAAAATTATGGCGAAATCACTATTGAGCTAGCAAAAGCAAAAGAAAATTGGATGATCACTGACAAACAAGGAGAAGTAAAAACATTAGAAGGTGTTCCATCCGATTTAGAAATAATGCGTTATATGGAAATGATGGAAAATTCAACACAACAATGGCTTGATCAACCAATTGGCTATATCGATGGAGATATGACCATAAAAGATCCCTTTCAAGCTCGCATTAAAAACCATCCTTTTATTGAATTTATTCAAAACGTACAAATGGATGCAAGTGGTATTGATATTTCAGTTACTTCTCTATTAAATAATAACTCTGAGGGTTTTGCTTCGACTGTTACAATGCGTGATATCGTTTCAAATTATATGTATCCTAACACACTTGTGGTTCTGGAATTAACCTCTCAAGATATAAAAAAAGCATTAGAGAAAAGCGCAGAATATTTTATTGTAGATAATCATGGAGACCTAACGGTAAATCCATCGTATGTAGAACCTAAACCACAGCATTATAATTATGACATGTGGGAAGGAATTGAATATACTATTAATGTTACAAAACCATTAGGTTCACGAATTGAACACATAACTTACCATGGCGAACCAATCGAAACGAACAAATCCTACCATGTCGTTCTTAACAATTATCGGGCTAACGGCGGCGGAAATTATGATATGTTTAAAGCAAAGCCGGTTGTAAAAGAAATCCAAAAGGATGCGGTTGAATTAATTCGATCCTATTTTGAAAGGCATAAAACCATAACCGCTACAACAACAAACAACTTCATCGTAAAAAAATAAGCTACCAGATGGTAGCTTATTTTTTTAAGGGTGTTTTCGCACGCATTGTTGCTTTTTCATCTTCATAGTTGATATAAAATGCGACGTAACTTGAGATGATGGTTGGTGCTTTTACTCGCTCTGGAAATACACTTCGCACACCTTAGGGCGGCTGATGAGCCACCACGTGCTGAAGCACTTTGGTGTCTCACCTATGCCTATCCTCCCGCAGGACAAGGAAAGCTCGGAAGAAGCGGTTCTATCGCGCTCGATGTCGATAAAGCAAATCCGAGAATAAGTTACGTCGCAATATATATCTATTCTCTCAAAAGCAACAAACTTTACGAAAACAGCCTTTTTTAACCATCATAGTCATCCTCGTCATCAACCTCAATTTCGAGAACTAGTACTTCTCCTGTGTATGCATCAATATCAAGTTCCGCTTCCCTGTTACCTTTTCTAATTTCAATTTCATAAATTAACCGACCATCATCATCATCGAGATCCATTTCTTTAACCGTTCCAGAAAACTCAGCTAGTGCAATTTCCTTAGCTTTATTTACATCAATAACAACTTTTTTAGAGGGAACTCCTTGGCTGTTTTCTTTGTTCTCATTACTAGTGTTATCGTCATCTTGTTTATTGGTTTTGTCATCTGTGTCACTACTATCATCATCTTTATTATCATCGTCCATAGTCACATTACTGGATTCTTCTTTAGTATTACTCGCTTTCTTAGAAGTATCTGTTTCCTTAAGATTTAATATCTCACCAGAATTACCATCCAGTTTTAATTCATACTCCTTACCATTACTTTCTACTTCTACTTCGTAAATCGCTTTATTGGACCGTTTTTCTAATTCTAATTCAGTAATTGTTCCAGGGTATTGAGCTTTAACCATTTCACGGATTTCATCTGTCGATAAGTTTGGGTCTGTCTTAGCTGCGTCTGACTGATAAATACCTAAGCCTAACACTACTGCACCAGCTATAGTTGCAATTGCAATACCAACTTTCTTTTTCAATTTCTTTTTCCTCCTTGTTTGTTGTTACTTATATCATATCCTCGGAGAATGAAAGTACAGTGTGATTAAGATTAGAATTTGATGAGAAAATCCTTAACTTTCTCTCACAATCGGTAAACTTAACGTAAATGTTGAGCCCTCACCCAATTTACTCGTTACACATAAGTCGCCATGGTGTGTTTCTGCAATTGATTTTGCAATGGCAAGACCGAGACCAGTTCCACCTGTATCCCTGCTTCTTGCTTTATCTATTCGGTAAAAACGATCAAATATCCGTGCATGATCTATTTTTGATATCCCTTGGCCAAAATCGGTCACCTTCATAATGGCTTTGTTTTTTTGTTGAGCGATACTTATTCTAATTTCATCACTACTGTATTTAATGGCATTATCAATTAGTATATAGATAATTTGTTGCAATTGATCTTTATTCCCGTTAACCAACAAACTGTCGCCATGATTATCGACACTTATTTTTCTTGCATATGCACCTCTAAATGTAGTAATTGTGTGCTCACTTAGGGCAATAAGGTCTACAACCTGAATCACGTCTGTTGTTTTATTTTTAGCAAGCGTTAGCATTTGTTCTACAAGTTTCTGCATACGCTCAACTTCCGTATCGATGGCTTCCACAGATTCATTAAATAGATCATGATTATCTTTTCCCTGCCGTTTTAGAAGTTCGCCATAACTTTTCACAATTGATATAGGTGTTCTTAATTCATGTGAGGCATCAGAAACAAATGTCTCTTGCCTTTCAAAATTATCTTTTAAGTAATCAATCATTTCATTAAATGTTTTTTCCATTTCGTATAGTTCATCATGAGAACGATTCTGAACATTAATTTTTTTCCACTTTGCTTGTTTTGTATTTTCTTTCATCGCTTGAATTAGTGCTTTAATAGGCTGCAATAAAAATCTGCTTAATAATATTCCTGCAATTATGGTTGGAATAAGCATAATAACAGACGCTATCACCAACACGTAAAAAAGGGTTGTCATGGTTTCATTAAGTGCTACTAAATGATTGGAAACCTGTAATGTTACAATTTCTCCGTTTTCCCATATTAATGGTTTCGAGATAGCGGCAACTTCCAAGCCATTTTCTCGCACTATAATCGACTGCGACTCAGTTGTTGTATACTCACCTGGTAAACTCGTGTAATCGTTATGTTTGGTGAGAACAGTTAATGCATTTCCATCTTCATCCATTACTCTTATCATGCCATCAGTTGGTAAATATGCTCGGAGAAGCTCATTTATAGCTATGTCAGGATTTGAGTTTAGCGTTTCTATGATCGTATTAGTTTGTGCGGCTAATTGGTCTAGTTCACTATCAGCAGAAACTTTATGAAACAGGAAGTAAATAGACGTATTAACCAATAAAATCAAAATCAACATAAATAAACTGGAGAATAACTGAATTTTTGTGCGTAGTTTCATTTTACTAGTCCTTTATCGTATATCCAACTCCTCGAACAGTCTGGATATAATTTTTGTCGTATCCTTTATCAATTTTCTGTCGTAAATATCGAATATAGACGTCAACAACATTTGTATCACCAAAATAACCAAATCCCCAAACATGTTCAATCAGTTGCTCTCTGGAGAGGACTATATTCTTATTTTTCAACAAGCATACAAGTAAATCAAATTCTCTAGGGGTTAATCCTATTTCTTGTTCAGAACGCTTTACCTCATGGCTATTTAAGTTAACCTTCAAGTCTCCTACAGAAAGATCCTCCCCTTTTACTTTCATAGCATCCGATTTTCTCAAGTGTACTCTAACACGAGCCAGAAGCTCTTCTATTTGAAAAGGTTTCGTAATATAATCATTTGCACCAAGGTCCAACCCGCTTACTTTATCATGAATTTCATCTCTCGCAGTCAACAAAATAATTGGCGTATAGTTGTCTGTACGTCTTATTCTTCGTAGAACCTCTAGTCCACTTAATTTAGGAATCATAATATCCAGTAAGACTAAATCCCACTCGTTTTCTTCCATCAGACGAAAAGCATCCTTGCCATTGTTAGCAACTTCCGTTTTATAGTTCTCATAATTAAGTTCTAATTGCAATACTCGACTTAACTTTTGTTCATCTTCAACGATGAGTATAGCTGGTTTTTCCATACTTACCACCTGCTTTTTTCTATTCTTAATTAAATTGTATCAAAACTCAGATATAAAGTGCCAATTTGTCTACAAATTGGCATACATAAATTTACCAATAAATTGGAAGTTATTTTATTTTCGCTTGATTTTACAAGGTATTCTGAATATTTATGTTAAAATAAATGCAGTGATTGTAAAGAAACATACTTAAACTAACCTGCAGGTTTGTTGAAGAGTGTTGTTTAACTCGTGTTCTACAATCGGGCCATTTAATTGAATAAGATCGGTTTTTTGTTCATTTTAGAGAAATGTATCATGATTTAGTGAAACGAAGATTAATAATGGACAGAAAAATAAGGTAGCAATCGTTACTGGTGGGGCATCTGATATGGGAAAAAGTGAATCCACACGTTTTGCCAGTGAAGGAGCAAAAGAGAAGGAGCCCCCTTGGTAGTTTTTTGTCACTTATAATATTACCAAAAATCGGGCTCTTGTTCATTTGTTTTCCATTCACTTATTGTGTGATTGTCGTTAATGTTCAAGAGTGCCGTTAAACTGGAATAGTTGTAAGATTTAATATGTGGGTGTGAATAATTCAGGCTAATGTATAGTTAAAATTTTAAGGAGGCTTACTCATGATATGAAAAACATCTTTTATATAATATTTGGATCTTTAATTGTAGCAATTAGCATCTCTTTCCTTGGAATGCCTAATTCAATTGCAGACGGTGGACTAGTCGGTATATCTTTACTCTTGTACCATGCTTTTTCTATTCCACCTTCCATAGTAAATTTCTTAGGTTTTATTATCATTTTACTTGTTAGTTATAAATATTTGGCTAAATCTGTGCTTATAAAGAGCACAGTAACAGTACTTTTATTTTCTTTTTTTACCTTTTTACTAGAATCGTATGGTCAACCATTAGGGGACCCATTAGTGGGTGCTATTTTTTACGGCCTTTTTATGGGTGTAGGATTTGCTTTAATTCTTTATGCAGGAAGTTCTATAGGAGGGGCGTCAACTATCGCTCTTGTTTTAAAAAAGAAATATGATTGGAATGTGGTCTTGGTTACATTCATTCTTGACATTCTTGTCGTTATTTCTGGTGTTTTTGTCATAGGAATCCTAAATACCTTCTATACAATCATTGGTCTTTTTATCGGTAAGATAGCAACAGACTATGTCATAGGAGGTTTCGATGCTAAAAAAGCCTTTAGCATTATTTCTCCTTACAATAAAGAAATTGCCCGAAGAGTTATGACTGACTTATCTTCGAGTGCAACATATTTAAATAGCTCAGGAATATATAAAAATAATGAGCATAAAATGCTTTACATTGTAGTCAAAAACAATAGCGTTGTACATTTAAGAAAAATTATAAATGAAGTAGATAGTGATGCATTTATAGTAATTAATAATGTAAAAGATGTATCAGGAGGCACTTTTTTCGCTGGTCACAATCTTCCATATGAAACAGATGAAAGTCAAGAATAGCTAATAAGAAACGGGTTTTTACTTTAATAAGGTCTTTGGTGATCCTCCATAAACGGGTGCTTTTCTTCAATAAGGAATTGCCATCCTTGTTCCACTAACGCCGCAGTTTAACTTAAGAAGAATTTTAGTTAAAAATAAAATGCCCCTTTATTCTCGAGGCATTATAAAAGCGTATTATTTATCTTTTGCAATTTTCTTTCTATCAGGAGCAAGTGGTGGTTGTTCTAACCATTTATTTTTAGTCATCAAATTAAACCACTCTTTTGTAACCATGAGGTTTTTCAATATGATTTTTTCATAAGTCATTACAAGGTCTGTTCGCATGGCTGATGCTAATCCTGTTCCATGATAAGCTTGCGCAACTTGTAATAAGAATCCAATGTGATACAACATTAACTTATCTGAAAAAGGAGAATCTTGAGAAGTTGTCACCTCTGATTCCCAAGACATCGGTATTGGTAAATTATCTTGATGCAATATTTTACCTAATAATTGAATCTGCTGGTCCGATGCTTGCTGTGCTGACATTAAAAATTTTCTAACCTCTTTTGATTGAGCCACTTGACTAAAACCAATGGAAAGAGTTTTTTCCGTTACCTTCTTTTTCATATTAAATGAAAGAGCGATAATTTCGGTTGCAGCTAAAGGTCGTTGGTCTCCAAAAAAGCCATCTAAAAACTGTTGACCTGAAACAAATTCAGGGTTTGCTTCAGGATAAAAGTAAGGGTCCCTTTGGAAGTGACCTTTTCCTAGTAATAATTCAATCGTTTGATGGTACATTCTTTTTCCGTCATTATCACAAGAATCATAAAAATCTCGTAAATCTTTTCTTACAGATGAACTAAGCGATGTTGTATGCCCTAATAAACCATGTAAGGTCATAATGTGTAAATAATGCAAACAGAAGATGTCTGAAAATAATCTTTTTGTCCCTGTATTAAGGTCTGAATCGGTAAATCCAATGGGAATTGGAAATCCTTCGTTTTCAATAAAAGTAGTTATTTGTTTTTTCTGTTTAGTAAATGTTTTAATCGCATCTTCAAAAAGCGATTTTATCTTTTCATCTTCAATGATGGATAGCATATATTTGTTGATAATATCAACGGCTGTTCCATTTACATATTCCCCCCACAGTGTCCCTATCTCAGCCGATGTGAGCTTTAATTTCTCTTTATCCATAAAATCACCTCTTGTATATGTTTCTCGAAAAACAACGAAATTATTAGGTGGCTTCTTTAACTAACGGGTGCTTTCCTTGAATAAGGAATTGCACTCCTTCTTCAACTATAGAAGCATAATGTGGAATAAGAAGATCGTCTTTTCTTTAATGCGTAGTAGACTGATATTTCGAAGGAAAGAATAAAATAGTTCAAAATCACTTAATCATGTTATAATATAAAAAAGAAATCGGAGTGATTTTAATGGAAGAAACTTTAAAAATAATTCTCAATGAATTAAAAGAACTTAAAGAAGGACAGCAAGAGCTAAAGTCAGACGTTTCGGGCATTAAAGATAATCTTATCAATGGTCTTGGACCTTATTTTGAAAGCGTCGAGAAGCATATTGATGAAAAGACAGTTGAACTTAAAGATACATTAGAAGACCAACAAAGGATAATTGATACTTTAGCAGCTAGGTCTGTGAAACATGAAAGTGAAATAAAAGACTTTAAACGCATATTGAAAAACCAATAAGGAGTGATTATACTCCTTTTTTTCTTAGTTACAATCTCCAAATGTTTTTTTGTCTTATCTATTTACACAGTTCCAATAATTGTGAAATGTTTTACGTAAACTAAAGGGTGCAAGAGTTGAAGAAGGAATCGCATCCTTATTCAACTATAGTGAGCAGTAAATGTGGAATAAGAGTTTCGTCATTTGCTTAATGCGTAATATACTGCGCATTAAAGTTCTTTGTAATATAATATACTTTAACTTGATCAGGTTCAGGTTTCTTAAAAAATAAGTTATTTTTTTTAATATAAAAAATCAAAGGACACAAAGGTTCTTTGCTTTTTTACTGCTTTGAAAAGGTTTGCTATAAAGGAATCATTACCCTATTTGACATTGAAAATGAGAGATTTAATTTTTTAAATAAAAATTTTGAAGTTTTGTTAGGGTAACCATTCCATTTGGCTGTCACGTTCCATGATATATCATTAAAATGAATATCATTTTTTAATTCATTTTATAGAATTTATTGAATTAAAAAATAAAAAATTTTATAAAAATGAATAATAATGATAATTATTTTCAATAATAGAAATAAGAATGCGACAATCACCGTCATGATTGCCGCATACAAAAAACTTAAAGATCAGCAGGTTCGAAAGTTTTACAATCTGTATCACCACTGTTTGAAGCATTTTTCTCCTTGTGGTTTACAACATAAATTTGACTAGCTCCACATTTGTTTTCATTTTTAATATTGTGAACACAACTGTTTACTTCACATAATACATCTAGTGCCATAATAACACCTCCTCAGCTTTTAGGATAAACAAGTTTTGCTTAACCTATACGCTTGATAGAAAGTATTGTTTGTAGCCTTATTTCGGCATAGGTAATTGTCAAACTGTTTTGTGAATTGTTTCGCTTATGAACGGATAGAGGTCCAACAGGATTTTCGCACCTTCACATTGGAAGTAAACCTCCTAAAGGAGTGATGCCACAGTGCAATCTTTACGATATTGGGATTACTACGGCATGACCGAGGCTTTTACAAAATTATATGATGAATCATCCAAACAAAAGTCCTTTTCACAGTTGTACGATATTATAACATCAAGAGAAAACATCTTACTGTCCTATCGGATAATAAAATCTAATAAAGGTTCCAACACTCCTGGTACAGATGGAAAAACCATTAAAGATATTACAAAGCTAACCAGGGATGAACTTGTTAAAGAAATTAGAAGCAAGTTGAAGCAATATCATCCCAAGAAAGTAAGAAGGAAGCTTATTGAAAAAGAAAATGGTAAATTGAGACCACTTGGGATTCCTTCTATTATAGATAGAATTATACAACAATGTTTTAGGCAAATTCTTGAAACTATTGCTGATGCAAAGTTTTATAAGCATAGCTACGGCTTCAGACCACTTAGGTCTACACACCATGCAATGGCAAGAGTACAATTTCTTATAAATAATTCATCGCTACATTATGTAGTTGATATTGATGTAAAAGGCTTTTTCGATAACATAAATCACACTTTGTTAATCAAGCAACTATGGAATATTGGAGTCCATGACCGTAAGGTTTTGGCTTGTATTTCTAAAATGTTAAAAGCTGAAATTGATGGTGAAGGTATTCCTACCAAAGGCTCCGCAAGGTGGACTGTTATCGACATTACTTTCAAATATTGTACTCAACGACTTAGATCATTGGGTAGCTGAACAGTGGGAATTCTTCCCCCTTAACAAACCATACAAAACACGAGAAGGTGAGCTTTTAGCAAAAAAGCGAACCAAACTAAAAGAAGGATACCTCGTCCGCTATGCGGACGACTTTAAAATCCTTTGCCGTGATTGGAAAACTGCCCAGAGATGGTTTCATGCTGTAAGAATGTATATAAAACAACGTCTGAGATTAGATATTTCTCCAGAAAAATCACAAGTTATAAATCTGCGAAAACGAGAATCTGAATTCTTAGGATTCACGATTCGTGCGAATCGAAAAGGAAAAAAGAGAGTAGCACATACTGGTATAAAAGCCGGCAAAAAGCGAAAAATCAAGTTTGAAGCTAAAAAGTACATTCAAAGAATTAAGGCTTCGCCTACTGCTCAAAATGCACTTCTCTTTAATAGTTTTGTTTTAGGAATTTATAATTATTTTAACCGAGCAACACATGTTAATAACGAGTTCTCACGTCTTGCCTATGAGTTGCAAGCATTTATATATAATCGTCTGAAACCTGCTGGGAAATATGAACATCCTACAAACCCACCACCAACTTATAGGAAGTTTTATAGTTTGGGTTTCAAAACATTTAAAGTAGCAAATGTGTATTTATTTCCTCTTGCTAATGTAAAAACGAGAAATGCAATGAACTTTAGCCAATCTCTCACACCTTTTACTAATACGGAAGAGAGAAGATACATAAAACGCTTCGTTCAGATATTCAACAGGAGATTTCACAAATGATGAAATCTAAACTCCCGACACGAAGTGTCGAGTATATGGATAATCGAATAAGTCGGTATAGTATGAAAATGGGGAAATGCGAAATTACTGGCATGTTTCTATCCGCTAGCGAAGTTCACTGCCACCATTACATTCCGACACATCTCGGAGGAAGCGATAAATTTAGCAATTTACGTACCCTACACAAAGAGATACACAAATTCATCCATCAAACAGACACAACGACGATTGACTCGCTCAGAAATAATCTTGGAATCAATGAACCAATGGCTCAGAAGATAAATCAATACCGACAGAAATGCGGTCTGGAACCAAGTATATAATCTCGGGATCTATGAGTAACTAGGAACTTATAATTTAGTACATATCTTTAGATGGAACGCGGAGTGCTGGGAAACTAGCACGCTCCGTGTGGAGCAGGGGAAAAGCTGGAGATAACCTCAAATGCTTACCTATTGCTGACTTTAGTTGAAGAAGTGGTGAAAATAAATATAAGAAAAATCTCAGTTCAATGAACTGAAATTTTTTTAATTTTAATTACAAATGTCTCTACAAAATATGGTGCAATTCGTTATACAAATTTAGGTACATTTAATAGTGTAATTTCAAGTTTTGCGATAGGTAACGGAACCCGTTATGTCATCTGACATCCTTTTTTAGTGGTTACATTAAACTAAGCTCTTCTTTACTCGCCTGAATAGCATTATATAATACCTTTAGTGGGATTCTGATTAATAATCTTTCTGTTAAAAACCCGTGAGGAAATTCTTTTAAAATTGGGTTTGGCATTCCTAATCTTCCCCTATCCATGAAAACTAAATTTTCAACCATTATACTATTAATAAAGAAAATTAAAAGGTATTTTCATACGAGGAGGTTAATCCATGTTAGCAATTGATCACATCGTTATAGCTACGAAAGACCCAGCACATGCTGCACAAAATTTTGAACAGAACTATAATGTCAATACAATTCAAGGAGGTAAGCACGAAAAGTGGGGTACATATAATTACTTAGCCTACTTCAGTAATGACAGCTATATAGAATGGATTGGAATTTTTGATAAGAATATAGCTTCAGCATCTGATAACCCATTAATTCAACAGTTGGTGTCAGCACTATCTACGGATGTTGAAGGGCCCATTCAATACGCATTACGAACTACTAAAATGGATGACTATATGGTTCATTTACATGCATCCAATATAAACTATATTGGCCCTATACCAGGCAGTAGAAAGAAACCTGATGGTTCGACTCTTGAATGGAGAATGCTTTTTCCTAGTGTTAACAATAATATGATTCTCCCTTTTTTAATTGAATGGGGTTCTATTAAAAATGTTCCACAGGATGAACGTTTGATAAATTCACAGCATTTGCGATCGGTTAATTTTGGTGTAGAGGAAAAAGAAATATTCAAACATATATACATGATTGATACAGAAAGGGATTCTATTCAGCTGGAAAATGGACTTTTGATTCTAGAAAAAAGTAATGATTTACACTTCGTTTTAGCTTAATTTGCTTAAACTAAATTCCAAAACCATTGACATTCAAACCTCTACTTGAATATAATATAATCAAGTACTCATTTGAATATAAGAGGTGAACTTTTATGGCAAAAGATATGTGTGAAGTCACATGTATTCATGAAGATAGAGTTAGCCGGGTAAAGGAACAAATAATTGATCAGCCTTTTTCTGCAGTTGCTACTATGTATAAGTTATTGGCAGACCAAAACAGATTACAGATTGCTTATGCACTGCTATTAGAAGAAGAACTTTGCGTTTGTGATATAGCAAATATTATTGGTGCAACAACTGCAACAACGTCTCACCATCTAAGACAGTTGCACAAAACTGGCATTGCAACTTATCGAAAAGAAGGAAAATTAGTGTATTACTCTTTAGTAGATCATCATATAAAACAGCTGATCCAACAAGCATTCAGCCATATGAAGGAGCATCCAACTTATGCCATCTAATCCAGATCACCAAACATACAGAGTAGAAGGTTTGTCATGTACCAACTGTGCCAAAACCTTTGAAAGCAATTTAAAAAATATAAATGGTGTTAACCATGCAGAGGTGAATTTTGCAGCATCAAAAATTTCCCTTGATGGCCAGGTATCTGTTCAACAGATTGAACGGGCTGGATCATTTGATAACATAAAAATAGCAAACGAAGATGACTCTCCTTCTAAAAAGGAGCCATTTTTCATCCGATACGACCGACTTATATTAGCAACATTATTTGTCATCTTAGGATTTGCAGGTTCCTACGCACTTGATGAAAACCATTATATACCTACACTGCTTTTTGCATTAGCTATAGTGACTGGTGGGCTAACTCTTTTCCGGGCAGGCTTTATGAATCTCACACGCCTACAGTTTGATATGAAAACACTAATGACAATTGCAGTAACTGGTGCTGTGATTATCGGTGAGTGGGGTGAGGCTGCTGTTGTGGTCATTTTATTTGCAATCAGTGAAGCACTAGAATCTTATTCCATGGATAAAGCAAGGGCATCGATTCGATCATTGATGAAACTGACTCCTAAAGAAGCACAAATAAAACGAAATGGTGTTGAACAGACTGTTGCGATTAAAAATATCGTTATCGGTGATATCATGTTTGTGAAACCAGGAGAACGAATCGCCATGGATGGAAACATTGTAAGTGGTCTTTCATCCATAGATCAGGCACCCATTACAGGGGAATCCATACCAGTTGAAAAAAATATAGATGACCCGGTATATGCTGGGACGATAAACCAAAATGGATTTTTGGAAATTGAAGTTACTAAAAAATCAGACGATACAACTATCGCTAAAATCATTCACTTAGTGGAAGAAGCACAAGCAGAACGCGCGCCTTCACAAGCGTTTGTTGATCGATTCGCGGCTTACTACACACCTGTCATTATTCTTATCGCCTTATTAGTCGCAGTTATTCCTCCATTACTCGGTGGTACGTGGAGTACATGGATTTATCAAGGGCTTGCTGTTTTAGTAGTAGGTTGTCCTTGTGCATTGGTCATTTCCACACCAGTTGCAATAGTAACCGCAATTGGGAATGCTGCACGAAATGGTGTTTTAATTAAAGGTGGCGTCTATTTAGAGCAAATTGGTTCCATTAAATCGATTGCTTTTGATAAAACTGGAACCTTAACAAACGGAACACCAGTTGTAACGGATGTTAGTTACTTTACCGAGGATCATAATAAAGTATTATCTTATGCTGCAGCTTTAGAGGCAAAATCACAACATCCATTAGCAAAAGCAATCTTAAACTATACCGCTGAACAAAACGTATCCTTTTCTAATTTAAATCTAGAACAATTTACAACTATTCAGGGCAAAGGAATTCAAGGTACAATCGATGGGAAAATGGTTTATGTTGGTTCTGCCGATTTATTTACGAAAACACTTGAGGAATCAAACTCACAACGAATTAAATCACAACTAATGAACCTTCAATCTGAAGGAAAGACTGTCATGTTATGCGGTACAGACACAGAAGTTTTCTTATTGATTGGTCTACGGGATGAACCAAGAGCAGAAAGTAAATCAGTGATTAAAACACTACACAATTTAGGGATTAAACACTCGTTTATGCTAACTGGTGATCATCCCAAAACAGCTGTTTCACTCGGCAAAGAATTAGGTGTCACCAATACCAATGCAGGTCTCTTGCCGGAAGATAAACTACAATTTATCAAGCAATACCAAAAAGATCACGAGACAATTGCTATGGTTGGTGACGGCATCAATGATACTCCGGCATTAGCAGCATCAAATGTCGGAATAGCGATGGGTACAGCAGGGACGGACAGTGCGTTGGAAACTGCTGATGTTGCTTTAATGGGAGATGAACTGCAAAAGCTTCCATTTACCGTAAAGTTAAGTCGAAAAGCATTAGCCATTATTAAACAGAATATAGCGTTTGCCATTGGAATTAAAATAGTCGCGTTATTACTCGTAATACCTGGCTGGCTAACATTGTGGATTGCCATTTTCGCTGATATGGGGGCAACTTTACTCGTTACATTAAACGCATTACGACTATTAAAGGTAACAAATAAACTATAGAAAAAAGCGGTCATTCTAATATGAATGGCCGCTTTTTTCATTGATCAAACGTTTGATTAATATATTGCCTTACCCTAATTGTTGCTGTAAAAATTCGCTAACTGACTCCGGAGATTTCGTATAGGCACTATGCTGATGTGCTTTTTTCTCCCCATTTTGGAAAATTAAAATACTTGGAATGCCCATTACTTCAAATTTTTCAGCAATTCCTTTTACTTCATCGCTATTGATCTGATACCAGTTATAATTATTAAACTCTTCGATAACGTCACCAATAAACATGTCCATCCGTTTACAATCAGGACACCAATCAGCGAAAAACTTAATAACAACAGGTTCTTCACTTTCAATTATTTCATTAAACTTCTCTTCTGTCTTTATATGTTCCATTCCTTAACACCCCTTTAATCGTATCTATATCTATTGTACCGATTTTATCAACGATTGTCTTATAGTTTGTTTAGGCTTTATATTCTATTTTCCCGAGAATGTATGCTGCAAACAGTCCTGATGCAAACGTTATGATACTTGCTATAACGAGTGAAGTCGTTACTGGCCATCCAGGGAATACTACAAAAATGGATCCAATAACTAGTCCAATAACAACTGCAAATGTACCAGTTCGGTAATTGGATAAAAAGTAATTAATGATTTTACTCATGACAACAATACCAAGAACAATCCCAACACCTGTAACAGCAATAACATCCAGATGCAGCTCACTTATACCAGTGATGACAGTTTGATAAACACCAATCACCAACAACATAAATGACCCACTAATGCCAGGCAGAACCATAGCAGCACTAGCAATAAAACCAGAGAAGAATAACAGTATATATGTAGACATTGTTTTAGTTTGGATTGCAGTACCTTCCTCAGCATTCAAAAACATCATCGAACCAACCATAACTGCTCCGATCATCAATATAACAATATGTTTAACCTTAAAAGCACTTCTCGCTTGTGCCTGGTGAAATAAATAAGGTAAAACACCAAGAATCAGACCTAAAAAGAAAAATTTCAACGGCTCGGGATAATGTTTAAATAACCAATCTATTAAGTGACTTAACGAGAATATAGCTATAACAATTCCAACGCCGAGAGGAATTAAAAAACCCAATTGCTTTTTCCAATCCTTACTGATAAAACCATTAATAGCAGCAATAAGTCGATCATAAATTCCTAATACAACAGCAATTGTGCCACCACTCACACCAGGGATTACATCGCTTGCTCCCATTAATATACCACGATAAATATTCTTCCATTCCATAATGTAAGATCTCCTTTTTATTACATCCATCCCTGTAATTAGCATAACGTTATCATATCAAATAACACTTATAATTCATATACATTTAGAGTACGGTAACATACAGCCCCTAAATAAAGCCCCGAATAATAGACTGTTAAAAATGTCCTTATCCGGGGATATTGTTCTTTTTTAGGAAAAGCTGTACGTTTTTACTCTTCCATAAACTCAAGTTCTGGGACCCATTGGGACATATGATCCTTGATCTCTTGATAATGTCTATCCGCTTCTGAAAGATCACTGTCTGTAAGTTGGTACATTGGCGTTACTTTATAATTTCTCCAGTTTTCATATTCTACAAATGTCGGCATAAATTGTGGTGAAGTAACCTCAATTGTTTCTTCTTCACCTTCTATTGTTTTCTTAATCGAAAACTTCACAACTCCACCGATTCGACGGTAGAATTCATCTTGACCCGATAGAAAGTTACCTAATGAATAAGCTACAAACATTTTATTTCCTTCTTCGCCCCTCACCCAGTCAACCGGCTGCAAAACATGAGGATGATGACCTAATACAACATGTACACCTTGATCAGCTGCAAATTGTACAAGCTCTTTTTGTTGCTCACTTGGCATTCGCTCGTATTCATTTCCAAAGTGCAGGCTTAGTGCAACTACGTCCGCTTGCTCTTTTGCTCTGGCAATATCGCTTGCGATCATCTCTTGTTCGATTAAATTAACTAAATAATCCTTCCCCTCAGGAACAGGGATCCCATTTGTGCCATATGTATATGCAAGAAAGGCAATGGAAATACCCTCATCTGTTTCATATACCCTTATATTTTCTCGATCTTCTTGGTCTTTGTAAGCACCCGTATACATCATATCAATGGTTTCCCAATGATCAATCGCATTTTGAATCGCTTCTTCCCCGCGGTCAAGTGTATGATTATTTGCTAAGGCAACTACATCTACACCTGCCCATTTTAACGCATCTCCGACTTCTTTAGGACTATTAAAGGTTGGGTACGACGACAACCCTAAAGCATCTCCACCTATCATCGTTTCCTGATTAGCGAATGAGAGAGTAGTATCATTTAAAGTTGGTTTTACTGCTTCAAGCATTGTTGTAAAATCATAACCGTTTCCTGTGTTGGCATCTTGATATACACTATTATGAATTAACATATCACCTATTGCAGATACGGTTATTTCCTGCTCGATTTTTTCTGGTTTTTCCGGTACTTGTTGTTCTTCTTCCGTTTCTTCGATTGGCTCTTCTTCATTTGCATTTGTTGAATCATTTGATTCGTTCGTATCCTCGTTAGCTGAACAAGCTACTACAAAGATACCAAGGATAAGAATACTTAAAAAATTGACTAATTTTCCCCAGTTCATAGATAGATACCCTCTTTATATATGTTTGAATTTGGTATTATCATATCACTTTAAGGAATAAATACCCACAACTAATTTACTTATTTCGCTTATAATCCCATATTTTTGGCAATCAATTTTTATAATTTCTACCAGTTTAGCAGCTTATTATAATCGTTCTATAACCGTTGCATTAGCCATGCCCATTCCTTCACAAATCGCCAATAAACCATATTGACCATCTGTCCGCTCCAGTTCGTGCATAAGAGAGACTAATAGCTTTGTCCCAGTTGCCCCTAGTGGATGCCCTAATGCAATAGCTCCACCGTTCACATTAAGCTTACTTGGATCACCACCAATATCATTTAGCCAAGCTAATGGAACTGGCGCAAATGCTTCGTTCACTTCATAGCGGTCCATTTGATCAATAGTTAGGTTAGCCTTTTTTAAAACATTACGGGTAGCCTCAATTGGTCCAGTTAACATTAGTGTAGGATCTGAACCCACGACAGTTCTTGCTACTATTCTAGCTTTAGGTTTTAATCCTAATTCCTCTGCTTTATCACGCGACATCAATAACACTGCACTAGCACCATCACTCATTTGACTTGCATTTCCAGCTGTTATTTTTCCGCCTTCTTTAAAAACCGTTTTTAGGTCAGCCAACACTTCTAAGGTGGTATTTTCACGAGGACCTTCATCAACTTTTACCGTCTGAAAACTCCCATCCTCTGAAATAATATCAACAGGGACTATTTCTTTCTCATAATGACCCGCTTCAATTGCAGCAAATGCTCGTTCATGACTTTGTACCGCATATTTATCTAATTGCTCTCTAGAAAACCCCCATTTATCAGCGATTTTTTCTGCTGAAATACCTTGATTCACAATCTCGTATTTCGATGTTAATTTTTCACTAGGTTTAACATCAGGCATATTAGAAAACATGGGTGCACGTGTCATGTTCTCCACTCCACCAGCTATTACTATGTTCATATCACCTGATGCAATTGCTTGTGCTCCAAAATGAACTGCCTGTTGACTTGATCCGCACTGACGATCAATAGTCACACCAGGAACATGCATAGGGAACCCAGCAATTAGTGCTGCTGTTCTAGCGATATTCCCTCCTTGCTCGTTTACTTGCGTAACACAACCTAAAATAACATCCTCTACACTTGATTTAGTAACACCAGATCGATTTACCAAATTATCCAGCATAACAGCAGCTAACTCGTCTGGTCGATAGCCGGCAAACATTCCCTTTCTCCGACCAACAGCTGTACGACAACCTTCTACAATCACAACTTCTCGCATACGCTCACCTCATTAAAGTTTGAATGTTTAAACTATTTTAAGTATACCTATAACTATTTTTTTATTAAAGAATGTTTTAAAAAATAAATTCTGGGAATACACATTATAGAAAGACAATCTTCAAATGAAAGGATAGTAGATAATGAGAAATTCTCAATATCAACCAACTAAAAACATAGAGCTTTCAGATGCTCAGGAAGTGCACTACTCTAAAGATTTTAAAAAAGCAGACATCGCAGGAGGTTACCGTAAGCAACGTGTACAAGAAGCTAAACGTGAAAATCCTGATTTAATTAAATAGTTGTTTCCCAAAGTACCTTGTACGTCTCAACTACGTATGGGGTACTTTTTTATGACCCTAACCAAAAATTTACGTATTAAAAAAAACCTCATTTTATGTTATAACTAATAAGGAACACATATAGTATAATGTCACTATTATATATGGAGTACCTTATTAATGGGGTGTTACGTTGAAACGGTATTTAACAACTTTTTTCCTTATTTTAAGCGCAATTATAATATTAGTAGGATTGAGGATCGACTTCAGGTGGAACGGTATTATTTCATGGGGGTTATCTTTTGTCAGTTTATTTTTTGCTGCGTACTTTACGAAATATATTCCAAATGAAAAGAAAAGCAAACGATCATGATTAATGTGGGTACATTCTAAACAGGGTGCATCCACATTTTTATTATGCAAAATTTTCATTCAAGTAGTTTGTGTTTCTCTTTCAATGCATCTGGTGCAGCTTTGAACATTTGCTGCAATAGTAAAATCGCAACAGTAGCATCATCCAAAATGCCAAAGAATAGTAAAAAATCTGGGATAATATCGAACGGAAAGATGATATAACCCATAATCAAAAATACAAATAAGACTTTTTTAACGATACTTACTTCCCTCGTTATAAAGAAGTCCTTTAAAAATGGGATGGATTTATGAAATTTAAACAGAAAACGAATTCGTTTAAAAAACCGAACCACATCATTTCACCTTCCTCTATGAGTAAATATAGAAAATCCGCTTTATCTGAAGACAAAACGGATTATTATTAATTTTGAACTCGTCTAGCAAAATCAACAAAACGAAACTTATCAGGACGATGTCTGGACTCCGTATATTGAAATAGGGTTGTATCATCTAAGTATACTTGGCTTTTAATAACAACAACATTAGAAAAACCTTCTAAATCCATCAATTCCAGGTCCTCTACTGTTGGCTTTTCAACTAAAATCTCTTTTCGGGCAAAGCCGATTTTTAGATTCAAGTCATTCTCTAAATAGTGATAAATGGAATCCTCACATATTTCTTTTGTGAGCATAGGAACATAGCGTTGATTAAAATAATCTTTATCTAAAATTATTTTTTCACCCGAAATTTCACGTAAACGTACAACTTTCCAAATCGGTTTACTACCGGTTACATCCAAGTTCGTTTGAATATCCTGATCATCGTTAACGACAGATAACTCGTTAACGATTGTTTTTGCATGTAAACCTAGATTTGTTGCTAATTCCTTGAAGCTAACAATCCCTGAAACAGGGAAATCAAATTTATTTACATCAATAATAACAGATCCCTTACCACGAACTTTCTGAATAAATCCACCCTGCGCTAATTGATGAAGCGCTTTTCGGATTGTCTCGCGTGAGGTCGCATACATCGTTGTAAGATCGTTTTCTGATGGAAGCATTTTTGAACCGTCCCAAAAATTAGACTGTATTTTATGAACGAGATCATGATAGATCGTTAAATATTTCTTTTGCATAACGTTACCCCATTATTTAATATAATACACAATTGATTCATATGGTCTTAATGTCAATTGATCGGGTGTTTGATTTGAATCCGGATAATTTGATAACAAAATATTCGCCTCTGTTACGTTGCCCAAGTTTACATTAACCGAAACTACTTCAGCATAAAAATTACTTATAACGATTATCTTCTCATTTTGCCAGTTCCGTGTATATGCAAAAATCTGAGAGTCATTTTCGAAAAGTAATTGATAGTCCCCATACGTAATAATATCATACTTTTTACGTAAATTAATTAACTGTTGGTAATGGTTGAATATAGAGTTTGGCTCTTGTAAAACTTTTTCGACGTTAATTTCAGCGTAATTTCCTGCAACTGGGATCCAAGGCGTATTAGATGTAAACCCCGCATGTTGTTCTTCATTCCACTGCATTGGTGTTCTAGCATTGTCACGAGATTTTTGCTGTAATATCTCAATTATTTCCTGCTCCGTTTTCCCTTCGTCACGAAGTATTTCATAAGCATTTAATGATTCAACATCACGATAATCTTCTATCTTGGCGAACTTAGGGTTAGTCATTCCGATTTCTTCACCTTGATAAATATATGGTGTACCTTTCATCATGTGCAATGTTGTAGCTAGCATTTTTGCCGATTGATCATGATACTTCCCATCATCACCAAAACGCGATACAACGCGCGGTTGATCATGATTACACCAAAAAAGTGCATTCCATCCATTTCCTTCATGCATACCTACTTGCCATCTGGATAAAATTTTCTTTAATTCCACAAAATCAAAGGGGGCCTTAGTCCATTTATCTCCATTTGGATAATCCACCTTCAAATGGTGAAATTGAAATGTCATATCAAGCTCTTGGCTGTCAGGTTTTGTATATAACACACAGTTCTCTAACGTTGTTGAAGACATTTCCCCAACAGTCATCATATTGAACGTTGAAAAAACTTGCTGATTCATTTCGTGTAAATAGTCATGAATCAATGGGCCATCTGTATAAAATTTGCGTCCATCACCAGTATCATCAATTGGAAAGCGTTGATCTTTTGAAATTAAATTAATGACATCTAAACGAAAACCATCAATTCCTTTTTTGGCCCAATATCGCATCATATCATATAATTTTTCTCTTAGTTGCTCATTTTCCCAATTAAGATCTGCTTGTGTCGGGTCAAACAAATGCAAATAATATTGATCTGTTTTCTGATCATATTGCCATGCTGATCCACCAAACTTCGACTGCCAATTATTTGGTTTAGCACCTTCGTTAGCATCTTTCCAAATGTAAAAGTCGCGAAACTCATTTTCTTTACTGGTAAGAGCCTTTTGAAACCACACGTGTTCAGTAGAAGTATGATTAATAACGAGATCCATGATTAACTTCATATTACGTTTGTGCGTTTCATCCAATAGTTTTTCAAAATCAGCCATTGTCCCATACGCAGGCTCGATGGAAAAATAATCACTAATATCATATCCATTATCTTTTTGCGGTGATTGATATACAGGTGTCAACCAAATGACGTCGACACCTAGCTCTTTTATATAATCCAACTTTTCGATAATACCTTGAATGTCTCCAGTACCACTACCTGTTGTATCGTTGAAACTTTTGGGATAGATTTGATAGACAACAGCTTTTTGCCACCATGCTTCGTTCACTGCTAACACCTCATTACACTTGTTGTATTATTTTTGGTTAAATTTATGTCTTGCGATGAGGAACGTAATTACAAATGGTACAATCATTACGATTAACATACCAATAAAGAAGGCAAGCCAACCTGATGGTACAATTGAAAAAATACCTGGTACTCCTCCAACACCAATAGATGTTGCTAATACATTTTGCATCGTTATAAATGCACCGGCAATTGAGGAACCTATGACCGCAGCAATAAATGGATATCTAAAACGTAAGTTAACCCCAAATAATGCAGGTTCTGTTATACCCAACCAAGCAGAGATACCGGATGTCCCTGCCAACCCTTTTAATTTTTCATCTCTTGCTACTAACATCATCGCAAATGCTGCTGAACCTTGAGCGATATTAGATAGAGCTAAAATCGGCCACAAGAATGTTGTTTCTGTACTCCCGATTAATTGAAGGTCCACTGCTAGGAATGTATGATGCATTCCTGTAATAACAAGTGGTGCATATATTGCCCCGTATACAAGACCACCAAGAATCGCAAATTGGTCAAATACTGACACTAATGCATCTGTAATACCGTTTCCAATCGCAAAAGTGATTGGTCCAATAATAATAAATGTTAAAAATCCTGTTACTAATAACGCAATTGGTGCAACTACTAATAATTGTAAGGAGTCCATTACACGTTTTCTATGGAAAATTTCAATTTTCGCTAACACCCATGATGCAAATAGAACAGGCAACACTTGACCTTGATAGCCAATTTTATTAACTTCAAAACCAAATAAATTCCATGTCGGAACGGTACCTTCTTCTACTGCTGCACCATAATGCATTGAGTAATGCTGGGTGTACAAGAATTAACCCTAATACTACACCGAGTATTTCATTACCACCAAACCGCTTCACTGCAGACCAACCAATTAATGCTGGTAAGAAGGTGAAGGCAGTGTTTGCGATGATATTAATCATATCAGCTATTCCTGCCCATTGTGGGTACATTTCAATTACAGCTGGTGCATTCCTTCCAAAAATACCTTCATTTGCTAAAATATTGTTTATTCCCATAAGTAGTCCCGCTGTTACAATTGCAGGAAGAATCGGGATAAATATGTCTGCTAAAACCTTAATTGCTTGCTGTAATGGATTTTGTTTTTTACCACTTGCAGCTTTCACATCATCTTTAGATGCTTCACCTACTCCGGCATCGTTAACCATTGCTGCATACACTTTATCGACTGTACCTTGTCCAATAACTATTTGATATTGTCCATTGGTTGTGAAAGAGCCTTTGACAATATCCATTTTTTCAATGGCTTCTTGATCAATCTTGTCATCATCCGACAAAGCAAAGCGAAGTCGAGTTACACAGTGTGTGGCAGCATGAATATTATCTGTTCCACCAATAGCGGCTACTATTGCATTTGCTTCTTCACTATATTGCATAGCATTATATGTTGTTTTCTCTTCTTCTGATTCTTCTAATGATCCCTCATGCTTCATTTTTGCTTGAAAAAGAGTTGATTCACCTGCTACAACAGTTGAATCACAAGCTTGAACAAAAGATTCAAGTGCATCTCCGTTCGTTACAACGATTGGGGTAATATGACTTGCTGCCTTTTCTTTTATGAATTCTAAATCAAACGTAACTAATGGATCACCAGCTTTAACCTGATCCCCTTGCTGCACGTGAGCCTCAAAACCCTCACCATCTAAGGATACTGTTTCTAAACCTATGTGTATTAAAATCTCTATACCTGATGTACTTTGAATACCAACCGCATGCTTGGTAGGGAAAATTTGTACAATCTCCCCATCTAGTGGAGCAACAACTTTTCCGTTACTCGGTTCTATAGCAAGACCATCCCCCATCATTTTTTGAGAAAATGTAGGGTCTGGAACATTCTCCAGTTGTATGACTTTACCACTGAGTGGAGCATATATATTTTCAGTCACTAGAGTACCTCCTCCAATTATCGATAACAAAACTTGTATATACATGTAACAAAAAATAGTATAACTTGTATATACAAGTTTTGCAAGGGCTTTCATTTATCTTTTAGTTTATACCCTGAAATATTCCAACTAACACCTTTCAACAAAAATGAACTATAAGGTTCTTTTGGGTCTTCACCACTATATTCTTAAAAATTTTATAACTATAACTAAGCAAAAAGACTGCTTTGCATAGTTTGTAGCAAAGCAGTCTTTTTTATCTAAAACTAATGTAATTGGTTTTGTGAAATCGATATAAATAATAAAACATCCTCATTTTCTGAAGGGATTCCCCGTCCATCTGTGTTATTTGTAATGACATATATCCCGTCATCAACCGCTAATAAGTCACGAACCCGACCAACATCTGAAACAATTAAATGTTGCGTTTCTTCGAAGGGATCAAACTTTCGTACCCCTTCCCCTCGTAATGAAGCAAAATAGAAATTATTGTTAAAATACGTCATTCCAGACGGTGCCCACGTTTCAGTACCAGAGTGAATAATAGGTCCCTCCATATCATTCTCTGATTCGTCCCCCTCAACCACTGGCCATCCATAATTACTTCCCTTTATAATACGATTAATTTCATCATGAGCATCAGACCCATGTTCAGTGGCAAATAGCCTATCGTCTGAATCCCATGCAAGTCCTTGTGGGTTGCGATGTCCATATGAATACACATAGGAATTATTAAATGGATTATCTTCTGGTATAGACCCATTGGGATTCATTCGTAAAATCTTACCTGCTAAACTATCTACATCTTGTGCTAACTCTGGGTTTGTTGCATCTCCAGTAGTTATATAAAGGTTTTCATCTGGTCCGATCTCTATTCGACCCCCTTGATGGAATTGACCACCAGGAATATGGTCTATTAAAATAGACTGCTCCACCCAATGTTCGTTTCCTTGTTCTATCGTAACAACACGTTGATAATACTCATTATCTTCTTGATACGAGTAATAGGCGAATGCAGTTTCAGTTTCTGTGAAATCATCAGGAAATGCAATTCCTAATAATCCAGCTTCCGGTTGATTGGCCAAATTTTTATCAAATTTAACCGGCTTGCGTGATTGATTTTCTCCGTCAATTGTTACGATTGATCCATTACGTTCACTAACATAAAAAGTGTTATTAACTTTCGCTATTTCCCAAGGTTCCTGGAGATTCTGCGCTATGATTTTTCGCTCACCTACAGTTACAGACTCAACACCTTTTTCTGTAACTGTTTCATTCTCACTAGTAGGCGACTCTGAATTCGGTTGTAAATGTTCATCTTCAGAACATCCCACTGTGAAGAGTAAAAAACTCATACTTAGTATTACGAAACGAATAGGGAACCACCTCACGAGGGTTTAATTAGTTGTACTTAGTTTATCTGATTTTTTTAGGGGAGTAAAACTAGTTAATTTTTGATCGTTTTTCTGCTCTGTTGATTATATTTCTGCACTGTTGATCAATTTTCTGCTCTATTGATTATATTTCCATTCTGTTGATCGATTTTTAGTTCTCTCCAACTACATCCATAAACCAAAAAAACGGCAAAAGTACTATCGTGTACTTTCACCGTCGTTATCATGATTTATACTTTCGTTTTCTTAGCTGATTTTTCACGTTCACTTTTGTTTAATATTTTTTTACGTAAACGGATGGATTCTGGAGTTACCTCACAATATTCATCATCGTTTAAATATTCAATTGCTTCTTCTAAAGAAAGATCACGTGTTTTTCTAATTGTAGAAGTTTGGTCTTTATTTGATGAACGAACGTTTGTTAAATGTTTTTCTTTGGTAATGTTAACGGTAAGATCGTTTTCTCGATTGTGTTCTCCGACAATCATACCCGCATAAATTTCTGTTCCTGGGTCAACAAATATAACACCACGATCTTCAAGTTGCATAATACCATAAGTGGATGCTTTTCCGTTTTCTAAACCAACAAGTACTCCTTCACGTCTTCCACCTACTTGGCCTTTAATTAGAGGCTCATAGGTGTCAAATGTGTGATTGATAATACCATAGCCACGCGTTTGTGACATAAATTCAGTAGAATAACCAATTAGACCACGTGATGGTACTTTGAATTCTAAACGAACCTGCCCATTACCTTGGTTAACCATATTAATCATTTCACCTTTACGTTCACCAAGAGATTCCATGATAGAACCTGTGTAATCTTCTGGAACATCTACTTGAACACGTTCAACGGGCTCACATTTCACACCATCTATTTCTTTAATGATTACCTGTGGCTTAGATAGTTGTAACTCATAGCCTTCACGGCGCATGTTTTCAATTAAAATAGATAGGTGCAGCTCACCACGTCCTGAAACAACCCATGCATCTGGTGACTCAGTTGGATCTACACGTAAACTTACGTCTGTTTCCAATTGCTTCAGTAAACGCTCTTCAATTCTGCGAGACGTAATATATTTACCTTCACGTCCAGCAAATGGACTATTATTAACAAGGAAAGTCATTTGCAATGTTGGTTCATCAATACGAAGCCATGGTAACGCATCAGGGTGATCCTTAGGGCAAATGGTTTCTCCGACATTAATATCTTCCAATCCAGCTATCGCTACAATATCTCCAGCTTTTGCTTCTTCAATTTCAATTCGTTTCAAGCCAATAAATCCAAATAACTTACTGATACGGAATGACTTCTGAGAACCATCTTTTTTCATTACTACTACTTGTTGTCCAAGACTAATTTTGCCTCGTACAACTCGCCCCACACCAATTCGACCAACATAATCGTTGTAATCAAGTAATGTGATTTGGAATTGTAACGGCTCATCTTGTGTGTCAACCGGTGCTGGGATATGTTCTAATATCGTTTTAAAAACCGGATCCATCGTTTCATTTTGTTCCTCTGGCTCCTCACCTGATGTTCCATTCAATGCAGATGCATAAACAACAGGGAATTCCAATTGGTCATCGTCTGCCCCTAGTTCAATAAATAGGTCCAATACTTCATCAATAACTTCATTTGGACGAGCACTAGGTCGGTCAATTTTATTTAAAACAACAATTGGTGTCAATTTTTGTTCTAATGCTTTTTTTAGTACAAAACGTGTTTGTGGCATTGTACCTTCATACGCATCAACAACTAAAATCACACCATCAACCATTTTCATGATGCGTTCTACCTCACCACCAAAATCAGCGTGTCCTGGTGTATCAAGAATATTGATAGCAGTATCTTTATATTTTATCGCTGTATTTTTCGCCAAAATAGTAATTCCACGTTCACGTTCTATATCATTCGAATCCATAGCACGTTCATTTACTTGTTCATTCTCACGGAATGTTCCTGAGTATTTTAACATTTGATCAACAAGTGTTGTTTTTCCATGGTCAACATGGGCTATGATCGCGATATTTCGAATATCTTCTCTTAATTGCATAAAAAGTACGCTCCTCTATAATTACGGGATGATTCAAACTATACTAGTATATCACAAAAGTCAATAAAGAAAAAACTCTGATTGGATAAATTTTTCAATTTAATTTTAATTATGAAAAAGTAAGTACAAATTTGGCACCACCATAATCGGATGTTTCGACTGAAATAGTCCCATTTGACTGTTCTACAATTGCTCGTGAAATAGCTAATCCTAAACCAGTTTCCCCATTATTACCTTTCACAAAACGGTGAAAAATATGTGGAAGTAAATCCTTTGTTATGCCTTCCCCATCATCTTCTACAACAATTGTCGTTACCTCATTACTTTTCTTAACCGATATGTTAACTAATGAGTGAGCGTGACGGATTGCATTAACCGTAACGTTTAACAATGCTTGTAACAGCTTTTCTTCATCAGCATACAAGGTGACTCCTGGTTCTGATGAATAATGGATCAATACATGCTTTTCATTCTTTAAAGGCAATGTGCGATCTAACACCTGATTAACGAGTGATGCTACTTCAATTCTTTTTGGATGATAGACGGATTGTTCACTGTCAAGCTTAGCTAATAGGATCATTTCATTTATAATTGTTTTCAGCCTTTTGACTTCTGTTACCATTACCTCTAACCCTTTTTCTTCATCCTCTTTGTCAAATACACGATCTCGTATACCTTCAGCATATCCTTGTATGGTCATCAATGGCGTTTTCAGTTCATGACTTGCATTTTGGAAAAACGCTTGTTGGGTCTTCATATACTGTTGTAATTCATCAGCCATTTCAAATACACTTTGTTCAACCTCTTTAATTTCACCTGTTGCTTTAATTGGTTCAATTTGGTCGAATTGCCGCTTTTCAATTTTCTTCAGTTGTTTTTTCAACCGTGTTAATGGTGTAACGAGTTTGTTGGTGAAAATATAACTAAGAATCACTGCAGCTGCTGCACCAATTAAAAACACAACTAATAATCGAACAAAGAAGTTATGTTGTACTGCTTGTAGATCGTTTAGCGGTGTTAGTAAAATTAATTCCAACCCGGCACTCTCTGGATAAAAAAGAATACGAGACGTTACATACTTATCATTCCCATATTCCCATAATGGTTCATTCTCATCTGAGAAATCATTCGTTGCAACAAAACCACGGGCGATTTGTGAAGGCATTGTTGAATAAAGAACACGACTCCCCTGTCGATCAAACATGAATAATTGCAAGTCCTGATCCTGTAAAAACTCCCGGAATTGTTGGGTATTCTGTCGATCATCAAATTCTTGATTTAATACGCTGACTAGAATTTCACCTTTTTGCTCTAACTGCCTCTGCTCGTCTTGAATGAGTAAATCTAAAATAAGCGAATAAATGATAAATCCGGTTACAGACAAAATCACAAGTAATAATGTAGTAAACGCAATGTTTAGTTGATAGTGAAGTTTCATGATTATTCCTCGTCACTTCGTAAACGGTATCCGAATCCCCATACCGTTTCTATGTTAATATCATTAAATTTTTTACGAAGTCGTTTAACCAAATCATCAACCGCTCGGTCACTTCCAAAATAATCATCGCCCCATACTTTTGTTAACAGTTCTTCTCTAGAAAAAGCATGATTACAATTTTCAACAAACAATAAGAGAAGATCAAACTCTTTGGTAGTCACTTCCTGTTCTATTCCATTCCAAAATACTCGGCGTTCGTTTATATAGATGAGTAGATTATTCAATTTCAGCTTGTTGGAAGGTTGTTCTGATGCTTCACTCGAAATATGGGTTCGTTTAAATAAACGTTTCACACGTGCTATTAATTCCCTTGGACTGAAGGGTTTTGTTAAATAATCATCACCACCCAATTCTAACCCGAGAATTTTATCAATTTCCTCGTCCTTTGCAGAAATAATAATGATTGGGACATCGCTCTCGTTTCGTATTTTTTTACAAAATTCATAACCGTCCATACCAGGGAGCATAATATCTAAAATCCACATATCAGGTGGTTGTGTTTCCCATAATTTCCATGCCTCCTCAGCAGAATCTAGTAGCATTACAGAAAAACCCTCTTTTTTTAAATATGCAGAAACAATTTGCTGGATATTAGTATCATCCTCAACAACACCTATTTGGTTACTCATGTTATGACCCCCTAGTTTGTTCATTTCCTACCTATATTTTTACACACTTTAGCTGATTCTGAATACTTAAATGCAATTTACACATTTTTTCCACATTTATACCATATAAATTTCAAATTTGCTATTTATACTAAATGTAACAATAAACTTATGAGGTGATATAGGTATGGAACAAAATGAAGAAAAAAATACAAACACTACTAATCAAGAAGAAAAAATCACTTCTGAACAACCAAAAAATAAATCGACATCGCAACTAATTTGGAGTGGTATCTTAGGTGGGGTTATCTCTGCGATGATCGTTGTTTTATTATTTACCACTGACATGATCCCTATAAATGAAAAAGTGGGTGGTAGTTCAGCTTCCACACAAACGAACGAAGCAGAAACAGAATCACCTCGTATAATTAATACAATTGCTTCTGATAATGCTGACGTTGCATCCAATATAGACGAGGCTTCCAAGGCTGTGGTAAGTGTCCTCAACAAGCAACAAAAAAACATTTGGGCCCAGAGTCAGGAAGCAGGGGCTGGTTCTGGTATTATATATAAGAAAGAAAACGGTAAAGCCTACGTTGTAACTAATAACCATGTAGTAGAAGGCGCAGAAACTGTTGAGGTAGTCTTAAAAAATGATGAGCATGTAGAAGCAAGTGTTTTAGGAGCAGATGCATTAAGTGATTTAGCGGTATTAGAGATTGATGGTAGTAAAATTGACGTTATTGCTGAGCTTGGATCTTCAGGAGATTTACAAATCGGTGAAACAGTAATTGCAATTGGTAATCCATTAGGAATGGATTTATCAGGATCGGTCACAAGAGGGATTATAAGTGGTTTAGAACGTTCCATCCCAATTGATACAAATGGTGATAATCAACCCGATTGGATCACGGAAGTCATTCAAACCGATGCAGCTATTAATCCAGGTAATAGTGGTGGGGCGTTAGTAAATGCTGATGGAAAAGTAATCGGGATCAATTCGATGAAAATAGCTCGTCAGGAAGTGGAAGGCATTGGATTTGCCATACCAAGTGATTCAGCATTGCCTATTATGGAACAACTAGAAAAAGATGGTTCGATTGCCAGACCCTTTATTGGTGTAAGTACAGCATCATTAAATCAAGTTCCACCACAATATCGTGATCAGATTACATTACCAGAAGATATAGAAGGCGGTATGGTAGTAGCAGATGTGGAATCAGGTTCACCTGCAGACCGTGTAGGGTTGCAGCAATTTGATATCATTACAAAAATCAATGATCAAGAAATTACATCCATACTAGACTTACGAAAATATATGTACTCAGAAACCTCTATTGGGGACTCTATTGAAATGGAGTATTACCGCGATGGAAAGCCACAAACTGTTGAAATGGAATTAACAGAACGGAATAAGTAGAGATTATTCAAAAAAGAAGGGGATGTTCCCCTTCTTTTTTTAATTGGCTGTTTTCTAAAAGATTGTTTTGTCACAATAGATATAAACTGCGACGTAACTTTTTTGTGGAATGTTTTCTTCTAAAAAAACAAGGGTAATATACATATATTGTCGAAATCATTATTATAGTAGTAGGAGATGTTAAAATTATGTAAAGGAAGTGATAGTATGAATTGTCCAAATTGTGGACAGCAAACAGAAGAAGGTAAGTTTTGTACTAGTTGCGGAACCCAATTACCCAACAAGGAATATGCAGCAGCTGCTGATCCAACTATAAATACTCCACCACAACAACAGCAACAAACAAAACAAGAACAAACCAAAATACAATCCAATGAGACTGTTGAGAAAATGAAGGCAACCGGTTCTAATTTTGGTAATTTTTTTGTAACGCTGTTGAAGCAGCCAAGTGAAGCAAAAAAGGTAGACAGCAAAGATTTGCCTTCTGGAATTATTACAATAATTATTTTTTCTTTATTAATTGCTTTAGGATATCATTTATCTATTCGTGGCGTTTCAGCAGGATTTATCCAAATTTCATTTTTCGATAGCTTTGTCCTTCCATTTGTCGAGTTCGTGGTATTATTCGGTATTGTTGCGAGCTTAACATTTGCAGGTGCAAAAATGGCTGTTCAAGCAGTAACTTATACAGATACAATAGCTAAGTATGGGGCCTATTTAACACCATTCCTGTTACTTTATGCTACTGGATTTTTATTAAATCTAATAGGCTTAACCGATTTGGCTGCATTAGTAATTTTGGTAAGTATTCTTGGTGCCATTGTTATAGTGCCTACTTTAATTCTACTCGAAAAGCCTGCTAGTGGATTTGATCGCTTATATGTATTAATCGCTATTTATCTTATCTCTATGCTTGTATTTGGGTTCTTTGTTCGAACATTTATCGAGTCTTTATTTGGTGGCCTAATGGGTGGATTGTTTGGGTGATTTTAATTTTAAATACTTTAGAAAACTCTGCTTATCGCCAAGCCTTTATGGCGAAATCCTTAGTTGCCACTTATGTAGGAAAGTTTTATGCATTTGGTATCTGTTGAAAAAGAGCTCCTTTTATTAAAAGGAGCTCTTTTATATCCACCAAAGGATTAAATCCATACTATTACTTCCTGTCGAACTTTTCTTATTATAAAACTCCGAGACCCAAAGTTCTCACAAAATACGACAATGAATTGGTTATGTTACATATCAAACATTTTTCACAAACCAGTTCCTGTCATAGAAATTTCTTTACTCTCTGCACTAGTACTACCACCATTGATAAAATTTTTCCAAAAAAACATGCACAGAGACTGTGCACGCGTAATTAATCTTCGTATTTTTCATGATTTGGAGTGACACCGGTAAATTTACCTTCCCGATCTGCTGCTAAGAAATCTTCTGGATCCTCAACACTTCCGACATTTTCATCATTGTTTGGATACATTTCATTGTAACTCTCCCGGTCACCATAAAAGTCTGATGGTGTTTCAGATGTACCATATCTACTTACTTCTTGCCAAGCATCCTCAGCGTCATAACCAGTTTGCTCTTCGTCTGTAACTTCATCTGGGTTGATGTTTGGGCTAAATACATCTTCTTCCACCGTACGATTTTCCTCGAACATGGTGTTACTAGCGTGTTCGAAACACCTGTCTGCTGTTGGAGCAGCTGCTAAGCGTTCCATCGGAATATCCGCACCACACTTACTACAAATACCGTATGTCCCCTCTTCTATTGCATGAAGTGCTTCATTTATTTCTTCTAATTCCTGCTCTGCATGTTCGTTTAGAGCTACATCTTTCTCTCGCTCATATAATTCTGTACCATGATCCGCTGGGTGATTATCATAATTAGATAACTCACCAACTGATTCTTTTATTAATTCATATGTTAATCCAAAGTGGTCTTGTACTTGGTTAATTAGTTCTGATTGTCGATCTAATAAAGCAGATTTACACTGTAATATTTGCTCCTTCGTGATCATAACGATCAGCCTCCATTAGCGTTTAAGTATAAAAGGATCGCTAACTATACTATGTGTAAATCCGTAATTATGATACTTCATTTTTGCTTCCAAACCATGTCAATATGTGGAATGCCATCATCCATATAGGATGGTGAAATTTGCTTAAAACCAAACGACCCATAAAAATCTTTCAGGTGTTCTTGTGCTTGTAGCTTTATTATGGACTCATCCCACACATTTACTACATATTCAATTGCTTTTTTCATAATTTGTTGGGCATAACCATTCCCTCTGTATTTCTCTTTAACCATCACTCTTCCAATTGAAACTTCTTGATATTTAGTATCTGCTGGTAAAATACGGACAATGGCTGCCATTTCGTTATTTATTTTTAAAAAGTAATGAATTGCTTCTTGATCGTAATTATCCAATTCGGGATAAGGACATTCTTGTTCTACCACAAATACATCAACTCTTGCTTTCATAAGCTCGTATAAATCATTATTCGTTAGTTCTTGAAAAGATTTTATGTACCATTCCATTCCCATTTCACTCCTTTTATTAAATACTATAATACAAAAATCATGTCCTAAGATAAAAGGATTTAGCACTCACTATGTCGAAATCTATTATAAAAGGAGAGTATATATATGATGAAGATAAATGATACAACAATCGGTATTATTGGAACTGGAGTCATGGGCAAGAGTATGGTAACCAATTTACAAAAAGCTGGATACCAAATTAACCTTTATACACGTACAAAATCAAAAGCACAACCTTTAATTAATAATGGTGCCACTTGGAAAAATTCGGTTTCTGAACTTACGGAATCGGCTGATGTGATTATAACAATGGTCGGGTATCCATCAGATGTAGAAGAAGTTTATTTTGGGAATGAAGGTATTCTTGAAAACGCAAAACCAAGCACATATGTTATTGACATGACTACATCAAAGCCATCTTTAGCAGAAGAGATATACAAACAAGCTCTAACCAAACGAATTCATGCAATTGATGCACCTGTTTCTGGTGGAGATATTGGAGCTAAAAATGGAACATTAGCCATCATGGCTGGTGGAGACGAGGAGGCGTTTAATACCGTTTTGCCTATATTCCAAATCCTTGGTGAAAATATTGTATTACAAGGAAAGGCAGGAGCTGGCCAACATACAAAACTATGTAACCAAATTACAATAGCCTCCAATATGATTGGGGTTTGTGAAGCAATTATATATGCCAAAAATGCCGGCCTAGATCCTGAACGCGTGCTTGAAAGTATTACCACAGGCGCTGCCGGTAGTTGGTCTCTAACCAACCTTGCACCACGAATGATTCGTGGTGATTATGATCCTGGTTTCTATGTAAAACATTTCATTAAAGACATGACAATCGCACTTGAATCTGCACAGGAAATGGGATTATCAACACCTGGTTTGACTTTGTCATTAAAGCTCTATAAAGATCTTGCAGAAACTGGAGAAGATGATAGTGGCACCCAAGCTCTGATTAAGCTATTTGAAAAGTAACATCTCACTTTTTGCGTTTGTCTATCTGTTCTTGAACCATAAATGCTAAGTCATCGTTCCCGAAAAGTTGCAGTACATTCATGACAGTATCGTCTGGAATTTCTTCTGACTCCTTTTTGGGAACGGTTAGTTCTAATGCTTCCTTTAAAGCGTTGTTATTCACCTGCGATGGATAGGCTTGTTTATATAAACTTTTGGGGTCAAGATCATTATTTATACACCATTGCGCATAGACCAAAATCATCATTTTCTCGTCATTTTGATAGCTTTCAATAACTTGTTGTTCCATTTCTTTTTTATCCATTACTAATCAACCTTTCGAAGCATAAATACCCACATAAATGTTAATGCCTGTTTTAATTCTAATGGTAATCCTTCAAGATGGTGCTTTTTAACTTCTTCTTTATATACCCCAAAGCCATCCAAATACTCTAATTTGTACTCTTTAGCAAGCTGTTGAAACTCCCACGGCATCATGGTATTAGCAATTGTTTTCTCACCATGAATACGTGGATAACTATTCCCCCTAGGCCCAGCCGTAGGTCCTAAAATTCCAACACAAAGCAACCCGTCTTTCTTTAATACACGATTAATTTCGAGTAGTGCTTTAGCAGGTACCTCCGTCCATTCCAGTACATTGATAGCCATCAAACTGTCAAAGCTATTATCTTCAAATGATAAATTCATTATATCTCCTTGCAAGAAAGTAATATCCTCATTTTTTAATCGCTTAGTTGCTCGACTAATCATCTCGCTTGATATATCGACTCCAGTAACATTATATCCTAAGTAGTGAAGTTTATATGAGCCATAACCATCCCCACAACCTATATCAAGTATGTTACTTCCTGTTGTTACATACTTTTGAACAAAAGGTACAATTTCCTTTCTACTACCATTATCCCACATATTTGTGCTTCGCTCATTCCAAAATGTTGCTCTATTATCCCATTGTAATTTGGCTTCTTGATGCCAGTTAAACGAATTAGTCATATCTTCCCTCCACTATTTGTAATATTAACGATCCACTACTTATATTAAAACATATATTAGAAAACTTGGCTTATCGCCAATCCTTAATGGCAAAAGCCTTAGTTGCAATTATGTAGATGAAAAAATTTTATACTTTCCTATCTACTAAAATAATCCCCACTAATTGGAACTATCCATTAATAGGGATTTTAATTAGTTACGGCTATACAATTAATAAATTACCTTTATAATTTCCTAAGCTAGAACATAAACGCAAAGCGCCTTGAAAGACACTCAAGACCAGATAGTTCCAGTTAAAGGGGGAATTTCACTGACCCTTGGAGAAATCGTCTTAGATTTTTTGAATACTTGGATAAGACTGAATTACAAGAACGGATAAAAACTATTATAGGAAAAGTGGAAGTTTAATTTATAACGGGTGCGATTGCTCAAGAGGACAATCGCTTCTTGAGTAAACGAGGCAGATAATAGACGAACAAATTTCACGGACTCCAGTGCCCTTATTTGTGTGAAAAACAGTGATTTCTAAGGTCAAGCGGACTCAGGGGATCTTATTACATGAAAAATAGTCTATAACTCCTGGAACTGTTACAAATAAGGTCCACTCAGTCCGACAACAGCGATAATTATACATAATGAAAGGAAATAAGGTCCAATGAGTCCGCAAAAAAGATAGGCTGTCCTATGATCAAGCAGTGTAATTTCTATTTAAGTAAAGCTTTAGTTCAATAAGAGTTAAATTTAAGTATTAGAAAACTTAGCACTCGTTAAAGGGATTATTGGTAAACGTACTTTGCTTTCTTAGAATCCCTTATGCTTTGGAGTGCAAGCCTTTAGAGTGAATGACCTAGTTGCACTTACTCAAATAAGAAAGTTTTTATACTTTCTTATCTGCGAACATAAACGCAAAGCGCCTTGAAAGACACGACAAGCATAAGCAGCTGCGTAGTGTGGATGACTTTTCCCAAGTCGACCTACTTATGACTCGAGGCGTTGGAGTTAGACGTGGCTGGTTCTGTAGAACATACACATAACTTTCAAGTTGTATACTTTCTTTACTAAGTAAAAAGGCTTATCTCTAGAACGAGATAAGCCTTTTAAATCATCTATTATAGACGTGTTACGTTAGCTGCTTGTGGTCCGCGGTTACCTTCAACGATTTCAAATTCAACGTCTTGACCTTCTTCAAGAGTTTTGAAACCTTCAGATTGAATAGCTGAGAAATGTACGAATACATCGTCTCCGTCTTCGCGCTCGATGAAACCGAACCCTTTTTCTGCATTAAACCATTTTACTTTACCAGTCATTAAAATGACCTCCTTATACAAATATCGTGCAAAGTATAATTGAATCATAAATACTTTTACACCACTTTGATAAGAGATCGTAAAGTATTATTCAAACTCCAATTTCCTTTTGCTATAATTAACTTTACTCTTTTATGAAATAAAATGCAAGCAATTCATTATTTTTTATTATAATTATTATTCAAGGCGCTGTTCTATCTTGGTTTGACGGCATTCACAACACACTAATTTATTTAAAATATAATCAAGGACACATTGTATTTTCATTCAAATTTTGATAAAATATGATCTTGCAAGATTATAAAAGAATACGACTACCAGACATTTATATCTTGCAAATATGAATGATAGGTGGTAATTAGAATGGAAAACAGTAAGAAATATCAAGTGTTACTGTATTATAACTATGTCCATATTGAGGATCCCGAGGCGTATGCAATGGAGCATCTTCAATTTTGTAAGGGTCTGGATTTAAGAGGCCGTATATTAGTAGCTCATGAAGGAATCAATGGGACGGTTTCAGGTACTATTGAGCAAACGGAAAAGTATATGGAAGCGATGCATAATGATCCTCGCTTTCGTAACATGACATTTAAAATTGATCCACATTCCGGACATGCTTTTAAAAGAATGCATGTGCGTCCACGACCAGAATTGGTAACCTTTCGTTTGGAGGATGACGTTAACCCCAAACAAACTACTGGTAAGTATCTAGCACCAAATGAGTTTTTTGAAGCGATGCAAGATGAGGACACAGTAGTATTAGATGCTCGTAATGATTACGAGTATGATGTAGGACATTTCCGTGGCGCAATCCGTCCTGATATCGAAACATTCCGCGATCTTCCAGAATGGGTACGTGAAAACAAACACCTTATTGAAGGTAAACGGATACTAACTTATTGTACAGGTGGTATCAGATGTGAGAAGTTTTCTGGTTGGTTAGTTAAGGAAGGCTTTGAAGATGTTGCGCAACTGCATGGTGGTATCGTAACATACGGAAAAGATCCTAACGTTCAAGGTGATCTATGGGATGGACAGTGTTATGTGTTTGATGAGCGTATTTCGGTGCCGATCAATCAAAAAGAACACGTTGTAGTCGGCGTTGATTATTTTGATGGCGAGCCATGTGAGCGCTATGTCAACTGTGCCAATCCTGAGTGTAATAAACAAATTCTTTGCTCGGTTGAAAATGAGCATAAATATATCAGAGGCTGTACACACGAATGCCGTGTAAGCCCACGTAACATGTATGTGAAAGAACATGATTTGTCTGAAGAAGAAGTTCAGCATAGACTTGAGCTACTCGAAAAAGAAAATACAAAACAAGAAGCTTAAGTAAAAGACGACTGTAAAAAGTCGTCTTTTTTTGGCCAAAATATTTATTTATATGTATACTTGAAGGTAATCTCAATATTTTGACAAGTGTATAGCATGTTGCTATTCTTTTGATAAAAGGAGGCTGATTCCAATTAGTGTACACGATTATTCCGCAAAAACGATGCTAGGTGAAGAAAAATCACTTGCAGATTATAAAGGAAACGTTCTTCTTATTGTGAATACGGCTAGTGAATGTGGATTTACTCCACAATTTGAAGGGTTACAAAAGTTATATGAGGACTATAAGGATCAAGGTTTTGAAGTTTTGGGGTTCCCATGTAACCAGTTCAATAATCAAGATCCTGGAACAGATGCTGAGATATCAAATTTTTGCCAACGCAATTATGGTGTATCTTTCAAAATGCTCAGCAAGGTTGACGTGAAAGGTGATCATGCACATCCACTTTTTGTGTATTTAACACAACAAGCCAAAGGCCTGATAACCAAACAAATTAAGTGGAACTTTACGAAGTTTTTGGTAGACAAAAATGGTGAAGTAATTGAAAGATATGCGCCACAAACAAATCCTGAAACTATTAGAAAAGACATTGAAAAACTAATTCCCTGAGCAACAGCGCAGACTTCTGAAGCTTGATGTGACTGACTCTTTATTGAAATACATGACTTTTAAGTTATACTTTCTTTCACATAAAAAGCACTCAGGAGCTTGGTACTCTCTGAGTGCTTTGTTATAGTATTTTTGCTAAAAATTCTTTTGCCCGATTCGTTTTTGGTTGATTAAAGAATGCTGTTGGGTCTCCTTCTTCCATCAAGTTTCCCTCATCCAAAAATAAAATTCTGTCGGCAACTTCTTTGGCAAAATTCATCTCATGTGTCACGACTACCATTGTCATTCCTGATTGTGCCAAATCCTTCATAACATCCAACACTTCTTTTACCATTTCTGGATCAAGTGCGGATGTTGGTTCATCAAAAAGCATAACCTCAGGCTCCATCGCCAAGGCTCTTGCAATAGCAACACGCTGCTTCTGACCACCAGATAAGCGGTTTGGATATGCATCCAACTTTTCTGTTAACCCTACTTTTGCAATTAGTTCTTTAGCCGTAGACTCTGCTTCAGCCTTTTTTACGTTCCTTACTGTTTGCGGTGCATAGGCAACATTATTTAGTACAGTCATATGCGGAAACAAATGAAAATGTTGAAATACCATACCAATTTGCTTACGAACGTCCATTTTAGCTGCTTTCGCACTCGTGATTTCTTGATTATCTACCCAAATATGACCTGATGTTGGTTCCTCCAATAAATTTAAGCACCGAAGAAATGTAGATTTCCCAGATCCTGAAGGCCCAATAACAGCAACTACTTCACCTTTATTGACAGAAGTAGTTATATCTTTTAAAACAGTGTTTTTGCCAAATTCTTTCGTAATATTCTCTACCTTAATCACTATGACGAAGCCTCCGTTCTACAACATTACCAATTTGTGTGAGAATGAAAACTATTACCCAATAAATTAGTCCGGCAAACAACAGCGGCTCGAAGTTCCGATATATATCAGACCCAACAATTTGTGCTCTACGCATTAAGTCCAAGTACCCAATTACAGACACGATTGCGGATTCCTTTGTTAACGTAATAAACTCATTCATCAACGCGGGTAATATGTTTTTTAGTGCCTGTGGTAAAATTATATTGATCATCATAGGTTTATAGGGGATTCCTAACGCTTCGGCAGCTTCTGTTTGTCCACGATCAACTGCCATGATACCTGCTCGAATGATTTCAGAAACATATGCTGATGAATTTAAACCAAATGCCAATATCGCGGATAAAAATGCGGATATATCATAGCCAGTTAACTGGGGTACTGCAAAATAAATAATCATTAATTGTAGAATTAGTGGTGTCCCACGGAAGATAGATGTATATGCATCTGCAAAGCCTTTTAAAAATGGAAGCTTTGTTATTTTACATAGTGCTAACAGGGTACCTAATATAAAACCTACTACTATCGAAACACTTACGAATTTTAATGTAGCCCATATTCCCTCAAGTATAAAAGGAATATAAGGCACGAGTTGGCTAAAGTCCAAGTTCATGCCTTATCACCTCACCTTTCTAGCTTGTACGTTACTTACTCTGAATCAGATAGCCATTTATCTTTTAGTTCGTCTAATTCTCCACTTTCTTCTAAATCTTCAAGTATGTTATTTACATCCTCCACAAGTTCACTATCCTTTGGAAATGCAACACCCATACCTGGTGAAACTGTTGTAGGATCATCAAATCCGACAAAGCCTTGTTCGTCTACATATCCAACAGCAACTGTTTTATCCATGTAACCAACATCGATACGATTTGAATTAAGTTCTTGGATTAGAATACTTGCATCATCAACCTTTTTAACCTCAAATCCATATTCTTCACTAAGTTTTTCTGCACCTTCTTCTTGGATTGTGCCAAGTTGAACACCGACTGTTTTCCCTTCTAGGTTTTCCAGGCTTTCAATAGACGCATCTGCTTTACTAATGAACATTTCACCTGAACGGTTATACTCATTTGAAAAATCAACATTCTTTTGACGTTTTTCTGTTGTACTCATACCAGCCATTACCATATCAACACGGCCAGATTGTAACGCTCCGATCAACCCATCAAAGCTCATATCTTCAATTTCCAATTCATATCCTAATTCTTCTGCAATCTTATGTGCAAGATCTATGTCAAACCCTTCAAAATTACCTTCTGTGTCACGCGATTCGAACGGAGGAAAATCGGCTGAAGTAGCCATTTTTAAAACTTCTTTATCTTGAGATGCATCCGTTGAAGAATCTTCATCATTATTACTGTCCCCACATGCAACCATTACACTCGCCATTACTATAAATATGATTAACTTGCTAATTGAAAATTTCATTAAAATCTCTCCCTTATATTTATAAAAAATTTAGTATTTTTATACATTGCAGTGCATAAAAATTAACCTTTTTTAAATTCATTTTGTACTTTCGTTAGTAATGCTTTGTCCACTATTAAATCATATCCAGTTTGTGCTAACGAAAGCGCACCATCAGCCACAGCTTGGCGACCTTCTTTGGTAATTGTTTTGTCAGCAAATTCTTTTGTATGTGCAATTAAGCCTTTTTCGTGTAAGCCGATATAAGGATGAATTGCCGGCACAACATGACTTACATTACCCATATCGATGGATCCATAACCTTGTTTTGCAGGATGAATTGGTTGCTCACTCGTTTCATGCAAATTTTGAGTGAATACGTTGGAGAGAGCTTTATTAGTAATCATATTATCATAGCTCAACTCATAATTCGATATTTCTAATGTTGCCCCAGTCATAAGGGCTGCACCATTTGCGATGTTTTTCACTTTTCCAACAACCTCATCTAAACAGGTTCGCTCTTTAGCACGAATGTAAAAATTCGCTACTGCTTTATCTGGTACCACATTGGCAGCCTGTCCACCTTCAGAGATGACACCGTGGATACGAACATCAGATGGAAGGTGTTCACGAAGTGCGTTAATACCATTAAAAAGCTGAATCACACTATCTAATGCATTAATTCCTTCTTCAGGGGATGCAGCTGCGTGAGATGATTTGCCTGCATATGCAAATTGTATCGCATCCATTGCTAGTGCTTCCCCACTTTCATACGATTGATCACCAGGATGCAGGATCATGGCAACATCGACATCATCAAAAGTTCCTTCCTCACTCATCGGAACCTTTGCACCGTTTGTCTCCTCAGCTGGTGTACCTAAAACTACTACATTCCCACCAATTTCATCTACTAGTTTGCTGAGTATAACACCAGCACCAACGCCGATTGTGCCAATCATATTATGCCCACATCCATGACCTACACCAGGTAATGCATCATATTCAGCTAAGTATGCAATAGTTGGACCTGGCTTTCCGCTTTTATATGCTGCTTTAAACGCAGTATCTCTATTTACAATCCCAGTCTCAATATTAAAATTATGATCAGCTAAAAATTTAGTTAGCAACTTCATAGACTGGTATTCCTGATCTCCTAATTCTGGATTTTCGTAAAGGTATTGACTCATATCCCAAAGATTTTTTTGTATTTTTTCTATCTCAATTGTTAACTGACTTTTCATGTTTTCCTCCACTGAAGATGTATATTTATTAATTACTATGTATATTTATAACACAAATCACGTAACCAAGGCAATAGTTTTTTACATTTATATCAACTATTTTTTGCTTATTAGAAAACTTGGCTTATCGTTAAAGGGATTCTTAGTAAGCGTACTTTGCTTTCTTAGAAGCCCTTATGCTTTGGAGTGCAAGCCTTCATGGCGAAAGCTATAGTTGCACTTATGTGGATAAGAACGTTTTATACGTTCTTATCCACCAATAGAAGAGGGAGCGCATTTATACTGCGCTCCCGCTGATTACCTATTAATATGCTTTTGCCCAATAAACTAATTCTTTAGCTTGTTTCTCACAGCATACACACGAATCAGCTACTTTTTCTTGTTCAAAAGGAATACAACGAGATGTTGCTGTTGTTTCTTCTTTAATCTTTTCTTCACATGCAAGATCTCCACACCACATAGCTTTTATGAATCCTGCTTTTTGATCAAGCGTTTGTTTGAATTCTTCCATATCCGTTACAACAGTAGTCATTTCATTTCTATGCTCAAGTGCTTTATTATACAGGTTCTGTTGAATTTCCTCTAATAATATAGGTAAACGTTCCTCTAGCTCATTAAGTGCCACGAATTCTTTTTCACCTGTATCCCGGCGTACTAGTACTACTTGTTCTTTTTCAATATCCTTTGGTCCCATTTCAATACGAACTGGAATACCTTTCATTTCATACTCATTGAATTTCCAACCTGGCATTTTATCACTTGGATCAATATTTACTCGAGCGATATCTTTTAAGCGATCACGTAAATCATACGCATGATCCAACACACCTTCTTTATGTTGTGCTATTGGTACAATCATTGCCTGTGTTGGTGCTATGCGCGGCGGAACAACAAGTCCACGGTTGTCCCCATGGACCATAATTAATGCACCGATTAATCGTGTAGTAATTCCCCAAGAGGTTTGATGTACATATTGTTGGTCCCCATTTTCATCTAGATACGTAATATCAAATGCTTCTGCAAATCCCGAGCCGAAATGGTGGGAAGTTCCAGATTGTAATGCTTTACCATCATGCATTAAGCTTTCAATTGTCAATGTGTACTTTGCTCCAGCAAACTTTTCTTTTTCTGTTTTACGTCCATGAATTACTGGGATTGCTAAATAGTTCTCAACAACATCTGCATATACACCGAGCATTCTTTCCGTTTCTTCTGCAGCATCTTCATATGTTGCGTGCGCGGTATGTCCCTCTTGCCATAAAAATTCTAGTGAGCGTAGGAATGGACGAGTGGTTTTTTCCCAACGAACTACATTACTCCACTGATTATAAAGCATTGGAAGGTCGCGGTAAGAGTGAATATTTTTGGAATAATATTCACAAAAAAGTGCTTCAGATGTTGGTCGAACAACTAGGCGCTCACTTAGTTCTTCTTCCCCACCGTGTGTTACCCATGCCACTTCAGGTGCGAACCCCTCGACATGGTCCTTTTCCTTTTGCAGTAGGCTTTCCGGTATAAATAAGGGAAACGATACATTCGAATGACCAGTTGCTTTAATTTGGCGATCCAATTCATCACGAATGTTTTCCCATATTGCGAAACCTTCAGGCTTAATAATCATCGTTCCGCGTACTGGACCATAATCAACTAAATCTGCTTGTTTTACGACATCTGTATACCATTGTGCGAAATCATCTTCCATAGCGGTAATTTTTTCAACAAACTGCTTATTTTTTTTACCCATACTAAACACCTCTTTATTTAAATTTATTATTAACAGAACACAAAAAATCCTCCATCCGAAAAGGGACCGAGGTTGGTGGTACCACCCTTGTTTACAAGACTAAGTTTAGCCCTTGTACACTTGGCATAATAACGGTTGATCACCGCGCACATCTTACAGCAGAAATGCTTTTCTGATGGCGAACTCGGAAGGCAGGTTCCATTTTATGTCTTTGGAAATTTTCAGCATCCATTTCCTCTCTATAAAAGACGGTCAAAATGTACTAATCCTTTTCAACGTTTCATGTATTATATTTCTAAATATATATGGATGTGAAAGTAAAGTCAAGCCTTATCTATCAGTGGTTTTTCGTATGTGGAGAACTTATCTCCCCATCAACCACGTGTCCTGTAAATTCAAATCCTAATGCCTTGTAAAATGGTTCAACTTAGTGTTGTATCATTTGGACTTCATTTTGCTGAAGATAAAGTTATGAACAATGAATAAGTACATCCTAATGAACAAAAGCGCAAGCGCCCGTTTAGCGACGTATGGGCTGCGCCCGCGCATCGCGGGTGGGTCGACGTTGCCGCGCAAAGCGGCGAAGTTAGTCGATCTTCCAAATTCGCATGAGATAAAGGAAACACGAAGAGCGGTAGCGATTCGATGTTGACTTATCGTAAGGAGGATCAGGAAGCCCACTAACAGCACGGGCGCTGGCCGATGAAAACGCCACGTCCTGTGGCGTCATCGGCACTAGTACGTCCTGTACGTCGGAGCTGGACGTGGCTTAAGCAGTAAATAAATTATCCACAGGCTCCTAATTTTATAATTTCCTAGACTACAAAATAGCTTGTAGCAACGGATCCGTTTACTACAAGCTTTTCATTTAAATTACTTTCGCACCTAGAGTATTTGTAAAGTGACCTAGAGCCCATTCATGCCCACGAGCATTAAAGCTTGCTACCGCATTTTGATGTACCACTATTTTAAAACCTTTGTTATATGCATCTACAGCGGTATGCAATACACAAATATCTGTACAAACACCTACTAAATGAACTTCGTCAATCTCGCGTTCACGTAATTTAATTTCTAAATCTGTGCCTGCAAATGCACTGTAGCGCGTTTTATCAAAGTAATAGACATTTTCTTTCTCTTTGTTTCCTTCATACACATCCGCTAGTTCACCGTACAAATCACGTCCTGGAGTCCCCTTGATATTATGCGGTGGAAATAATTTCGTTTCTGGATGAAATTTATCATCCTTTTCATGTGCATCGATTGCGAAAACTACATAATCACCAACTTCTAAAAACTCATTGGTAATCGATACAATGTTTCCTTCAATATCTTGTCCTGGTTCTCCACATGTCAGCATTCCATCTGTTGCTACAAAATCGTTGGTATAATCTACATTAATTAATGCTCGCTTCCCCATTCTTAATCCCTCCAATAAGATAGTTTAATCTCATGGGCAATACCCCTGTTTCGCATTGCCGCATGATACGTTGGGCCAACTATTTCCGTATAGGAAAACCCATGCTGAATTGCTGTTGTGACAAAACCTTTTGCCAAGTGAACCGCTTCTCTTACAGGCTTACCTTTTACCAAATAGGCAGCAATCGCCGCTGAATACGTACACCCTGCACCACTTGTATTTATTGTATCAATACGTGGCGATTCAAGCAGGATAGATTTTGTTCCATCATATAATACATCTATTGCCGGTCCCTTTAAACGTCCGCCTTTTGCCAGCACATAGTCTGAACCTAGTTGATACAAGTCAACCGCCGCTGTTTTTAAATCATCTATATTGTCTATCGTTCGGCCATCTAATAAGAGTGATGCTTCAGGTACATTAGGCGTTATTATTGTCGCTAAAGGAATTAACTTATCTTTTAGCATAGTAATGGCATCATCTTCTAGAAGCTTTGAATCCATTTTCCCTACCATAACTGGATCAACAACTATATGTTGAATGGAAGTTTGTTGGATCAACTCAGCAGTTCTTTCAATCACAGATTTAGAAAATAACATTCCCGTTTTGAGTCCATCGACTCCAACTTGCTTCATTGCCGTGGCGAATTGCGCTTCGATAGCCTCCATAGTCTGGGCATGAACATTTTTGCTGGTGATTGGGTGTCTGCTAACTATGGCGGTAATAACACTCATACCATAGACATCTAATTCCTGAAACGTTTTTAAATCCGCTTGAATCCCAGCACTACCACCAGCTGCTGATCCTGCTATTGTCATAACTCTTGGTGGAAGACTCATGTTATTAAATCCTTTCTCTTTAAAATAGTATTACGACAAAGAACCAACTAATCATTACAAGTTGAATAATAACTTTTGCTACCACTCCGCTCAAGAATCCAATTAATGATCCTATAGATGCTTGCATTGCTTCCTTTGTCGTACGTTTTTGATACATTTCAATTAGAATAACCGTTATAAAAGGTACGATTATAATTCCAAACGGTGGTATAATAAATGATCCAACAATTACAGCAACGGCAGCACCACGCTCACCCCATTTACTCCCACCAAACTTTTTCACAAAATAACTATTAGCAATAATATCTGAGACAATAAGAATGACAGTGAACACAACCATAACAGCCCAAAAAACAAAATCCAGTTCGGTACCGTTTATGACAAAGTGATATAGTATAAAACCTACCCATAGCACAAGAACTGATGGGATAATTGGAAATATAATTCCAACAAAACTTAACAAAAATAAAGCTACTATAATAATCCAACTAATAATATCAAGCATGTTTTCCTCCATTCATTTCAATTCAGAAAGGTTATTCTGCTCCTTTTCGAAATAAACTTGATAATTTCGTTTCTTCTTTTTTCAATATCCGTTTATAGTTTTCGAGATGCTTCATGATACTAAGCACTGATAAAAGTACGACTATCATTGTTGGTTCAATTCCAAAGAAATAATAAGTTGTAATTAAAAAGGATAGATACATAAATAGTACCCCAACTACTAGATAATCAGTCGTCAACGTAAATAACAATAAAATCCCTATACTGATTAAAGCAATTTTCCAGTCAATTGCAATTAAAACCCCAACAAGTGAAGCTGTGCCTTTTCCTCCACTAAATCTCATTGTCAGTGGGTAGTTATGTCCTAGTATGATAAATAGAGCATTGATGTAGATGAGCATGGTTTGTGTTTCGCCGACAACTCCACTTTCATTTAAAATATATACTACTAATAATATCGATAAAGTTGCTTTAAAGATATCAATCAGCGCAACTAAAGCACCATATTTCCATCCCAGCAGTATGGTTGTATTGGAAGCACCAGGGTTTTTTACACCAGTGTTTTTAATATCAACACTCTTAAGCTTGCTAACCAGCTGTGAACCATGAAGACATCCAAACAAATATCCAATGACAATCACCATTAATACGTACATGTACTCCCTCCCTCAAGCTTATTTTACTGTAGATCTCCTAAGAGTAGTACCCCAAACTGAATACCGTCTCATCTCTATTATTAACTATACAATACTAAAAGTGATAATTGTGAATACAAAAATAATTATATATTTTTTAAACATCCCTTTTTTACAACTTCCATCGATTGTATAAATGAAAAAATTTCAAAAATTCACCTTCGAGGTTTACCCCATCTACATGATATAATAACTACTAATACCCACCTGTAGAAAAGGAGCACTTGCTGCATGAATAAACTAAAAAAAGACATTCTTGCATGGATTACAGTGATTATTTTCATCGTAATCATTTTTGTTTTATATAACCGATTAGAAGATCAATATATGGATTTAGGAGAAGATGCTCCAATACCAATAGAACTGCATCCATTGGTAGAAGAGAAAAAGGATATTCTTCTTGAACAAGCCTCCAATTTAGATATAGAAGTTGTTATTATAGAAAAGACACGTTCAATCAGAAGGCAAAACGAATTATATGCTCAAGGAAGATCAAAACAAGGAGACATTGTAACGTATGCTAGAGGTGGTGAATCTTATCATAATTATGGTCTAGCCATCGATTATACCCTACAAGACGAAAACGGAGAAATGATATGGGATACGCAATATGATGGAAACGGAAACGGTGAATCTGACTGGTTTGAAGTAGCTGAACTTGCTAAGAATCTAGGATTTGAATGGGGCGGAGACTGGAACAATTTTAAAGATTACCCACATTTACAGATGGACTTTGGATTAAGTATTAATCAGCTTAAAAGAGGACTAAGACCAAGCTATGAGGAAAATAAGGAATAAAACAAACAAATAGACTCTATTCACAGTTAAATTTATACTTAGAACGAGATAAAAGTCACAGGAGGAGTAATTATGCAAATAAAAGGTATCCATCATGTATCCGCCATTACAGCAGACGCAAAGGGAAATTACCATTTCTATACAGAAGTTTTAGGCATGAGACTTGTTAAAAAGACAGTTAATCAAGATGACACATCTGTTTATCATTTGTTTTATGCAGATGAGGTGGGTAACCCGGGAACAGACTTAACGTTTTTTGAGATTCCACATGCAGGTTCAACCTATCAGGGAATCAGCAGTATCTCAGGCACCTCTTTACGCGTTCCAAACGATGCTGCTCTAACATACTGGCAGGACAGACTTCATGAATACAACGTGGATCACGATGGGATTACAAAAGATGGAAATAGAAGTGTCATACATTTTCGTGATCCCGAGGGTCAGCGATTAACGCTTGTTTCAGATGAAACGAACATAGGTGTTAAGGGAGGAAAACCATGGGATCATAGCAGTGTTCCTATGGAAAACGGAATCATTGGGCTTGGTCCCACTAAGTTAACAGTAAAAGATCCAACACCAACCATCACCATACTAACAAAACTTTTAACCTTTAAACAGGTCGGTAGTTACCCTTCTTCGATAACCTCTCAGGAGGACATTATGGTATTTGCTACAGCAGAGGGTGGAACAGGTGCTGAGGTTCATTTGGAAGTAAGAAACGATTTACAACCAGAACGTCCTGGCCGCGGAAGTGTTCACCACGTTGCTTTCCGGGTTGATAATGAAGAAGAGTTATCTAAATGGAAAGATCGTTTACAGGAACTACGTTTACCCAACTCTGGATTAGTCGATCGTTTTTATTTCAAGTCCCTATATTTCAGAGAACCCAATGGCATTCTCTTTGAGTTAGCTACAGACGGCCCTGGATTTGCGACAGATGAAGATATCGAACATTTAGGAGAGTCGTTAGCATTACCGCCGTTTTTTGAAGATCAGCGAGATAAAATTGAAGCAAAGTTAAAACCATTAGACACAAAAAGATCACACTAAGCTGTTTCTGAACTACTATAAGCTAATGGATTTGTTGAAGAGATGCATAAAGTGGTGCCTGACATTACAGAAGAAATGCTTTGTAATGGTGAAGTATAGTATATAGATCATTAAAAAATTTGGCTTATTGCCAAGCCTTAATGGCGAAAGACAAAGTTGCACTTATGTAGATAAGAAAGTTTTATACTATCGTTACTTTTAAAAAATGACAAATCAGCACTATAATTGCAGACTTGTCATTTTTTATTAGTAATTTTCTTTAATGTCGGTGTCATTTTTATCCTCTTGTTCATCTGGTAAGGGATCAACTGTATGCTTATATGCGTATCCTTTTGAAATAGTGAATAATGATAATAAAAGGACGACTAACATAATAGCTATTGATAGAATAATATAAAATAACATAGTAAAACTCCTATACATAATATTAGAGTGAGCTAAGATAAGCTAAGTCTTAATTGTTAAAGCTGTTTTCGTAAAGTTTGTTGCTTTTAAAGAGAATAGATTTATATTGCGACATAACTTGAGAGCACGATCAATGCTCTGCTACCGCTGCGGAAAATACTACGCTTTCCGCGGGCTCGCGCTGAGCCTCCTCGCTCGCAAAGACGGATCCCTGTGGGGTCTGTAGCGTCTTCACTTTCCCGCAGGACAAGGAAAGCTCCGGCGTGCGATGTGTCGCTTTCTTAGCCTTTCTTGTCCTGCGGGAAGATAGGCATAGGTGAGACACCAAAGTGCTTCAGCACGTGGTCGCTCACCAGCCGCCCGCGGAAAGCGACTGCCCGGAGCGGAAATCACGACGTTGCTGTTACGTCGCATTATATATCAACTAGATGAAAAAGCAACAATGCGTGCGAAAACAGCCTTTGTTAAAAACTATAATACTTATATTAAGTTTAACATATAAACCTCGTCACCCTCGGATTTCCCCATTCTTTTTGTTTAAAGAAATCTCTCCTAGTATGATTTGATACAGAAACGATTACCACCTTTATCAAACCTTTAAGCTCTGCTAAGTGAATATTTTGGTAATCATTGTTTATCTGAACAAATCTAGTAAAGTAATCCATTCGAGTTTCCCTCGACTTATATAACTTCTCCTTGAAATAATTCATATTTTTTTATTAAAGCTACTTAACTATGAATACCGTACTTATTTTTATGTGTTTTGACTAGTGAGGCTTCTATACTATTATTCAACTAAATACATACATCTGTAAATTTTTGTAAGAAAAACCGTGAAATATAACGTTTTTTAAGGATTTTGGAGTAAACCATACTATATACAAGTATACTTTTGCATGTCCTAGCAGGATTTAATTAGGGCTAATTTATAGAGCTATATTCCAAATTATCAAAATATATTGCATTTGAGAAGAATTATAATTAGATATAACATATATAATATGATTGATTGAATCGTAACGACACTTCAGGGATAGATTTTTTGGCGTCACTGAGGTGCATTTTACGTAGTAGAAAAGTCATAAAAAGAGAAAAAGTAAATTTAAAAATTTGCTTGAGGCACTGAATGTTTTTGTGCTTTAAAATTCTAAGGGAGGTCATTTTTCAAGATGAATAAGAAACTGTTACTTAGTTTAGTATTAAGCTTTTCTTTTATTCTACTCGCTGCATGCGGATCTGATGATACAAGTGGAGATGGTGATAGCGATAGTAATGGTGATGGTGAAGGTGAAGGTGAAGTTGACGATAGTTTACTAGCACAATTACAAGAGGAAGGAAAAGTAACGATTGGTTTTGCAAATGAGAAACCTTATGCATATGAAGAAGATGGTGAATTAAAAGGAGCGGCAGTAGATATAGCAGCTGCAGTCTTTGCAGAACTAGGAATCGAGGAAATGGATTCACAACTTGCTGACTTTGGACAGCTTATTCCAGGTCTAAATGCCCAACAGTTTGATGTAATAACTGCTGGTATGGCAATTAACCCTGACCGCTGTGAAAACGTTGATTTCGGTGAACCAGAAATGATGTATGGTGAAGGATTAATCGTACAAAAAGGTAATCCGTTAGGCATAACTAGCTATAAAGATATTGCTGACAATCCCGACATAACTGTTTCCGTTATGGCTGGTGCAACAGAGAATGAATTCCTTAAAACGGAGGGTGTAGACGCAGGTCAAATCCAAAGTGCGGATGACATTCCGGCAACATTCTCAGCTGTAGAATCAGGACGTGCTGATGCTACAACTGGTACAGAGATGACAATTAAAATGGCATTAGAGTCAGCTGATACAGATGCATTAGAATTTGTTAATGAATTTGAACAGCCTGATGTTGAAGGTGTACCAAGTTATGGTGCAGCAGCTTTCCATAGTGACAGTGACGATTTACGTGAAGCATATAATGAAAAGCTTGCTGAATTGAAAGAAGATGGTACTGTTGCAGAATTATTAGAAGCAAATAGCTTTAGTGAAGAAATGAATGCTGTTCCATCAGATATTACTACAGAAAAAGTATGTGGCGGCAACGTTTAAAAAAAGATTAGAAAACTTGTCATTCGCCAAGACTTGTGGCGAATGACCTAGTTGCACTTATGCAGATAAGAAAGTTTTATATTTTCTTACCTGCTAAAAGTTATAGTTAAATCTATAAAAAATATACCATTGACTCCATAGGGTCCGACTCCCTCATCCAGGGGGTCTGACCCTATCCTTTTTTCCATAAAAATTAAATCCGTAAAGGAGTGATCACTATTAGCGCTATAGCTGAAGTCTTTCCGGTTCTGATGAAAGGAATAGAGATTACCATTATTGTTCTTATTTTTTCCGCTATTTTCGGATATCTATTTGCTTTTATTGCTGGACTCTGTCGCCTTTCAAATAACGTTATCCTCCGAAAATTCACTGGTTTCTACGTAGAGATCTTCCGTGGCACATCTTTAATTGTTCAATTATTTTGGTTATACTATGCACTCCCAATGTTATTTGGTATTGATTTAGGAAGTAACCTACTAGCAGGTGTATTAGCTATATCATTAAACTATGGTGCATATATGTCTGAGATTGTTCGTGGGTCTATTCTAGCTGTTGCAAAGGGACAGACTGAGGCAAGTACTGCATTAAATATGTCGCGTTTTCAACGGATGCGATTAGTTATTTTCCCACAGGCAGTGCGTATGATGTTACCAGAATTCGGAAATTATCTCATTCAAATGTTAAAAGCAACTTCATTAGTGTCACTAATTGGTATGACAGATATCTTGTATTATGGAGATATTTTAAGAAGCTCCGATCTATCTGCAGCGCCAACCGTTTACATGTTAGTGCTTGTTTTCTACTTTATTATGGCACTTCCATTAATTTGGTTAACACGCAAAGCGGAAAGCATTTCTAAGAAAGGGGTGGCCACCTAATGAATAATTGGAGTTGGGATATATTCTTTGACGCCTTCCCTATCGTTATCCAAGGTTTAGGAATTACAATAGCCCTTACAGTCGCATGTTACTTATTTGCACTAATTTTCGGCTTTGCTTGGACGTTTTTACGTCGCATACCATTTAAACCACTTAATTGGATTGTTACATGGGTAATGGAATTTATTCGTTCCACACCACCACTTGTACAGTTATTCTTTCTCTTTTACGCGTGGCCGATGGTTCCTGTAGTCGGAGTCACTTTAGACCCTTTTACATGCGCGGTCTTAGGTCTGGGTGTACACTTTAGTACCTACATTGGAGAAGTTTATCGTTCAGGTATAGAAGGTGTGGAAAAGGGGCAATGGGAAGCTTCAAAAGCATTGAACTTTTCTACAAGGCAGAAATGGTCTAAAATAATATTACCACAAGCAATACCTCCGACGATTCCTATGCTAGGAAACTACTTAATCATTATGTTTAAGGAAGTTCCATTAGCTTCAACAATTGGAGTTGTAGGTATATTGCACATGGCTAATAGCTATGGAGCACAGCATTGGAAATATCTGGAGGCACTTACAATTGTGGCAATATTATTCTTAGCATTAAGTTATCCTTCTGCTATTCTTATTAAGAAGTTAGAGAAGAAAATGAATCGGCGTTTTGATAAAAAAGCACCGTCTGGTAGTAAACCGATAGAAGAAGGTAAAGGAGCTGTATCATAATGTCAGAACCAGAGTTAAAAAGTAAAGATGTAGATCAGTCAGTTGGCGTTTCTGGAGAACCAATTGTAAGATATGAAAATGTGTACAAATCATTTGGTGATGTCGAAGTTTTAAAAGGTATAAATTTAGATATTATGCCTTCAGAAAAAGTTGCCGTGATCGGTCCAAGTGGTTCCGGTAAAACGACGATCATTCGTATGTTAATGACATTAGAGCAACCAACTTCAGGATCCATTATTGTAGACGGGGATAATCTATGGCATATGGAGAAGAATGGAGAGCTTGTACCAGCTAACGAAAAACATTTACGTGAAGTTCGTGGTAATATTGGGATGGTATTCCAGCACTTTAACCTTTTCCCGCATATGACAATTTTAGAAAACTGTATGACAGCACCCATTCATGTCCAAAAGGAAGATAAACAAGAAGCTAAAAACCGTTCGATTGAAATGCTGGAAAAAGTTGGCTTAGGCGATAAATTAGATAATTATCCAAACCAGCTTTCCGGTGGACAAAAGCAGCGTGTTGCCATGGCACGGGCACTTGTAATGCGTCCAAAAATCATGTTATTTGATGAGGTAACATCTGCACTTGACCCAGAACTGGTTGGTGAAGTATTAGAGGTTATTCGTGATATCGCCAAAGAAGGCGAAATGGCAATGGTACTTGTTACCCATGAAATGGAATTCGCACTAGATATTGCTGATCGTGTTCTATTTTTAGATAATGGTGTTATTGCAGAAGAAGGACCACCTAGCGAAGTTATTGAGAACCCAACAAACGAACGCTTACAAACCTTTCTACACAGGTTTAGAAATTCATAAGCAGAACAACAAAAGCGCAATGATGAGATTTTTTCTCATCATTGCGCTTTTTATTTATTTGTTTCTTCACCAATAATTTTCACTTCACGCTCTAAATTGACTCCAAATTTATCTTTCACCGTTTCCTGTACAAAATGAATTAAATCAATATATTCCTTTGCAGACGCATTATCTTTATTGACAATAAATCCTGCATGTTTTAAAGATACCTGTGCTCCACCTATTTGCTTTCCTTGTAAATTACTATCTTGAATTAACTTACCAGCAAAATACCCTGGTGGCCGCTTAAATACACTTCCGCATGAAGGATACTCTAATGGCTGCTTTGATTCACGTTTAAATGTGAGATCATCCATAATTGCTTTGATTTCATCATAGTGACCGTCTTTTAGTATAAATGTAGCCTCTAGAACAATGTAACCTTTATCTGGGATGTTACTAGTGCGGTATTCCAAATCTAATTCAGCAGCAGATAGCGAGTAAAGATCACCTTCTTTATCAACAACAATGGTGCTTACAAGAACATCTTTTATCTCTCCACCATATGCACCGGCATTCATAAATAACGCACCACCAACTGAACCAGGAATTCCACAAGCAAATTCCATTCCCGATAGCTTATTGCTTAAAGCTTCTCTGGATACATCAATAATTTTGGCACCACTTTGGGCAACAATGGTTTTACCATCTGTGTTAATCGTAGTTAATTGCTTCAAATTCATTACAATGCCCCGGATACCACCGTCTTTGACGATTAAGTTTGATCCATTTCCTAATAATGTGAATTTAATGTCCTCTGCATTCGCCAGCTTAACAATTTGCTGTACTTCTTCATACGCTTCTGGGGTAACTAAAAAATCTGCTTTACCACCTAATTTAGTATACGTATGATTTCTCAAGGGCTCATTAACCATCACATTTTTCTGGGATGTAATCTTCGTTAATTTATCGTACATATGATGATTTACCACCTAATCATTCCTTTTAAAAATATCCGATTTATATTAATCATACTGCAATATTATAAGTTATTGGACGTCATCTTGCCACAGGAATTTGTGAATTAAATAATCCACCTCTTTGTTTTCATGCAGTTCACTATGTCCTAAGTCGTCGTTTTTAATCATAACTTCTTCTAATTGGTCACTTGGTATAATAGTTCGTAATGCCTGCACACTTTGTGGCGTTGCTACTAAATCACCAGTACTTCCTATATTCAATACACGAAGTCGATTTGGTATCGATTGTTTATTTTTCTGAAGTAATTGTAATGCACTAGAGTCTTGCCTTAAATCAATTGTTGCAGGATCCCGATTAAGTTGAAAATACGTTTCACTGTATATACCATCAAATGGACTTCCAATTGTAATTAGCTTATCCATCATGGGGAAACGCTCTGAATGTTGATATTCCTCCAGGTATTTAAGAGCAACGATGCCTCCCATGGAATGTCCAACTAGATTAACAGTATCAATGTGGTAAGCCACTCTTAGATCGTTCATAACTTTTGACAGCCATTGAGTAGTGTCGATGAAATTGGCTCGGTTATCCTCAAAAATAACTTGAATGAAAGCCGGTTCCCTCTTACCTTTATTAAGGTTATACCTTCGCAAATCCCCTTGTTTGGAAATTCGGTACACGATTGCTTTATTACCCCATTTGTACTCTTCCTCAAACCGGCCTAACATAGACCCAAATGAATTATGTGTTCCTTTATAACCATGAACAAACACAGTTGGATTACTAGTATTTATTTCCAATTCAGACTTAGTCTCCTTAGGAAAGTTTGTCATAACTAAAACACATATGATAATTGTACACAAGGTTGTTAATCCAATGATATGTTTTCTTCTCAAAAATGTAACCCCATTTAGCTCGTTTGCTGCTCTGTTTTACATAACGTCTTTTGTTTTAAAATAAACCATGTAAAAAACGAACCTATAAATAATAAAATAAGCTTTATTACTAAGAGAGGGATTACAAATAATATCGTATAACCCATCGATAACCACAATACCGTTACACCTGTAATCTTCGCTTTTAATGGAATACCTTTACCTAATCGAAAATTTTCTATATAAGTGCCAAAATATTTATTTGAGATCAACCATTCGTATAAGTCATTAGAGCTACGTATGAAACAAGCTGCAGCTAATAGTAATAAAGGCGTAGTTGGTATTAATGGTAATATTATACCTAATATCCCAAGTCCTAGTGAAAGCAAGCCGCCAATTATTAGAAGAAATTTCTTTAGTTGATTCATTTTATACACCAGCTATAATTATTATTTTATCAAAACCATTATAGCATCTAACCGTGTTTTTTGCTTTATAATATACCTAAAGTTTACGACATTCTCGTCCATTAGTTCAGCAGACTTTTAATAGAATAAAAGGTTGGTTTTTGCTTATCGAACGTTGCAATATAGTTAAACCCGATCGCTTCAAGCAATTCAAGACCATCCTTAAACCGATAAGCCAAAGTAGAATCGATATGGGAATCAGAACCAATTGTAATGATTTCACCACCGCACTCCCTGTATCGTTTTAAAATATCAACACTAGGCATTCCACTTTCTAATCCATAACGATACCCTGACGTATTCAATTCAATTCCTTTTCCTTTAGGAATGATTTCCTCAAAAATCGACATTAATATATCGTGAAAATCATTATTGCTTTTTTTTGCCGAGTATCTTTTTACTAAATCTATATGGCCTAATATATTGTATTGATTAAACTGCTTCACACACGAAAGTAATTCTTCGTAATAAGAAAGGTATGCCTCCTCGACAGTTTTGTTTTGGAAAAACTCTCCAGAGTGGAGATCCTTTCCTTCAGTTGTATGCATCGAACCAATTATAAAATCAAACGATTCTTTATCCAATAAATTATTATACCGAGTTAACAGATGCGGCTGTAACCCAATCTCCACACCCTTTTTAATACGAATATATTCCCCATATGTTTCTTGCATTTTTATTATTTTCTTGTCGTAATCACTTAAATCAAACTCAAACACAATTGATTTATCAGGATAATCATAATCGATATGCTCGGTAAAACAAATTTCCTTTAAACCTATTTTAATAGCAGTTTCAATTGTTTTCTCCATTGGTGTCTTACAATCTGCTGAGAAATTGCTGTGAATATGATAATCGAACATAAACTTCTCCCCTTTGTATTGACTTTTCCGTCATTTATTACTAGAATACTATATAACTTTAATTAGATAAAGCGATAAAGTAATAAAGCGCAAGACTGGAAGGAAGATTTTTATGCAAAACTATATTTTTGATAATACCAAAGATACGAGTGTTAAAGACTTTGAAATTATAGACGATCTCATAACAACATTAAAAACACGCTTTACCACTTATGGATATCAACAAGTACGGACTTCCACATTTGAATACTATGACCTTTATACAAGTATTACTGGAACGGTAAATAAGGATGAGATGATTAAAGTGATTGATCCATCCGGAAATGTGTTGGTCATGCGTCCAGATGTAACGATACCTATCACAAGAATGACAGCCTTGGATAAGTATAAGTCATCAGACGAATCACGTTTGTACTATGTACTTGATGTATTTCGTCAATCTCAAAACGAACATAAAGAAAGAACGCAAGCAGGAATTGAATATTTTGGAGAAAATTCACCTGAAAGTGATGCAGAAGTTATCATGCTTGCCATCCATACGTTGAAAGATCTTGGATTTAAAAACTTCAAGATAGAAATTGGGCATGCAGGTTTCTTTAAAGAGTTAATTGAACACGTTCAGCTATCACAACATGAATTAGAACAACTACAAACCTATATTCAATCAAAAAATATTGCAGAAATCGAGCCATTTCTTAAGACCTTAACAGTTGAACCTACAGTACGATCTGCTATAGAAGCTATTCCCCTTTTATATGGGGATCCTATAATGGTGATTCAAAAAGCAAAACAAGTCATCCAGAACGAAAACATGCAATTAAAATTACAAAATCTTATTGACGTGTTTGATGTGCTTCATGCATATGGAGTAGAAGATTATGTGGTAATGGATCTCGGACTAATCAACAATATGAATTATTATTCCGGAATTATTTTCCAAGGATATGTAGAGGATTTTGGCAAACCTGTTTTAATGGGGGGAAGGTATAACAACTTAGCCGAACAATTCTCAGATGAAGTACCCGCTATTGGATTTGCCTTTGAAATCGACTATCTATTTCAAGCTATGAAACAGCAGTATTCCCCTCTCCAAGAGAAAACGTTAGTCGACTTTATTGTTTACTATGATACGGAGAAACAGTCTGAAGCCTTATTTACTGCATACAGATTACGTGAAGATGGATACAACGTATTAACATATTCCACTGGAAATCGAGCAAAAGCACAAATTCCTGAAACGACAATTCAGTACAAAAAAAGTTTGAACCTACTTATCTATGAAAATAAGGAAATACAGTTCCAAGATTCTAATGAATTGCTCCAACTTATTCAGGATCCAAAGGAGGATGCATAAGTGGATACCATTACACTAGCATTAGCGAAAGGACGAACCGCAGAAAGCACGATTCAGCTGTTAACGAATGCTGGAATACAATTTACAGACTTTCATGAAAAAAGCCGAAAACTTGTCTTTTACAGCGATGATCAACGTATCAAGTTAATTTTCGTTAAAGCACTTGATGTCCCAACATATGTAGAAAAAGGCGCAGCAGATGTTGGTATTGTTGGAAAAGATAATATTCTAGAAGCCCAAGCTGACGTCTATGAAATGCTCGATTTAAAATTGGGGAAATGTCAGTTTGTTGTAGCTGGAAAATCTGAACAAGTATTAAATAATACACAGAAGCTGACAATTGCATCCAAGTTTCCAACTGTAGCGAAGAAACACTTTCAACAAAATGGTCGATCCGTTGAAACAGTTAAATTAAATGGTTCCGTAGAGTTGGCACCACTTATTGGGTTAGCAGATGCGATCGTCGATATTGTTGAAACAGGAAATACTTTAAAAGAAAACGGGTTATTTATTTTAGAAGAAATAGAAGACATTAGTACAAGACTAATCGTAAATAAGGCTAGTTTTGCTACTAAATCAACAAGTATTCACCAATTTATCAATACATTAAAGTCCACTTTGGAGTGATAAAATAATGAGAATTATAACGACTGAGCAGTTTATGGAAAGCAATAGAAATATCTCTCAGACTGCTGCTAAAGAACTAGACAATTCCGTTCAAGATATTATTTCGCAAGTGATGCAGAACGGGGATGAAGCATTATATAAATTTACAGAAGTTTTTGATCGAGTCCAATTGGATCAACTAACTGTAAGCAAGAAAGAGTTTGATGAAGCAAGGAATCAAGTTACCTCTGATTTTCTGTCAGCCCTCAAACAAGCCAAAGTTAATATTACAAGCTTTCACCAAGCTCAAAAAGAACAATCTTGGTTTACAAATGAAAAATCAGGTGTCACCTTAGGCCAAAAAGTAACCCCTCTTGAATCAGTTGGGGTTTATGTACCAGGAGGAAAAGCAGCATATCCATCGACGGTATTAATGAATGTAATTCCAGCTCAACTTGCCGGAGTAGAAAAAATTTCTATTGCTACCCCGCCTCAAGCTAATGGAACCATTAATCCTCATATACTAGTTGCAGCAGCTGAAATGGGAGTAGATGTTGTCTACAAATTAGGTGGTGCTCAGGCTATTGCTGCATTCGCCTATGGTACACAGACGGTTGAGAAAGTGGTTAAAATTGTTGGTCCTGGTAATGCTTTTGTCGCTCGAGCGAAAAAATGGGTATTTGGTGATGTCGCGATTGATATGATTGCAGGGCCTAGCGAAATATGTGTTGTTGCAGATGAAACTGCACCACCTAGTTATGTAGCAGCAGATCTATTATCCCAGGCTGAACATGATGAAGAAGCACGCGCCATTTGTATTACTACCAGTGAAAAGATAGCAAATGCTATTCATGATGAAGTGGAAAAACAAGCTGCAAAATTGGATCGAAAAGACATCATCCAAAAGTCACTTGATCAACATGGCACCATTATTATAACCGAAAATTTAGTGGAGACATTTAAACTTGTTAATCAGATTGCTCCAGAGCATTTACAGTTAATGATAGAGAATCCGTTAGAAAAGGTTGCCTATGTGAAAAATGCAGGAGCTATATTTCTAGGAAATTATTCACCAGAACCATTAGGTGATTATTTTGCAGGTCCCAATCACACACTACCAACAAGTGGAACTGCTGCATTTGCATCTCCTTTGGGTGTATATGATTTCGTTAAAAAATCAAGTATTATTCACTACTCACAGAATGCTTTACAGGACGCAGCTCCGCATATTGTGACTCTAGCAAATACAGAAGGATTAACAGCACATGCAAACTCCATCCAAATTAGAAAGGATGATTCAAATGCGTAGACAAACAATTAACCGTCATACAAAAGAAACAGAAATCATGTTAGACTTCACTATCGACGGCAGTGGTAATAGTAACATTAATACGGGAGTTGGCTTTTTCGACCACATGCTAACATTAATGACCAAACATGGTTTATTTGATCTTAATCTAACTTGTAATGGTGACTTAGCAGTCGATCAGCACCATTCTGTTGAAGACATCGGTATTGCATTAGGTCAAGCTTTCTCTACATCTTTAGGTAACAAAGAAGGTATTACACGTTATGCAACTACTACGACGCCAATGGACGAATCTCTCTCTACCCTTTCATTGGATATTAGCGGCAGATCATACTTTGTTTTCAATGTTGAGGGCTTAAAAGACAAGGTCGGAAACTTTGATACCGAATTGGTTGAAGAGTTTTTCCAGGCGTTTGTATCTAATGCGAATGTTACACTTCATATTAATCTTGCATATGGAAAAAACACACATCATATCATAGAATCTATTTTCAAAGGCTTTGGCCGAGTACTGGATCAAGCAAGTCAACTTAACCCACGCATTAAGGGGGTACCTTCCACAAAAGGAACGTTATAAATAGAGAGAAGGAGAAAAATTTATGATTACAATTATTGACTATGGCGCAGGTAACATTAAAAGCCTACAATTCGCATTAACAAAACTAAATCTAGAATCCTGTGTAACAACAGATAAAGCAACAATTAAAAGCAGTAATGCGATTATATTACCAGGTGTGGGTGCATTCAAAGACGCAATGGACGCCCTAGAACAACTCGAACTAACAGAGACACTTAAAAACCAAGCCAATTCTGGTAAACCAATTCTTGGAATTTGTTTAGGTATGCAACTATTTTATGAAACGAGTTTTGAAGACGGCGAATGGAATGGCCTGGGATTGCTCAAAGGTAATGTAAAGCGAATCAGCAGTAAGGTCAAAGTCCCTCATATTGGTTGGAATACTGTTAAACTGCATAAGGTTAATCCGATTACGGATCACGTAAACAATCATTCATATGTTTATTTTGTACACTCTTACGCGATTGACACGTATCAAGACGACACGCTTATTGGGAGCACTGAATATGGAGGGAAAGTTCCTGCAATCGTACAAAAGGATAATGTTATCGGGATGCAATTTCACCCTGAAAAGAGTGGGGAAACTGGTTTACAACTATTACGTAATTTTGGGGAGATGATTTCATGATACTATTTCCAGCAATTGATATAAAAGATGGTAAATGCGTCCGCCTAATTCAAGGTGATTATGCAAAACAAAAAATCTATAGTAATGACCCCATTCAAATAGCACGTCAGTGGGAAGATAAACAGGCGGCATATTTGCATATGGTTGACCTTGACGGTGCCAAAACAGGCTTAACAACAAATAAAGAAACGATTAAAGCAATCGCACAACAAGCAACCATCCCCGTACAAGTAGGCGGTGGAATTCGTTCATTATCCATTATTAATGAATATTTGTCTGCAGGGATTACTCGCGTCATCATTGGAACAGCTGCTATTAACGACAAATCTTTTTTACGAGAAGCTGTTAGGATGTATGGTGATAAAATTGCTGTTTCTATTGATGCTCGCAACGGCTATGTTGCAACAGATGGCTGGACTGAAACAAGCACAGTTAAAGCGATAGATCTTATTAGAGAACTTGAGGAGATTGGTGTTGCAACAGTTGTATATACTGATATTTTAAAAGACGGAATGCTGCAAGGCCCTAATTTTAATGAGCTTCAAGCAATTAATGAGGTTACATCTATTAACATAATTGCCTCGGGTGGGGTTACAACAGAAGAGGATGTTGAAGACCTAGCATCACTTTATTTATACGGGGCCATTATAGGCAAAGCATTATACGACGGTACCCTTTCTTTTGAGGCACTATTGGATGGTGATTCGAATGTTAGCTAAACGAATTATTCCTTGTTTAGACGTAGATAAAGGACGTGTCGTGAAAGGTAAAAAATTTCAAAACATTCGTGATGTAGCTGACCCTGTAGAATTAGCACAAAGGTACAATCAAGCCGGTGCAGATGAGCTTGTTTTCTATGATATTACAGCTTCAAATGAGGATAGAAACATATTTCTGGATGTCGTAGAAAAAGTAGCTGCTGAGATAGCTATTCCATTTACGGTGGGCGGAGGTATTCGTACTATAGTGGATGTTCACAGCGTATTGCGTTCGGGGGCAGACAAAGTATCGATTAATAGTGCTGCTGTGACCAATCCCGATTTCATTCAAGAAGCAGCCTGGAAATTCGGTAGTCAGTGTATTGTATTATCTATCGACGCCAAAAAAACAGCACCTGAGCAATGGCAGGTATATATTAACGGTGGGCGAAAAAATACCGGAATTGATGCTATCGAGTGGGCCAAACAAGGTGAAAAGCTTGGTGCAGGTGAAATCGTTATTAATGCTATCGATGTTGATGGTGAGAAAAACGGTTATAATATAGAACTTACAAAAGCGATTGCTCAATCTGTAAACATTCCAATAGTAGCAAGTGGCGGTGCTGGGATTAATGATCACTTTGTTTCTGTTCTACAAGAAGGTAACGCGGACGCAGCACTTGCAGCCTCTGTTTTTCATTATGGCGAAATACAAATATCAGAGCTTAAAAACCATCTTTATGGAAATGGCATTACAGTTAGGAGAGGAAATTAATGAACGTTAATCTTAATCAGCTTTCTTTTGACCAACAAGGATTAATTCCTGCTATCGTACAGGATGCAAAGACAGGTAAAGTACTTACACTTGCTTATATGAATGAACTATCCATCATTAAAACATTAGAAACTAATGAAACGTGGTTTTTCAGTAGAAAGCGTAATCAATTATGGAACAAAGGTGAGACTTCTGGAAATAAGCAATTCGTCAAGGAAATCACTTATGATTGCGATGCAGACAGTCTATTGGTTCAGGTAGACCCAGTCGGCCCTGCATGTCACACAGGCAGTGAATCCTGCTTTAATCAAACACTATATGCAGGAGATACCCAAATTCGTGAAACAGTTCAACAGTTAGTTACAGCTATTAAGGGGCGTCGAAACGATCCGAAAGAAGGCTCTTATACTACCTATCTATTTCAAGAAGGCATCGATAAAATTCTTAAAAAAGTTGGCGAAGAAGCCAGTGAAGTTATTATAGGTGCTAAAAATGATGATAAAGAAGAAGTCACTTGGGAGATTGCCGATTTAACGTATCACACACTCGTTTTAATGGAATTACTGGATCTATCGATTGATGATATAAAACAGGAGTTATATAAGAGACATATTCAAAAAGTGGGGAATAAAGGTGAGTAAATTTTGGAGTGAAACGGCTAAGCGAACAAAACCATATGTACCTGGTGAGCAATCAAACGAGCCGAATATACTCAAATTGAACACAAATGAGAATCCGTATCCGCCGTCACCACATGTTATAGAAGCGATTAAAGAGGAATTGGAACGAAAATTAAACCTATATCCTTCTCCAACAGTTGATCAGTTACGTGAGGCGATTGCAGGTAACTTGCAACTGTCCAGTGAAAATGTTTTCGTTGGGAATGGTTCTGATGAAGTCCTTGCATTTGCATTTATGGCATTTTTTGAGCCCAATAAAAAAATAAGGTTTCCTGCTATTTCATATAGCTTTTATCCCGTATATGCAAACCTCTTCGGTATTCCATATGAAGAGGTTCAATTGAATAGAGACTTTACATTACCAGCAGACGCCTTTTTCCAATCTGAAGGTGGTGTTATCTTCCCAAATCCTAACGCTCCTACCAGCGTATACTTGCAATTAGATGCTATTAAAGAAATTGTGGAAAATAACCCTAACCAGGTTGTAATTGTCGACGAAGCGTATATTGACTTTGCCTCTGAATCTGCTGTTACTCTTATTAACAGCTACGAAAATTTATTAGTTGTTCAAACCATGTCTAAATCTCGTTCTTTAGCAGGATTGCGGATAGGCTATGCAATGGGACATCCTGAATTAATTCAAGCCTTGGTACGAATAAAAGATTCATTTAACTCTTATACGCTTGATCGCTTGGCTATTGCTGGTGGTACAGCTGCTGTTAAGGATACAGCCTATTTTCAACAGACGACAGAAAAAATCGTTCAAACACGAGATTGGGTTATTGAAAACATGAAGAAACGTGGATTTTATGTGCTCGACTCCCAAGCTAATTTTATTTTTGCAAGTCACTACAACGAGCCAGCAGAGGATCTATATGTAGAGCTTAAAAACAGTGGAGTTCTAGTGCGGCATTTTAGTAAAGCACTAATAGACAATTACCTTCGCATTACTATCGGAACCGATGAAAATATGCAGCACTTTTTTAAAAAATTAGATGAGATTATAGACTCTAAAAAAGCATCGACCCACTAGTGGGTCGATGCTTTTTACTTTAGTAGATAGGAAAATATAAAACTTTTTTATATACATAGGTGCGACTAAGGCTTTCGCCATTAAGGCTTGGCAATAAGCCAAGTTTTCTAATTAAATTAATTTTTCAATCTCGGCAGATTCTTTAAGTTCTTCTACTTTAGACATTAGTTGTTGTTGTTCTTTTTGTTGTGCAAGTCGTTGCTTAAGTTGTCCTTCTACTTCTTTAAATGCCGGAAGCCCCTCGCCTTGTTGCTCAGCAGCTTGATCATAGTATTCTTGTACTTCTTTATCAGTTACTTCAATATCGGAAAATTCTTCTTCCATATATTTATTAAGTGTTAATTCAAACATTAATTGATCTTTATATGACTCTTCGGTTAAATGATATTGTTCTAACACTGCTGTAAATTGTTCACCATTTTCCGATTTAATCGTCTCAATTTCTGAATCCACTTCATCTTCTGTTACCTCTATGCCCTTTTCTTCAGCCTCTTGTTTAATTAGATGCTGCTCTACAAGTACATTAATTGTTTGTTCTTTTAATTGATCAACATTACTAATATCTTGTCCATTTTGACTCATCAATACTTTTGTTTGACCATATGTTGCATTGTATTTATCTCCTAATATATCGTTACCATTAACATTAACGACAACTTCATCTTCACTTACTTTTTCTTCATCACTGATCTCAACTTGTTCAGCCGGAGCTTCGCCTTCTTCGGGTTGTTCTATATCTTCATTTCCATTTCCTTCTTCAGCTGACTCATCATCGCCACCACAAGCAGCTAAAATAGTTGCTAAACTAATTGCTAGCAGTAGCATTATAATTTTTTTCATATTCAAACCTCATCTCTTAACGTTGTTCTTTCATTCAAACATATTTAATGTAGTATAAGCAAGTTATGAACACCCCTTTATAACGGGGTAAATGCTTTCACATCAACGATTATGACCTTTGTTAACATTTCAGTAACAATAATTATCCGTCTCTTCCTTATTTCTGCCACAAATACTTATTACACGATTGAAAGCTAACCAACAGGGAGAAATCCCTATAGACTAGCCTTCTTGACAATTCGTTATTTCTCTTCCTCACAACCATCATCCGTACAGTACGTTGTCTTAGGTTTTGTTGGATTTAAGGTTTGAATAACTGGTTTCTCATTTTCTTCCTGCCAAACTTTCTCAAGTACTTCTGAGAAAGCTTCTGGTGGTTGTGCTCCTGATACAGCGTATTTTTCATTAAATACGAAGAACGGAACACCCTCTACTCCTATTTGTCTTGCCTGTTCCTCATCAGCACGAACATGAATTGCATAATCATCGACCTTAAGCAATGTCGCAACTTGTTGTGACTCCAGACCAACTTCACCAGCAAGCTCGATTAATGTGTCATGTTCGCTAATATTTTTTGATTCTGTGAAATAAGCATACAATAATCGTTCAGTCATTTCTTTGCCCATGCCTTTTTCTTCAGCAAATTTAGCAACACGGTGAGCATCAAATGTATTGGTATGCTGCATGGTATCAAAATTATACGTTAATCCCAATTCAGCTGCTTGTCTCCCGAGGTTTTCGTTGGTATTTTTTGCTTTTTCAACTGTCATACCATATTTTCCTGCTAATAATTCATGAATACTTTTGCCAGGGTCTTTTTGAGCGTTTGGATCTAGTTCATAGCTCTTATATTCAATTGCTACGTTTTCTTTGTGTGCAAATTGTTCCAATGCCCCCTCTAATCTTCGTTTGCCAATGTAGCAGAAAGGACATACGAAATCTGACCAAACTTCAATTTTCATAGAAAGCACCTCATTTCTGTTAGTTATTTTAGCATAGTAGGTACTTTATTAGGTACTATTGTGCTTGAAGAGGTTTTTTTAGCAGGCTTTATTGTTCGTAATCATTTACATACTTACCGTAATCAGGTATCGCCAATTGATCAAAGTCCTGTACCAGTTTTGTTAACCCATTTGTCAACTTCTCACCATTCATGGAGGGTCCATGGCCAGAAACCACCATTTTGGGTTGCAATTCTGCTAATGTTTTTACCGACTCCCATGCTTCCTGCCAGTCTGTTGTTAAATATCGCGGTGGACCATTCACCTCAGCATTTTGCATTAATACATTATAAAATGAATCCTGTCTAACTGTGATAAAGGCATCCCCAGAAATCAACACTCCATCATTCTCCCGGTAGAATGATACATGTCCAGGTGTATGACCTGGGGTATGAACCCATTTCCATTCCTCTAACCCTGGCACACTATTATCTTCTGGCAAGGCCTTTACAACATTACTTAAATTAATTGGCTGATTTGGATACATTGGGGAAATTTTCGCTAAAATTCCTCCCTCAACTGTTGAGTCTGGCTCAGGATAACTCTTTTCACCAGTCAAGTATGGCATTTCTAATTCATGGGCATAAACTGGCACATCCCATTCTTCTATTAATTCCAATAAACCACCTACATGATCAAAATGCCCATGTGTAAGAATGATCGCAGATGGTCTGCTTTTTCTACCAAACCGATCAACTACTACCGATCTAATCTCTGGAGCAGCCTTCGGTAGACCAGCATCAACTAATACCCAATCGCCTTCTGTCGGATTACCAATAAACCCTATATTTACGATTTGATCTGTGTAATAATAAAGGTCACTTTTAACCTCTTGACCAGTACCACTTGTAATAGATGTCATTGGAATAAACTTATTATCTTTACTTTCATGCATTTCTTTGTCCATAATCAATCCTCCTATATACGTCCTGCTTTACCGTTTCTTTTAGTATAAGGAGTAACAGACAAATTAAACAGAAGAATTAATCATATATAAATTAATAAAATCACGCCTGATGTGTTTGCTTTTCCTGGATAGCCCCATTTTGTTTATGAACCGTTAAAGAGGTACCTTTATTCTCAGCAATTTTCCTCATAATCATCATCAAGCATAGAATTTGCAATATCTATAGCCTTTTTTTTGTGATATGATCCAGCTTAGATGATGGATAATCAGTTAATGTCCAAGCCATAATATATTCCTCCTACAATTTATTTTGGCTGTTTTCGAACAAATTGTTACTTTTTGTATCTTCATAGTTGATATAAAATGCGATATAGTTATTCTTGAAATGTACTTTCCAACGATCGTCTGATGATAAGAGTTTAATCCGCCCCTGCGGAAAATATTCCCTTTCCGGGGGCAGCACCTCAGCTTTCTCACTCTTTCCTCGCTGCGGGGCTACTAAAATTTTTTTCTTTTGATACGTCTAAAACTACGTACTTTGTGGCATCATTCATATTATTAGCTCCTTTCGTATTATAGCTCTGATTTGGTTTTTACTTTCTTAGTAATTCAGTATTACCAAATTAACCTACGTTGTTACGATTAAGGGGCTAGTTTCGTTCATGATAACTCCTTGAAAATACAAACCGGTTTTCTTCGTGCGATGCTACGCTTCGAATTATGCTTCCTCGGCGCAAGGAAACTTAGATGAGGATTCAAGTAGTACCCTGGCTGAGGCCGTGTCCACGGAAAACGAAGTGTTCTGCCGAAGCGAGTTGTATAGCACTCGATGTCGAGGAAGCAAATCCTTGAATGAGTTACGTCGCAGTTTATATCTATTCTCTCCATAGCAGAAAACTTTACGAAAACAGCCTTTATTTTTACTAATATTACCCTTTTTTCTTAATACGAAACTTTAGTAAACCTGGCTTATCCCCATGCCTTGCACTTATGTAGATAAGAAATTTTTCCTATCTACCAAAAAAAGCTGATTACCCATAAGAGTAACCAGCTTTTACGATTAACTATTTACTTACCTCATCCAATAGGGATCTCCCCATAATAGATACACGTTTGGTGTTTTTTAATCCATCAATTGTCTTCTCACCAATACCTAGCATTGTCATTTTTAATTCAAGTTCAATTTGATTCATAACTTGTACAACCGCTTCCTCAGATTCGGTTGCGGCTTGTAGTAATTGTCTGGCAAACCCAACAACATCTGCGCCGATCGTTAATGCTTTAGCCGCGTCAACACCTGTTTTCATACCTCCGCTAGCAACTAATGGCGCATCGCTCAACTTACTTCTAACCGAAACAATACAATCCTTTGTTGGAATCCCCCAATTATTAAACGCTTCTGCAGCAGCTTTTTTCAATGGATCTCTCGACCGAAGTTTCTCAACTTGGCTCCAAGACGTCCCTCCTGCACCTGCAACATCGATATAGGAAATACCAGCGTTATATAGTTTCTGGGCCACGGTTCCATCAATACCAAACCCAACTTCTTTCACACCAACTGGTGCGTTTAAATTCGAACAAATGGCTTCAATCTTAGGTAGTAGATTTTCAAAGTTCAAATCACCTTCATCTTGAACCGCTTCCTGCAGACTGTTTAAATGTAAAACAATCGAGTCAGCTCCTGTTGCATCAATGATTCGCTGACATTCATCCGCACCATAACCATAATTCAATTGCACTGCTCCCAAATTGGCAATCAATGGAGCTGTAGGTGCATGTTCTCTTATTACAAAGGATTCCTTATGAGCATCACTTTCAAGCAAAGCACGAGTTGAGCCAAGTGCCACAGCCCAGCCATTTCTCTCTGCTGCCTTAGCAAGATTTTGATTAATTTTTGCTGCGAGCTCTGATCCACCTGTCATCGAGCTGACAAGAAATGGAGCTTTTAATTTTTTATTTAAAAAACTTGTTTCTAAGCTAATGTCTGCAAAATTAATTTCTGGTAACGCATTATGTATAAATGATATGCCTTCTAGGCCAGTTGATTTATTTTCGCCCTCCACATTCTCAGTCAAACAAAGGCGAATGTGTTCTGTCTTCCGCTTATTAATTCCTACATCCATACCACCACATCCTTTTATTTATTCATAACCGTGTTTTCAATTCTAGCCAACTTCTGTTCTTGACGTCTATTCTTCCAGTATTGATGAAACGTAACGAGGTATACACCTAATATTACCATTATCATACCAATAATTTGAATAAATGTAATGGGTGAACCATATAACACTACCGCAATCAGTGCAGTGCTAATCGGGACCAAATTCATATATATACTTGACTTACTTGCCCCAATCTTTTTAATCCCATTATTCCATAACAAAAAACCGATTACAGATGAGCAAATAATCATGAATAACATTTCTGCAAAGGACTGCCGGGACATGTACAAAATGTCTCCCCATCCTTTCTCAAAAACCGACCATATACTTAGAAAAAGGGAACCTATTATTGTCGTTAAAGTTGTAGTTACAACCGGTGAAACATCACGCATTACTATTTTGCCTAATAATCCATGTGTAACCCAACAAAGCAATCCACCCATAAATAATAGATCTCCACCATTAAATTGTAAATTTAATAATGTTGTAAGCGACCCATTAGAAATAACAGTAACCACGCCTACTAACGATAAAAAAAGCCCTAATCCTAATTGTTTATTCCAAACTTCATTTAAAAATATTACTGCGCCCAATGTTACAAGTACTGGAGTTGTAGCCACTATCAATGAGCCATTGATTGCAGAGGTAAGAGCAAGTCCATGAAAGAAAAAAACGTTATATCCAAAGATACCTGTAATTCCCATAAATAAAATAGGTATCCATTGCTTTTTTATTGCAGTGAAATCTATTTTCTTTTGTACTAACACAAATATGAGTAACACTATACCCGCCGTTCCAAAGCGAAATGCAGCAGCTGTAACTGGTGGGATCTCTGTTATAACATGTTCTGCAGCTACAAATGCTCCTCCCCAAAATAAAGGAACGAGTAGTAACCAAAAATAAATTGCAACTGATTGTTCGTTTTTCATCCTAATCCTTCTTTCAATATAAACAAGTAGCTATTTCATTATAGTTTACTTGTTTCTATAATAGATTGAAAGAGAATTGAATCATTCTTAATCCCCATATTATTTCACAATTGACTACTACTTCTGTGTTATATTTAATAGATTGATACATAGAAGGATTAACTTTGGGATATACCGATCAAAATATACAATATTATAAAGGAGGAACCCTGATGAAACAACAAGCTAAAGAATTTGCAAATAAAGCTCATGATGGTCAAAAACGGAAAAGTTCAGATGCCCCGTATATTACACATCCGATACGGGTTGCTGAACGGTTAGAGCAATATGATTTTAGTGATGAACTGGTTTGCGCTGGTTTTTTGCATGATGTTGTAGAAGACACTCCCTATGATATCGATGATATTGAAGAAAAGTTTGGCTCAAGAGTTGCCCAATTGGTTGCCGCACATACGGAGGATAAATCAAAATCATGGCAGGAACGAAAACAGCACACAATCGATACTGTGAAAAATGCCGAAAGAGAAGTTAAGTACTTAATCGTCGCCGATAAATTAGATAACCTACTTGCAATGGAAAAAGACTTAAAAGAACAAGGCGACAAAGTATGGGAACATTTTAATGCAGGGTATAAAAAACAGAAATGGTACAACGAATCCATTGCTGAAAATATGGTTATAGGATTTGATAAAGATGATATGCCGGGTTACTTTCATGAATTTAAGGATGCTGTAAAACGTGTTTTTGGATAGTGCGTTTAGAAAAACACCTCCCAAACCATATGGGAGGTGCGAGTCCGAATCAGTTATATTGCAAAACTTATAATTTTCCTTTTAATGGCCGCTTCTGGTACTGGAATATCTTCTATCTCACGTTCATTTCACTTGGCTCAGGCCCTTTACGTTCATCTCGATTAAGACTCTTTATATTCTCCATATCATCACTGCTGAGCTCAAAGTCAAATACATCAAAATTCTGTTCAATACGGGATGGTGTAACAGACTTTGGTATTACGATGGAGCCGTTTTGTAAATGCCAACGAATTATTACCTGTGCTGGTGTTTTACTATGTTTTTCAGCAATGTCTTTGATTATTTCATTGTTAAGCACTTCCCCACCCTGCATTAACGGACTCCATGCTTCCAAATAGATGTTGTTTTGTCTACAAAATTCCTTCAACTCATTTTGCTGTAAATATGGATGACATTCTACCTGATTCACAGCTGGGACAACATCACATTCATCTAATATACGCTGAAGATGTTCCATATTGAAGTTACAAACACCAATTGCTCTTACCTTTCCGTCGTTATATAATTTCTCTATTGCTTTATACGTATCCACATAATCATCAAATTCAGGGGTTGGCCAGTGGATTAAGTAGAGATCAATATAGTTAAGACCCAGTTTTTCCAGACTTTCGTCAAAGGCTTTTAGTGTATTGTCATAACCTTGGTCACTATTCCATACTTTTGTTGTGATGAAAAGTTTTTCACGTGATACTCCACTGTTTGCAATAGCTTTCCCAACGCCACGTTCATTTTCATATACTTTGGCCGTGTCAATGGATCGATAACCAACTTCTAAGGCTTTCTCTACTGCTGGAGTTACCTCATCATCTGGTACTTGCCATACACCAAAACCTAGTTGCGGCATTTCAATCCCGTTATTTAACGTTATAAATTGCATGTGATTACTTCCTTTCTAAAAATAATACAATCAGTTTATCATTGTGCACCTATTGTACCAAAAGATTAATATTACTTGATGTATTTTCTTGCCAATGCATAGTTTCCTTTATTTTTTAAAACAATAATACCAATACTAGCTACAAAATTCCGTAACAAAAGGGTGGTCATCATTCCATGAATCATTTAAAAGCACTGGGCATTAAATATATTTTTACTATGATTGTTATCTTCTCTATCTTTGGCATTTTTTATAACGCTTCATTAGGCCGTTTATTTTGGATTAGTGTACTTGTGACTGGCGTTGCATATCTTATTGGAGATTTATTTCTACTACCGAGGTTTGGTAATCTTGTTGCCTCTATTGCAGATTTCGGTTTAGCGTTCATTGCATTTTGGGTTTTAGGAAACCTTTTAATTCAAGTTTCTATACAAATCATTCCAGTTTCTCTTTTTGCCGCTTTCTTTATAACTTGCTGTGAACCTTTATTTCATACCTATATGGAAGAACGCGTTTTACATAAACGTCGTGAAGTCCGCCCATCACACCGGTTACAAACTGAAGTCGCAGAAGAAAACGATGTATACACAATTACCGATAAAAATAAAAAGACTGACACAGACAACTGATACCGACCATTATATGCTAATTAGAAAACTTGGCTTATCGCCAGCCTTAATGGCGGAAGCCTTAGTTGCACTTATGCAGATTAGAAAGTTTTATACTTTCTTATCTGTGAAACAAAAGCGCAAGCGCCCGTTTAGCGACGTATGGGCTGCGCCCGCGATATCGCGGGTGGGTCGACGTTTCCGCGCAAAGCGGTGGTTTTAATCGATCTTCCATATCCGCATGAGATTCACTCCAGAGTATAAGATTCACTCTGACTTTCGCCATTATTGGCGAAAAGTCAAGTTCATCTAAAAAGGAAACATGCCCCTTCATAGGGGTATGCCGACGTTGGGCCGGGATCCCGCTTTTAGTCGGCCTTCCTTTGCTAAGCGATTCGATGTTGACTTATCGTAAGGAGGATCAGGAAACCCACTAAGCGCTGGAGCTGGACGTGGCTTAAGCAGTTAATAAGTTACCCACAGGCTCCTAATTTTATAATTTCCTAAGCTAAAAAAAGAGACTATTTCATCTTACCTGAAATAGTCTCTTAATTATCATTCCAAACAATTTCACCAGATTGTTCTTCATGATCAATTTTTACATCAAAGTTGTGTTTGCTATAAAAATGTTTTAACCGATTTACATGACCAAAGTCTCTTTCTACAAGATCACCGGTAATATATTGTAAATTCTCTTCTCGTGCTAGTTCTTTCAAATGTTTCATTAGGATAGAACCGTAGCCTTTGTTTTCTTCACCTTTAATATCTGCAATATGCAAACAATGATCTTTTTTATATTTAGCTTCAATAGCAGAATCCCAATTGCCACGATATGGTTTTCCACAGTCATGTAACATTAACTGAAAAGTTTCGCTACCTTTATCGGCATATACAACAACCCATTCGTCATCATTTGTTTGATCAATGCTCACCACTTCTGCCTTTTTCGCTATTTTCTTTATATTTTCCTGCATACGAAATAGTTGAATCTCTAACGTATCAAGTTCTTCTCTTAATTCATCTTTATTTTTTGTCGCTTCTTTTTCCGAAAACATGGTTTGTATTGCCATACTTATCCCTCCTATCTAAAATACACAATTTAATATTTTACTAGAAATAAGGGGATAATTTCAAGAGGTCTATAAAATTTTTTAATTTATATAATTAATTATGCACTTTATACTTAGTAGAATTTAGTCGATATATAGAGAAAAAGAAACTGACAGTTGGGGGTTCATATGAAAAAGAATAAAAAGAAAAAAAGTCGTAATCTATTTAATTGGAAAAATGTCAGAATTGGCCGTAAATACGTAACTGTATTTTTCTTAACTGCATTATTGTTCATTGTTGCAGGCGGTATTGTTTATCTACAACTACATAAAGGACAAGAGGATATTGAGGCAATTGATCAAAATAGTGAACGTGTTAACGATATGGTTCAAATGTCATCTATTATCCAATTAAAAGATGTACAAATTGCCGATTACATACTTACAAAGAGTGAGAATTATGCAGATGCTTTTAATGATTATCGTTCAGAGTTGGATTCCTTAACCAATAGCATAGAACCAACATTAAAAACGAACGAACAAAAGTCATTATTTAATGAAATAAAGAAAAAGAACGACGAAATTAATGAGATGTTTCTTACGGATGTGGATGAGGCTGTTAATAATGGGCAAGATTACATGGCTAGATCAATAAGGGATCGTTCCTCTGAACTAAGAAATAATACTATAGTTTTAGTAGATGAATTGATTAGTAACGTAAAAGCGGATCAAGCAACTGCTGTGCAGAATGCGAAGAATAGTATGAGTTCCAGTATTATCATTTTAGGAATTGCCATCCTTTCAGCGATTTTAATTGGCACTGTTTTGCTACTCGTTGTCAGTCGCAGAATTACAACAAGCCTAAAAAAAGTTGTAAATGTCACTTCAGAAGTAGCGAATGGTAATTTAGCTATAAAATCGATAGATTATGATGGTAAAGATGAAATTGGCCAGTTAACTGCTGCTGTAAATCAAATGAAAGATAATATTCGTTCGATTCTATTCAAAGTATCCGACGCCTCCCAATCTGTATCATCTAGAAGTGAAGAGTTAACACAATCGGCTAATGAGGTTAAAGAAGGTAACGAACAAATTGCTTCAACGATGGAAGAACTTTCTTCAGGGTCTGAGACACAAGCAACTAGCGCATCAGATTTATCGGAAAATATGAGTGATTTTGTTCAGAAAGTGAAGCAGTCCGAATTACACGGCCAAGACGTTGCTGCCACTTCAGACGAAGTACTCCAATTAACAACAGATGGCACTGCACTAATGGAAAAATCAGTATCTCAAATGAAGCGAATAGACAAAATTGTTTCCGATTCAGTTGATAAAGTTCAAGGATTAGACAAGCAATCTGATAAAATTTCAAAATTAGTACTTGTCATTAAAGACATAGCTGACCAAACAAATCTATTATCACTAAATGCGGCTATTGAAGCTGCCAGGGCAGGTGAACATGGTAAAGGGTTCGCTGTAGTTGCAGATGAAGTAAGAAAGCTCGCTGAACAGGTAACATCTTCTGTAACTGAAATTACAACCATTGTAACAAGCATCCAGACCGAAACAGGAAATGTTGTAAGTTCCTTAAATGAAGGTTATGACGAAGTTAAAGAAGGAACGACACAAATTGAGAAAACAGGGCAAAATTTTGAGACGATTAATAGCTCTGTTTCTGACATGGTTTCAAAAATTTCATCCATTTCAACTAGCTTAAAAGAGATTACAGAAAACAGTAATGACATGAACAATCTTATTGCAGAAATTGCTTCTGTTTCTGAAGAGTCTGCTGCAGGAGTTGAGCAAGCTGCAGCATCTGCCCAGCAAACTTCCAGCTCTATGGAAGAAGTATCACACAGTGCTGATGAATTAGCTACTTTAGCGGAAAAGTTAAATGAGGAAATTAAAGTGTTTAAACTTTAAGATTTTAAGCAGAAAACAGCTACTACATTAAACGTAGTAGCTGTTTTCTCATTTTGGAGATTTCCCGAGGTATAAGAAACAATCCTTAACATGGTCATTAACCATACCAGTAGCTTGCATAAACGCATAACATATCGTTGGACCGACAAATTTAAACCCACGCTTCTTTAAGTCTTTACTCATTTGTACTGATTCGTTTGTAGATGCTGGGATATCCGCATGTGAATCCCAATCGTTTAAAATGATTTCTCCCCCAACAAAGCTCCAGATATAAGCATCAAAGCTACCGAATTCTTTTTGCACCCTGATAAATGCTTGAGCATTTGTTACTACAGAGTTAACTTTTAGCTTATTTCTAATAATACCTTCATCTTGTAATAGTTCATTTATCTTACGCTCATTATATTTACTGACTTTAAAAGGGTTAAAATCATCGAACGCTTTTCGGTAATTTTCACGTCGCTTCAATATAGTAATCCAGCTTAGTCCAGCTTGAGCACCTTCAAGTGAAAGCATTTCAAATAAATCCTGGTCATCATGTGTGGGGCGCCCCCATTCATGATCATGATATTCAATATATAATGGATCTTTTGTTACCCATTCACACCTGCTTCTCATACAACTAATCCTCCGTTTATTCTTCCTTTGTCTCTACTTCGTTTTCATCATATGAAATCCAATCACTATAACTACCTGGATATAGTCTCACATTTTTATACCCTATAGCTTTTAATGCAAGAACATTAGGGCATGCAGATACACCAGACCCACAGGACACAATAATTTCATCATCTTTTGATAAAGAGCTGAAATGACTTTTCAGTTGATCATCCTTTTTCCAAGAACCATCCTCATTCAAAACGTCTTTCCATACGAAATTTTTCGCACCAGGGATGTGACCTGCTTTAGCATACATCGGTTCCGATTTTCCTAAATACCTATCTTTTCCTCTTGAGTCCAGTAGCACAGCTTTATTATCACTCATTTTCTCTTTCACTTCTTCAATATGCACAACCTGGTCTTCTTGGAACACTGGGTGAAATTCTTTTGTTTCTAGTGCAGGAATTTCATCAGTAACTTCATTGCCCTCTGACACCCAGCGCTCATAACCACCTTCTAATACGTATACTTTTTTATGTCCTAAATAATGAAGCAACCACCACATTCGTGCTGCAAACATGTCATTTGACTGGTCATAAATAACAACTGTAGTATGATGGTCAATTCCGATATTCCCTATTTTATTAGCAAACATATTCATATCAGGTAACGGGTGGTTTCCACCGTGTTTTTCAACTTTTCCCGATAAGTCCTTTTTTAAGTCCATGTAAATTGCACCAGGAATGTGGTCTTCTAAGTATACTTTTCTGCCTGCATCTGGATCATTCAATTGAAACCGGACATCGACAATAACCGTATTATTTTGTTTGTTTTCCAACCTTTTTTTAAGTCTACTTATGCTAATTAAAAAAGACATGTTATCCCTCCATGAAATTTCATTTAATTGATTTTACTTTTACTCCAAAACAATCTTCTCACATAATTCGTACTAGCTACCATTTATTTGACTACATGCTACCTGATTCTTATTGTATTACCTCCTATAGCAGTCTTATAACCAACTAACTTATTATTTTTCAAATACTTCGTTATATAATACATTCGAGATGAAGTAGTGTTTTCCTCTTAGAAAATACTTCGAGTTACGATATACTTATAGTAGGATTCGATTATTCATATAGGAGGGGTTATAAATGAAGGAAGAAATTATGGAGCGTTTCACTACATACGCAAAAATCGACACGCAATCCAATGAAAAAAATGAGAATACTCCATCGTCACGAGGTCAACTCAAGTTAGCTGAATTATTAGTAACCGAACTAAAAGGAATCGGCATGAAAGACGTAACAATTGATGATTATGGTTATGTCATGGCGACACTACCTGCCAACACCCAAAGAGATGTCCCAATAATTGGCTTTTTAGCACATTTGGATACATCAACTGACTTTACAGGGAAGGATGTTGATCCACAAATTGTTGAAAATTTTGATGGCAAAGATTTAAATCTGAATGAGGATGTCATATTATCTGCAACAGAGTTTCCAGAGCTACCTAGCTACAAAGGGCATACACTGATCACTACAGATGGCACAACACTACTTGGAGCAGATAACAAAGCAGGAATTACTGAAATTATGACTGCTATGGAGTATTTAATTAATCACCCTGAAGTTAAGCACGGGAAAATCCGTGTAGCGTTTACTCCTGATGAAGAAATCGGGCGTGGACCTCATAAATTTGATGTAGAACGCTTTAATGCATCATATGCTTATACCGTAGATGGAGGGCCACTTGGTGAACTGCAGTATGAAAGCTTTAATGCAGCTGCTGCTAGAGTTACGTTTAAGGGAAACAGTGTTCATCCCGGTACTGCTAAAAATAAAATGATTAACGCCGGGAAAATGGCTGCTGAATTCATTGGTCATTTTCCTGACCTAGAGTCACCAGAACATACAGAAAAATATGAAGGATTTTATCATTTAAATTCCGTTAATGGGAATGTTGAAAATACAGAAGTCACCTATATCATTCGTGATTTTGAAAAGGATAATTTTGAAAAAAGAAAAACATTCATGAAAAAGGCTGTAAAGGATGTTAAAGAAAAGTATGGTGAAGATAGCGTTGTTCTAGAAATGTCTGATCAGTACTACAATATGCGGGAAAAAATCGAACCCGTAAAAGAAATTGTAGATATTGCATATCAAGCTATGGTTAACCTTGAAATCGATCCATTAGTAAAGCCAGTACGTGGCGGAACAGATGGCTCACAGATTTCATACATGGGATTACCTACTCCAAATATTTTTACTGGTGGAGAGAATTTTCATGGTAAATTCGAGTACATTTCAGTAAATAACATGGAAAAAGCAACCAATGTAATCGTGGAAATTTGCCGTTTATTTGAAGAAAAATAACCTATGACAGATGTCAGGTTCCATGGATTGGAACCTGACATTATTATATTTTAATAAATAATGAAGCTACCAACCCAGTTACAAGCAGTAATGCCAATATGACAAACGTTAGTACATAACTCCCTATTCCCATTAAAGCTATAGCTGTAACAGGACCTAGCGTTGCTCCAATAAATAAAATAAATGCGTAAAATGCAGCAGCAACTGCTCTATGTTGGCCACCTAATTCACCAACTAACATCATAATTGCGGGGAAGATCAGGGATATGCCTGTTACATATAACACACTCATAATGACGAGGTATATGATGTTAGCAACAAGCCCTAAAAATAACAAACCAATTACTGCTATAAAAAGACCAAACCTAAGTATAGGTAGTAACCCATATTTTTCAACAAAGATACCTGTAAACGGGGAAATTATCATTCCCACTATACCAAACGCTCGAACATATAATATTTCCTTGGCTGTTAGATGGAATGGTGAGCTACTTAAGTAATCTCCTAACACCGTATACATTCCAATGAACGTTAACAAAAGTATAATGGTAATGCCATAACATAAAAGAAAGTTTTGTTGCTGAAAGATTCTTTTGACTTGGAGAAAAAAGTAACCTAACCCTTGTGTCTTGGGGAGACTTGCCCTAGGTAGTATGAAAAAAACAGCGAGCGCTGTAACAAAATAGATAACCCCAAATACGAAGAAGACAATTTTCCAATCAAACGTTTGATCAATAATTCCAGCAACTACTTGACCGAAAATACCTGCTGTTACATATCCAAAACTTATGAATCCAATAGCAGTTACTAGTTTTCCTTTCGGGAACACGTCAAATACATACGCTATTGCTGTGGGAGCAAACGAAGCTGCAAAAAATCCTTGTATCCCTCGTAAAACCACTAACCAAAAAAAGTGATCAACAAAACCAATCAAACACGTTATGATCGTTAGTGATGTTAATCCAAAAACTATGATTTGTTTTCGTCCAAACCTGTCAGCTAGTGGCCCAAAAATTAAGAAACCAATCGCATAAAATAAAGAGAAAACACTACTAGTCCATGCAGCCATTGCAGGAGTGATTTGAAAAATAGTCGAAAATACTGGAATTAGTGGTGTTGTTACATAAACACTTGAAACGACAATTAACGCACACCAAAATAGCAATAATGTTAATAACCGATAATTTTGTCTTGGTGTACTCATCACCTCACCCACATGCATACCCTCCCTTAGACATTCCTTCTAATAAGCGTATGAAAAATAGGTGATGATTGTTAACTATACTATAATAGTATACCTTCTACTGCTTGCATTACATTATAGGCACCTTCACCCTTATTTGACGGTATAGCAAGTTTAACACCCTTAGATGAATATACTGCAGCATGAAAACTAACACCCGGATCATATCCCATTATATGATACTTGGAAATTTCCCCGTCATTTTTATAAGAAAATTATGTAATTGGTTTATGTTGTACATAGGCGACCTCCAAAGCTCCTCAAAATCACCCCTAATCGACTCGTCAAAGTATTCTGGTATTCCAGAACTATGTGTCAAGAGATGATGAACGGTTATCGTTTTATCAAAATGAGGAAATGATATATCTAGACATTCCTGCAAAGGTGTCTAGAAGGTAATGTCCCCTCTTTCAACGAGTAGACAAATCCCTAACCTGTAAATAGTTTACAACCTAAAGGCTATCCCAAACCTTGTACCAATGGTGTTTATAAATTGGTCTGATCGTTAATGTACCCGTGCGAAGATTTGTGTACTACTTCTTCGTTTTCATCTACATAAACGACACCTGAAAAATCTGCACTTAGTGCTGTAGCATCAATTGCTTGTTTCAGTTTTGTATGGATGTTGGTCACTCCTATTTCTAATTCGCAACTTCCGCCTTTATTTTAACATGATTTATAAGAATTTTCCGTTTTTTTAAAGCCAAAAAAAGAGCTTATCATTCTAACGATAAGCTCTGCATTGTATTAACCATAATACGTTTGATACCATTTCGCAGCCTGTTCAACTTCACCTTTTGTTAGTTGGTGACCTTGACTTTCCCAATGTAATTGAACATTAGCATTTGCTTCACTTAGTAGTTTTTCCAAATCTACAGTTTCTTTTGGTGAACAAATTGGATCATTATCTCCCGCTCCAATGAATACTGGTGTGTTCTCAAGTTCAGGCAAGTCAACGCCTCTTCTTGGCACCATAGGGTGATGCAGGATAGCTCCTTTTAGAGCGTTTTTATAATGGAACAATAAACTTCCGGCAATGTTTGCTCCATTTGAATAACCGATAGCAACAATATTGTCACGATCAAACCCATAATCCTGTGCAGCTTGATCCAGGAATTCGTAAAGTTCTTTTGTACGGAATATTAAATCTTCTTCATCAAAAACACCTTCTGCAAGACGACGAAAAAAACGGGGCATGCCATTTTCAGTTACATTCCCTCGAACACTTAGCACAGAAGCAGTGCTGTCAATCATCTCAGCAAGAGGTAATAAATCATTCTCCGTTCCACCTGTTCCATGCAACAATAGGAGCGTTGGCTTATTTTTATCCGATCCTTCATTAAATATATGCTTCAATATTATCTTCCTTTCTATAGTTAGGTAATCATTAATAGGTATATGAATGTAAAAATATTGTATAGGATAGGGTAATCTATATCAACTATTCTATTTCTAACCCGTTCTCTTTTATGCTATTCTATGAGAAGATATAAACAGTTACACACTTACACGAAAGGCATAGGAGAGATATTAATTATGTTTAAAAACAGCCTAACAATTGCCTTAGCATTAGTAGCAATAGCATTTTTGGTAACGGCATGTAATACAGAAGAAGATCCTGAAACAAAGCCTCCAGAAAAGAAGGAAGATGATACAACAATACCTGATTCAAAGGAACCTGAGGAAAAGGAGGAAATCATTGTAGAAGCTCCAGATTCAAATCTCCAAAAGAAGGATGAAGGAAAATCAGTTCAGCTTCTCCAAGAAGCTTTAAATGAAATTGGTTATTCGATAACAGCCGATGGAGTATATGAAGAGACAACAACCTGGGCCATTACTGATTTCCAACTACAATATGAAGAATTACAGGTGACTGGTGTTTATAACAAAAAAACCAGAAAGGCTCTTGATGAAACTATTTCCGGTAATGGAGACATAGAGCCAGGTTTAGGCCTTCCACAAGCGAAGGAGACTAGCACTACAGATGAAGGGGCTGCAATCTTAAATAACCCTTACGATCAATTAGCATTAGTAAATAAAGAGAATGCATTACCATCTGACTATATTCCTAGTGATTTAGTATATCCAAATGTTCGATTCCCTTTTCCTGATGAGATACCGAAGAGACAAATGCGTCAAGTTGCTGCAGACGCTTTAGAAAGAATGTTTGACGCAGCAGATCAAGACGGACTAGATTTATTTGCACAATCTGGCTACCGTTCCTATAACACTCAGGATAGCATTTTCGCATCTAATGCAAGACAATATGGTGAAGAAGCCGCAAATAATTTCAGCGCACGCCCTGGTGAAAGTGAGCATCAAACAGGATTAACAATGGATATTACTAGTCCAGACGTTAATTATGAGTTGATTGTTGAGTTTGGTGAAACAGACGAAGGTAAGTGGGTTAAAGAGCACGCTGCCGAATACGGCTTTATCATTCGTTTCCTTGAAGGGAAAGAAGACATTACACAATATCAATATGAACCATGGCACTTACGTTTTGTAGGAGAAAAGGCAGCTACAGAAATGGCGGAAAAAGGGATTACATTAGAAGAATACTTGGTTAATTAAATAAGATCCTGTTCAATATGAACAGGATCTTTTTATATTGAAGGCTGTTTTTGTACGCATTGTTGCTTTTTCATCTTCATAGTTGATATATATTGCGACGTAACTTATTCGTGGATTTGCTTTTTCCGACACCGAGTGCTATACAACCGCTTCGGCAGAACACTTCGCTTTTTGTGGGCACGGCCTCAGCCAGGGTACTACTTGAATCCTCTTCTAAGTTCCCTTGCGCCGAGGAAGCATACTTCGAAGCGTTATTAGAAAACTTGGCATTCGGCATGCCTTTACGACGGCCCATAGTTGCACTTATGCAGAATAGCAAAGTTTTCTTTTCTATTCTTCCTAGAAGACGCAGGCGTACTATGCGGGGTCTTTGGACACGTGCTGTTCTCTAAAAATGCGTCAGCATGAAGAAACTCACCAGCCTCCCTAAGGTACGCGAAGTGTATTTCCAGAGCGAGTAAAAGCACCAACCATCATCTCAAGTTACGTCGCAATATATATCTATTCTCTCAAAAGAACAGCCAAATTGAAAAAAATATTTGTTTAGTAAATAGACAAATGTGGAAATGACATTTGATAGATTAAAGGGTGGTGAATAAGGATGTTTGGCGTTTTGGATTTCTTAAAATTGGCTTTATCTATATTTATTATTTTACCAATTGTATCTATAACGAGAGAATTAGGATACGTAATAGCCAGTAAGTTATTCGGTGCTAAAGAAACGAAAATAACGATTGGTTCAGGACCTCACTTTTTCAAGTTTTGGTTGTTAGAGGTAAGAAAATATTACTTCATGTATAGTTGGTGTTCCTATGACTCATTAAGAACGGATGCCAAATTAGCACATATCATTATATACTCATCCCCTATAGTTGCTAATGTGTCAGTAGCCTTCATCATAAATGCTTTATTAGCAAATGACATGTTGGATATGGTTACCTTTTGGAATCAATTTATATTTTATTCTTTTTATTTTGTACTTTTCGATGCCATTCCGATGTATTACCCTGACGGACAACCAAGTAGCGGTAGAGTTATTTTTGATTTAATTCGTTATGGTAAACGAAGTGATTTCGAACGCAGTGATCCACAGCTAGATACTACAACCTATGAAGATTAATAAATAATAAAAGGCGCTCCTAAGCTAACGGGTTCCATTACCTACCGCAAAACTCGAAATCACACTATAAAATGTACCTAAATTTGTACAATTAATCGCATTGTATTAGAAGTGGTGTTTCGTAATTAAAAATTTAAAATTCTCTGTTCACTGGACTGAGATTTTTCTTGGCAAATAAAAAAGCATAAAATTTCCTTATTTGCATAAGTGTAACTAAGTTATTCGCCATAAAGGCTTGCACTCCAGAGCATAAGGGACTCTAAGAAAGCAAAGTTCGCTTACTAAGATTCCCTTTAACAAATGCTAAGTTTTCTAATATTTATTTTCAACTCTTTTTGAACTAAAGCATCCTCGTTACTTGATTAGAAACTACACTGCTTGAACATGGAGACAGCCTATCTTTTTTGCGGACTCATTGGACCTTATTTTCTTTCATTATGTATAATTATCGCTGTTGCCGGACACAGCAGACCTTATTTGTAACAGTGCTAGGAGTTATAGCTGTTTTTCCATGCAATAAGATCCCCTGAGTCCGCTCGACCTTAAAAATCACTGTTTTGGACACAAATAAGGGCACTGGGGTCCGCTTAAAATTTCTCCGTCCATTATCTACCTCTTTTCACAAGAAGCGACTGCTCTTCTTGTGCCATCCATAAATATTCAGAATACCTTGTAGAATCAAGGGGAACGAAACGATTCCCAATTTATTGGTAAATTTATGTATGCTAATTTGCATACGAAATTGCAGGTCAAAATGTAGACTTACACTTGCTATTGTTACCAAACAAATCGGGGGTACAAATCACACGACAATTATAATGGATTTTAAACAGTAAATCTCTATTATACCAACAAAAAATGCTCATCAAATTTGCATACAACTTGATGGGCATTTTACGTTACATTTTTAATGTTTGTGATAGGAAAAATAACCCGTTACTCCTAAGCTCCTTTTATTATTCGTTATCTTCTTCTGCTACACGTTTTACACGATCAACAAATTTAACTACTACTCTATCCCCTACTAAAGGCATCAATATTCTTAATAGCCATTTCAATGGTCTATTTGTCGTTGTGTAACGAAAGAATGTCGTTTCGTCATCTATCTTCCTCAACTCATAATGTGCTGTGATTTCAGATAATCTTGCAAGTGTAAAGCCGATTTTCAGTTCCTTATAGTCTGGTTGGTCCGTATATATTAATGTCTCAACATCATATTCCTGAACACGCTTACCTTCTTGGTATTTTTGCCGAAAGACGCTGCCGACTCCTTCAACCGTTTCTGTTATAGGAGTATTCTCTACAACATTCGGCATTATTTTTTGCATATCCTCAAGCGACCCATTAAACAATTCCCATACATTATTTATAGGGGCATTTATTTCGGTATCTTTTGACCATTGTTTCATTAGTATCCTCCATCTATAACGTCATTTAAAATTTTTCTATTAATTATACCAAACAATATATTGTCAATATTATCATAATTCATGAACTGATTTTACAAATGTGGAGTTCTACTAGAATTTTGACAAAAAAAAGAGGAGATGAACAATAGAAGATCTAGGTGAGTAAAGCTGGGGTGTAGTGAGGCATGTGACTTCATTATACAGTTTCTTTTGATTTCTTAATTTGCGTATTGCTTAATTCATTAGTAATTTGCTTGTCCAGTGCACGAATACGTTCTAACGCTATATGTTCTTCAATCGTTTTGTAATGATGATTTCCCCCAGACTGTTCGTCTGCTTCATCAGCAAGTGCAACAACTCGCTGTAATGGTTTTAATTTAAGCTCGCCTGGCAAATAAGAATCGGTATGCAATAAAATAGCGACAGCAATTTCCTTTGCAGCATGTCGATCCTCTCCGATTTTAATTAATAATTTATGCGCACGACTCGCTCCTTTGATGGCATGAATATCATTTTCCTGATATTGGTCATAATCCCATTCCCCATCACGGTACCATGTATAGTGACCTACATCATGAAGCAATGCGGCTTTTGCAGCATGATCAGGATTAACTTGAAACCTTTTAGCAAATATATAAGCATACTCTGCAACAGAAATTGCATGTGCTATACCAGATCTTTTCAAATGCTTCTGAGTTGTAGGATACGTGAAAATTTGTTCTAATGTTACCTTTTCCATTTATATCAACTCCTTATTGATAAAGTTTCTTCATTAAAATTATATTGTATGCGACTATACCACTGTTTTGTTACGTTTTCAATATATAATTACCGTTTTTATTCCATTCTAAACACGAAGTAAAATCTAGAAGCGCCTGAAAGACACGACAAGCATAAGCAAATCGCGTAGTGTGGATGCCTTTATTACACGGAGCCGAACTGCTGATAACTCGATTGTCTAACGCGTTGGAGCTGGACGTGGCTAATTCTATTAATATAGATATCTTTCAATTTTTACTTTTTTTACTAATAAAAAGTAAGTCCCTATCTTATTCCTTCTTCTTCTTTCCTAAATTAAATGATCTTTTGAACGAGGTTGATCGATTATGATTATTTTTGATTGATTTTTGCAACCGTTTACTTTATACTCAAATTAGTAAATTAACTATAAGGTGTTGGTTATATGCTAACTGCTGAAAGACACAGTATTATTATGAACTTATTAAAAGAAATGCAAACGATCACCATACAAGATATAACGGAAGCAACCTCTGCTTCAGATTCAACTATCCGACGAGATTTAACAGAACTCGAGAAACAGGAAAAACTAGAACGTATTCATGGGGGCGCCACGTTAAGCGAACGTAAATTACAAGAATACAGTATTATAGAAAAATCAACCAAAAACCTTCAAGAAAAAATAAACATCGCTAAACACAGTGCAACCTTGGTCCAAAATGGGGATTGTATCTTTCTTGATGCTGGTACAACTACATTGCAGATGATTCCCTATTTAAAGCATAAAGATGTCGTGGTCGTTACAAACGGACTAACGCATTTAGATTCATTAATTGAACATGACATTAAAACATACCTAACCGGCGGATTGATAAAGATAAAAACGAGCGCACTAATCGGTCCTCAGTCCATTCAATCCTTACAAAATTATCACTTTGATAAATGTTTTATAGGGGTTAATGGAATACATTTGGAGTTTGGATATACAACTCCAGACCCAGAAGAAGCTAATATTAAGCAAACAGCAAGTAAGCTTTCCAAGGAAACATACGTATTAGCAGATCATTCAAAGTTTAATAAAGTAAGTTTTGCTAAAATTAATGATTTAAACGAGGCGGATATTATATCAACTAACATTCAACAGCATGAAGTAGAAGCCTTATCAAAAATTACAACCGTAAAGGTGGTATAGCTACATGATTTATACTTGCACGATTACACCATCGATTGATTACACAACGTATTTGACTGAATTTCGTACCGGAAAATTAAATCGAACGAACGAGGTCTACTATTATCCGGGCGGCAAAGGAATTAACGTTTCACGCGTATTGCAAAGACTGGGCATAAAAAGTACTGTTTTAGGTTTTGCTGGAGGCTTTACCGGTGATTACATTAAACAATTTTTACACAATGAACAAATCGAGACAGATTTTATAGCTACACAGGATATTACTCGCATTAATGTGAAAATAAAGTCAGAAGAAGAAACCGAATTAAATGGCCCAGGACCTAGTATCAATCACGAACAACAAAGGGAATTGTTATCAAAAGTAAAAGCATTACAAGTAAATGACTGGTTTGTCTTAGCAGGGAGCCTACCCAATTCGATACCAAAAGCTTTTTATCAAGCTCTATCTGCTGTTTGTCATAAGAATGGTGTTCACTTTGTACTAGATACCTCTGGTACAGCACTTAAAGACTTAGTCCAAACGAAGCCTTTTCTAGTCAAACCTAACCAACAAGAACTTGGTGGCTTATTTGATACAAAAATAAAAACCAAAGAAGAAGCATTATTTTACGCTAAGAAACTTACAGAGGATGGTATTCGACACGTCATTGTCTCGATGGGTGGTGAAGGTGCGCTTCTTGTAACAAAAGATCAAGCATTCTCAGCAAAAGCTCCAAATGGAACTGTTGTTAACACAGTTGGTGCAGGTGATTCGCTAGTATCTGGTTTTTTGGCCTCATATATCCAGTATAAAGATGTGAAAGAAGCTTTTCGTTATGGTGTGGCAAGTGGTAGCGCAACAGCATTCCGTACTGACTTATGCAATAAAGGATCTGTCGAATCATTAGTAAGCGAGATTAGAATTAATTTATTACATGAATAGGATGTGATCGAAATGAAAATAACTGATTTGTTAAGAGAAGAGACGATCATTCTTGATTTAGAATCACGATCAAAACAAAATGTATTGTCAGAGTTAATTGACAAGTTAGATCAAGCAGGAAACCTAAACAACAAAGAGAGTTTCCATAAAGATATACTAGAACGTGAAGACCAGAGTACCACTGGAATTGGTGAAGGTATTGCTATTCCACACGCAAAATCTGGAGCAGTTAAGAAACCCGCCATTGCGTTTGGGCGTTCAACTGATGGCATTGATTATGACTCGCTTGATGGACAGCCTGCACACTTATTTTTCATGATTGCAGCAAGTGAAGGTGCAAACAATGCACATTTGGAAGCACTTTCGAGATTGTCCACCTTTTTAATGGATCAAAAATTCCGCGATAAGATTTTACAAGCCACAACCAAAGAAGATATTATGCGAGCTCTGGATGAAAAAGAAAGAGAGGTAGATGCACCAGAGGAACCGGCTGACTCATCGACCGAATCAAATAAAAAGATCCTTGCTGTGACAGCATGTCCTACCGGAATTGCGCACACTTACATGGCTGCCGAAAAGCTTTCTGAAACAGCAAAAGAAATGGGGATTCCCATTAAAGTAGAAACAAATGGATCAGGTGGAGTCAAGAACCGTCTAACAGACAAAGATATTGAAGATGCTGATACCATTATAGTTGCAGCCGACACAAAAGTAGAAATGGCACGGTTCCATGGGAAGTCTGTTATACAAACTGGTGTTGGGAAAGCAATACACGAAACAACCGACTTATTAAACAGAGCAGTAAATAAAGATGCATCTATATATGAACACGAAAAATCAGATAGTGAATCATCCGATGAAGGCCGAAGTGGATTCTACAAGCACTTAATGAATGGTGTTTCCAACATGCTTCCATTCGTTGTTGGGGGTGGTATTTTAATTGCCCTTTCATTCTTCTGGGGAATAAATGCTGCTGATCCTAATAGTGATGAATATAATGCATTTGCGGCCATGCTCAATGAAATTGGTGGAGGAAAGGCATTCTTCCTAATGGTTCCTGTTCTAGCAGGTTTCATTGCATCCAGTATCGCTGATCGGCCAGGGTTTGCACCAGGTATGGTTGGTGGTTTAATTGCTATCACAGTAACGGGTGTCGAGGAAGCTGGTGGTGGGTCTGGTTTTCTTGGAGGACTAATTGCAGGTTTCCTTGCAGGTTATATTACATTACTAGTCAAAAAGATGTTTGCAGGTTTACCTGATGCGCTTGAAGGCTTAAAGCCGGTATTATTTTATCCATTATTCAGCATTGCTTTTACTGGCATTATTATGATGACTATCAATCCACCATTAACAAGAATATATTCAGGGATCTCCGCATTCTTAGAAGGTATGGGGGGAACCAACCAAATACTAGTGGGTATCATCTTAGGTGCTATGATGGCATTTGACATGGGCGGACCAGTAAATAAAGCTGCTTATACTTTTGGTATTGCTATGCTTGATGCACAAAACTATACGTTTATTGCTACGGTAATGGCAGCTGGTATGGTACCACCACTTGGGATGGCGGTTGCAACAACGTTATTTAAAAAACGATTCACCAAACAAGAACGAGAAGCAGGAAAAACAGCATACCCTCTTGGCTTATGCTTTATCACTGAAGGTGTAATTCCTTTCGCAGCAGCAGACCCTGCACGCGTAATACCTTCTGTAATGGCCGGTGCTGCAGTAACCGGTGGACTAACAATGCTATTTGACATCGGCCTACGCGCACCACATGGTGGTATTTTCGTTATGGGGTTAGTCGAGGGAGGATTCGGAAGCTTCCTTCTTTATGCATTAGCAATCATTACCGGTACAATTGTCACTGCAATGCTTGCCGGATTATTGAAAAAGAATATCAAAGTGACAGCCTAAACGAAAAGAGTGCACCAACATAGAATTAAAGCGGTTTCTCTTAGCATTAAAATTTGGAATACAGATAAAGAAGGTTTTCTGCCACCGCAGAAAGTCAACGACATTTAAATCAACCACAATTCAATAATGGGGTGCAGTTCCGATAGATCAGTAGTATGGGAAGTAATTTTGTTTATATATGCTCTGCATTCCCCTGATATCACCTAACAACATAAAAAATAGCAGGGAAACCTAGGTTTCCCTGCTATTTTTGTGCGAGTGTGCTGTTTATCATCGAATATTGAGATTTATCAGCACTTTTAGGCGTTTTATCAGCACTTTTTACTACTTTATCAGCGAATTTCGATATTTATCAGTATTTGCCTATTTTTAAGTTAATCCTAATGCTAAACAGAAGACACTTACGCTACAACACTTGATACTTCAATAATAAATAATAGCATGTGAGATTTTTTACGATTTCACATGCTAGTTATTTGTTTTGCACCCTTAAAGGGAACCAGTTAACATGGAATGGTGCGTTTTTTTTAGCTATTTAATTAAAACGGCTTTAAAATCATCAAAGCGATCACAATGATAAAGATCATATTTTCAATACGTTCAAAGAAAAATAACTTTTTGGAAAGCATGAAATATTCAGCTGGGATTTCATTTCCCTGTTGTTCTTTTAACAATGCTTTAATTGGTTTAGACCTAGGTGATAACACAGTTGGTCCAAAAGCTAATGCGATTAAAAACAGAACCAAACTAACCACGTACCATCCTTGCCCAAAGAGATACATATTTATAAAACCCATCCATACTCCGGTTATTAATAGCAACGTACCACCAACCATAACGAAAATGTGCAGACGATTACGAATGACGTAAGCATGTTTCAATTCTGTCATGTTGTTAGCTTTGGTAACAATATAAATCATCACAAAACCAGGACCCATACCCAGTATTGCTGAAAAAATATGTATAAAAACGAGAAGCTCATAAAATGTCACGGTAAAAACCCCCATGTTCAAATTCACATTTATTTTATTATATCTATTTACTGTAAACAGGGCTGTGACATTCGACACATTTTACGTTCTAGTTATAACAAGATTGTAGCATGGCACCTTAAGTTGATGATTTTTTCATAGCAAAGTAAACAATGGATATATTAGTAGCTATAAATAACATGAGATGTTCGATCACTACTTCCAACACTGTATGTGATGTATCGACATACAAACCTGCAATCAAAATTACATTTGCTATCCCCATAATAATGATCGTAGCAGCGATAGTGCTAAGTTTCCCAATTAAAAAATCATAAAATGGATTGATTAAAAAGAAAAATGCTATTAAAAATACAATCAAGTAAACCACAATTACAATGATAAATTGTGTGAAGACAGTGAATACTTCCATACCATGGGCTGCAATTCCCTCAAATAAATAAAACAAAAGAATGATTACTGTACCGATAAGGGATGCGGCCGTAATTTCTGAGGTATAGTAAAGTTTTTTCAACATATCAATCACCCCCTATTATATAATTACAACTATCTTACCATGAAATTATCTAGCACTGGTTTAATAGTTGTGTTTGAAATCGTTATCGTGTCACATCACTACATGCTCGCTAAACTTTCCATCAACACCACAACGGAAATATTTGTTTTCTCCAACTTCGACTAAAGCAAGTGCTGGGCTCTCAACTGTATCCAAACTACTACCTAAGTCACAATTAATAAACGTACCTTTGACGAAAACAGTAGAATGCGGATTATGACCTCTATATATCAATTTTTCGTTACTCTTTGTTAATTCTTGTTAATTCACCTAAATTCATCCATACAACCTTACGGGGCTGTGTATTTTTAGGGTAACGAAGATCGATTCCTGCATGTGTGAAAATAGCATGCTTATCTTCATAAAGGAGAGGAAGTTCCTCCAGCCAACTCGCATACTCCTCTATCTTATCCCATTTCTTCTCATCTCCAAAAAGTCGTTTACAAACCAAACCATCATTTCCTCATGGTTCCCTGCGATGACATGAATTGTCTCGGGATATTTTTCCATATAATACCGTGCCCATTGCAATACCTGGGCGCTTTTGGGACCTCTATTAATCATATCTCCACCGATTACTAGATGGTCTGTAGAAGGAGAAAATTTAACATAGTTGAGTAATGTATTAAATGCTGCAAAATTCCCATGAATATCACTTACGAAAAACGTCCGCATTACATCAACTCCTCTCTAAGATTATATCATTAATAGATCGTACATTAGAAAATTCGGCTTACCGCCAAGCCTTAGTTGCACTTATGCAGATAAGAAAGTTTTATACTTTCTTATCTGCGAACAAAAGCCAGAAATGCCTTGATGACACGACAAGCATAAGTATAGATCGCGTAGTTTGGATGCCTTTACCAAGGTCGAACTACTTATGTCTCGAGTGTCTAGGCGCTGGCCGATGAAAACGTCACTTCCTCGAAAAGAAAAGCGCTTTTTCTTCGTGCGATGTTTTTTTAGGGAAGCTTTCCTTATCCTGTAGCGTTACCGGCACTAGTATGTCCTCGAAAGGAGTTCGCTTTTTCATCGCTGTCGAAGTCTTCCTTGACCTCTTGTCCTGTACATCGGAGCTTGACGTGGATGATTCTGTAGATAAATATACATAATTCTCAAGTTATACTTTTCTTACTATTAATAAAGCAGTTACTCGATTTTTGGTTATCAAGTAACTGCTTTTGGATTATTAGACTTCTAGTAGTTTAACTGCCATCAAAGGATAATGCGTTGGTTCAAGTTCATCTATAATAACATTCATGCCCATTCCTTCTAAACCACCTACAAAAGGCTGTGCTTGATGTGGTACATGAATCTCAAAGATCGTACCTAATGGAGCTTGTTTAATATACTCAAAAATTTCGTTACGTGGATGTTCCCCGTTTAAAATTCGTGCTCTGACATCAATAATTGCTCGTTTTCCTTCCACTTGTAAACCTATTGCTACCTCATTTAAAAATTTTAAATAACAGTTCCTTATTTCCCTACATGAGTATAGCGATCTTTAAATCTTTATAATGTGATTAGTGTCACGTTGTGGAATTTATTCGTATTCAATTTTCATGTCTCCAGCTTTAATCCATCCTTTTTTCCTAAACCACTCTGAGATCAACAAACTAATAATAGCCGGTCCAATAATATGTAGAAAAAGAATGGCCCAGAACACTTCCATTGAAAAACCCATCGATTCAAAAGTCATAATTTGTCCAACTAGACCACTGGTACCCATTCCCGCACCCAACGCATTATTGGTCAGTCCCAACCAGACTGTTGCAAATGGTGCTAAAATTGCCCCAGCTATAGTTGGTGGTAATATAATGATTGGCTTTTTCAAAACGTTAGCAACCTGTAACATAGATGTCCCTATTCCTTGTGCTAAAAACCCGCCAAATCCATTATCCCGGTAACTTGCTGTGGCAAATCCAATCATTTGTGCGGCACATCCAACAGTTGCTGCACCTGCTGCGAGTCCATCCAACCCAAGCATAATTGCGATAGCCAAGCTTGAGATTGGTGCTGTTAACCCCCAGCCCATCAAAACAGCGACAAGGATCCCCATAATAAATGGTTGCTGTCCAGTCGACCAATTAATCACTTCACCAAACCATCCCATGAACGTATCAATTGGAGGACCGATCATACTTCCAGTAATAAAACCTATTCCTATCGTTACAAATGGCGTAACAATTATATCTACTCGTGTTTCCTTATATACTAATTTACCGAATTCAGTTGCTAATAAAGCGGAAACATAGCTTCCGGCAGGACCGCCTAATTCTGCCCCAAACGCTCCAGCAAATAATGCTGAGAATAAAACCAGTGGTGGTGCCTTTAAACCATAAGCAATTGCAACCCCAATTGCACCACCCATGATTTTAGTATCCATGGCAAATGTACCCATTTCCACTAAAGCATCCTGAATAAATAATGGTAGAAAATTAGCCTGTTCTCCAACTGTTTGAATGATAAGTCCAATAATTAGCGATGAAAATAAACCTAAAGCCATAAAGCTAAGTGCAGTAATTAAATACTCCTTTAAGGATAAAGATACCCCTTTCCGATGTAAAAACGCCTTCAATTTTCGCCCCCCTCTATATATATGTGAAATAATTCACATGTTAGCCCTTATCTTACAATCGATAGAATGACTTTTTCCCCTGTCTATTATTAAGAGTGATTCATATGACTGATCAAGTTTTTTCTTACCTGTATGGTTAGATCTTATTTTATCACATGAACAAATTTATTAAAGTTTTAGTTGATTTTAACCCTTTTATTCGCTACAATTTAATTGAAAATAATTATCAATTAATCCATAATTAATCCATATAGATACTTGACATAACAAAGAGGAGGACACCAAGTTGAAACAAACAAAAAACCAGACCGAATTGGCAAAAGTTATTCGGGAACGACGATCAGTTAAGAAAAATTACAGTGATCAAACAGTGACCGATACTGTAGTTTTGGGACTATTAGAAGATGCAAAGTGGGCACCAACTCACGGGTTACGTCAGCCATGGCGCTTTCTTTATATAGGAGAAGATCAATTAGGAACATTTGCAAAAAGCGTAGCGTCAACATACCCAGAGGAGAAACAGGTAAACCGTGAAGAATATCTTAATGAGCCTAGCGCCATTCTTGTTGTCATTATGGATGAACCTGACAACCAAAAACAATGGGATGAAAACTTCGGTGCAACCGCATGTATGATACAAAACTTTCAGCTCCTGGCATGGGAAAAGCAACTAGGTGTGGTTTGGAAGACCAACCCACATATTTATGACCCACATGTAAAAGAACTTCTGAAAGTAAATGACAGTGAGAAAATTGTTGGGTTTTTACACCTAGGATACTTTGACGAACCACCAATAAAGAAAGATAGGATATCCATCAGCGATAAATTTTCAATCTTTCAAGGGTAACTGAAAATTGAAAAGACACCAACTGTTAATGGGTGTCTTTTCTTTGTTACACTATTCTTCATCCCATACTGCACTTTTCAACATATTATTTTTTTCATGTCGATCAATAGCGAGTTCAATTAGTTGATGAATTAACTCTGGATATGAAACACCACTTATTTCCCACAGTTTAGGGTACATGCTGATACGTGTGAAACCAGGTAAAGTGTTAACTTCATTTACATAAATATCTCCGTTTTCAGTTAAAAAGAAATCTACTCTCGCTAAACCTTCACATTCAAGCGTTTGAAACACTTCAACCGCCACTTCCTGAACTTTTTTAACAATTTCATCAGAAAGGTCAGCTGGTACAGCAAGCTTTGCCCCACTTTCATCAATGTACTTTGATTCGTACGAGTAAAATTCTGTCTGCGGTAAAATTTCACCTGGAATAGAAGCTTTTGGATCTTCATTTCCTAGCACCGCACACTCTATTTCCCGACCATTTAAATTTTCTTCAATTATAACTTTATGGTCATATTGAAATGCTGTATCGACAGCATCTTCAAATTCAGTTTCCGTTGTCACCTTACTAACACCTACAGAAGATCCCTGGTTAGCAGGTTTAACAAACATTGGGACACCTAATTTTTCTTTAGCTTCCTTGTAATTAATTTGGTTGCGTTTAGAACGTGAAAACGCAAGACCGTTAGCAACACTAATGTTTGCTTCTTTAAGAAGGCGTTTTGCTATATCTTTGTCCATACATACAGAAGATCCTAAGACATTCGTACCGACATATGGAAGATTCGCAATCCGCATCATACCTTGCAAACTACCATCTTCTCCCAAGGTGCCATGCACTATCGGAAATACAACATCTAATTGATCCAGCGCATTAGCGTTTGACTTATAGATAAACTGGTTATCCGTTTGTCCCGGTACCACAGCCAACGTTTCATTTGATTTATTTAATTGGATAAGCTTTGGATTTTCTTCATTTATCAGGTAAGAAGATTGGTCATTAACATGCCATTTCCCTTGTTTATCAATACCTATTAGAATTACTTCATATTTATCTCGATCAATTGCGTCTACAACGTTTTTAGCTGACTGTAAAGATACTTCGTGTTCTGCAGATTTCCCACCAAAAATAATACCAACCTTTGTTTTTTTCATCATCAGAACTCCCTTTTATTGAAAAATCTTATATATTTAAAATAGCATAAATTAGCTTGTTTGAAACAGTATTTAGTGAAAAGAATTATTGAATCCAGACACCTCAAGCGTTTTTATTCGACAAGTGACAGGCACTTCTCGAATTTTGTCAAACGATTATCTAAAATAAATCTTGACATCACCTGAAATCTAATTTAATATTGATTTCAATAACTTAATCGATTCAAGCTATGATGAAGAGTAGTAATCTAATAGTTCACAAAAGAGAGCTGGTGGTTGGTGTAAATCAGTGTGAAGGTTAGATGAATGGACTTCTGAGCTTCCAAACCGAACTTAACAATTCAGTAGGCTTTGGCGATCAAGTCTCATCGTTATACGAGACGAATATTAAGCAATCTTGCTTGATATTGCTAAAGTGAGCTGTAATTTTCAGCTAATAAAGGTGGTACCACGGGTTCCTCGTCCTTTTCGGATGGGGGGCTTTTTTGTATTTTTTTAAAACTTATATACACGAAAATCAATGAGTAAGAAGAGTATGCTTTCATGAAGCGTTGCAGAGAACCGGTGGTGGTGAAATTCCGGTACGTGAATAAAAGCTGAATGGCCTTACGAGAGGTTTCCTGAATGTTAAGTAGGGAAACACGGTGTTCCGCCGTTACACGGATAGGATATCGGATTATAATTACTTGTAATAAATCCTGTATCTGAATAAGATGAAAAGAATTTGTTTCTTTTCAACTGAGGTGGCACCGCGGTCATAATCGTCCTCTATAAACACATAATCCATGTGTTTATAGAGGACTTTTTTATACCTTCATTTTTCGGGGATGAAATAGGGATGATGTCGATCGAAATAGTGGCTGTTGATCCGAAAATGTTTGCTGTCGCTCGAAATTACTGCCTGTTGATCGAAAATCGGCTGTACTTGATCGGTTTTAAGGAATCGTTGATCAATTTAATAAGCTGTCGCTCGATAATAATACTCAATAAAATTAAAGGAGGTTTAACATATTATGCAACTGAAAACACAGGAAACAATTCCACACAAAATGATTAAGCAAAATGCGGATACATTAACTCCAATCGGAATATATAAAGGACTTCGAGGTGTGAAAAAATTCCTTTTGGAAAGTTCCTTTGAACATGAAGAAAAAGGTAAATTTTCATTTATTGGTGCAAATCCATATGAAGAGATAATTAGTAAAGAAGGAAGAACAACCATTATCGACCACGAAAGTCAAACAACCGAACAACAAGAACAACCAGCTTTATCTATTTTACAGCAGTATATGCCCAAGCAAGAAGTAGATCTACCATTTCCTTTTGTCGGTGGGGCGATTGGTTACATCGGTTATGACTCAATACGCAGTTATGAACAGATCGGTGAAGTACTCGAGGATGAACTTGATATGCCAGATATTCACCTGATGTTATACAAGAATGTTATCGTTTTTGACCACAGTGATGAGTCTGTTTATTTAATTACATTAAACCCAGACGATCATCCTGAGCACATTTTAGATAAAAGGCTGGCAGAACTTAAAAAGTCGTTAACCACTTCTTCAACAGTGGAAACTTTTGATGATGAAGCTGTTCATTTCACACCTGATATGAACAAACAAGAGTTTATGCAAAATGTAGAAACTGCAAAAGAACATATTATAAATGGGGATATATTTCAAGTTGTATTGTCACAACGAATGAAAGCAAATTTTACTGGTGACCCATTTTCTTTCTACCGAAAACTAAGAAAAGCTAATCCATCGCCATATATGTTTTATATCGATTTTAACGACTATTTAATATTAGGTGCTTCCCCTGAGAGTTTAATTCAGACAACTGGAAGGAATGTCATTACCAATCCAATTGCCGGAACAAGACCTCGAGGTAAAACAAAACAGGAAGACCAAGCACATATAGATGACCTTCTTAGAGATGAAAAGGAGATTGCAGAACATAACATGCTAGTTGATTTAAGCAGAAATGATATTGGTCGTATCTGTGAGCCAAACAGTATATCAATTCCGATATATATGGGGATTGAAAAGTATCAACATGTTATGCATATGGTTTCGGAGGTTCACGGAAAATTACGTGCAGATTTATCCAGTATTGATGCTTTAATTTCATGTTTACCTGCTGGAACTGTTTCAGGGGCGCCTAAAATTAGAGCAATGCAAATTATAAATGATTTGGAAGAAAAAAAACGCGGTGCTTATGGTGGTGGAATTGGATATATAAACGTGAATCACGACTTAAATATGGCCTTAACCATCCGCTCTCTGGTTGTAAAAGATCATCAAGCTTACTTACAAACTGGTGCAGGCATTGTTTATGATTCAGTTCCAGAAAATGAATATAACGAGACGTTACACAAAGCAAAATCATTAATGGAGGTAAATAAACTATGATCTTACTTATCGACAATTATGATTCATTTACGTACAACGTTTATCACTATTTTGCATCAATTGGGCTCGAAGTAAGGGTGTTTCGGAATGACCAACTTAGTATCGATGCTGTCTCTGATCTAAATCCAGAAGCAATCATTATCTCACCTGGTCCAGGAGTTCCAGAACAAGCAGGCGAATGTATAGAGATTGTAAGAACCTTTTATAAAAAGATTCCGATTCTCGGCATATGCTTAGGTCATCAAATAATTGCCGCTGCATTAAACGGTGACATTATACAATCGAAAACAATCAAACATGGGAAGACATCGCTTATTACACACGATGGCCAAGGATTATTCAGTTATTTAACACAGCCACTCGAAGTAATGCGGTATCATTCACTCTCCATCGATAAATTGACATTACCAGAAGAATTACAAGTTGTTGCAACATCGATGGATGATAACGAGGTAATGGCCATAAAACACCAGTTGTATCCTGTATATGGCGTCCAATTTCATCCCGAGTCAATTGGCACGAAAACCGGACAGAGCATGATTCAAAATTTTCTAGATGAAATCAGAAAGGGGTTTCGACATGAAACAGTATCTTGAAAAATTACTGAACCAAGAAAATCTTTCCTCAGAGGAAATGAAACAAGCAGCTGCAACCTGCTTCACAAATGAAATTACGGATAGTGAAATCGCTGCATTCTTAACAGGATTACGAGCAAAAGGAGAAACGCCGGAAGAAATAGCTGGCCTTGTTCAGGTTATCAGGTCACAATCTAATCAAAACCTAACCAGTATACCAGACGTAATGGATAACTGTGGTACAGGTGGAGATGGTTCACATAGTTTTAATATCAGTACAACCGCAGCTTTTGTACTCGCTGGAGCTGGTGTTAAAGTTGCAAAGCATGGGAATCGCAGTATTTCAAGCAAAACGGGTAGTGCTGATGTTCTCGATCATCTCGGAGTTTCTTTAGCTTTTTCAAAAGACCATGTGGAAAAATTACTGCACGAGAATAACATTGCATTTTTATTTGCACCACATGTTCATCAAAGTATGAAACGGTTCATGAAGGTTAGACAGGATTTGAGAATCCCAACTATTTTTAATGTGATTGGGCCATTAACAAATCCAGTGACATTAGATACGCAGCTCCTCGGAGTTTATCGTCGTGACATGTTACCAATGATTACAGAAACGCTGAAACAGCTAGGCAGAAAAAGAGCTCTTGTTATAAATGGAGCTGGATATATGGATGAAGCATCCCTTGCTGGTGAGAACCATATTACATTATTAGAAAAAGGTGAAATCACCTCATTCACCCTCCATCCCTCAGAGGTTGGCTTACCCGTTTATTCAAACGAGCAAATCAAGGGCGGTGATGCCAAGGAAAACGCTGCTATTCTACTAGATGTTTTAAACGGAAAACCTGGAGCATATTACGATACTGTACTTTTAAATGCAGGACTTGGGTTATATACAAACGGTAAAGCAAAAACAATCAGTGACGGTGTATCCATGGCAAGAGAAAGTCTTGAATCAGGAGCAGCATTAGAAAAATTACAACACTTAGTTACGTATAGTCAAGAACTCCCCAGTGAGGTGATATAGATGTCTATTTTAGAGAAGATTTTAGTAGAAAAAGAAAAAGAAGTTGCACAGTTAAAAAAACAAACCTTTGAACCCATAAACGTTCCTAACAACACCAGTTTCAAGGCTACAGTAACTGCATCAACTTCAATGAATGTGATTGCAGAAATCAAACGTTCTTCCCCATCAAAGGGAGCTATTCAGATGAATGTTGATCCAGTAAAACAAGCTATTGAATATGAAGAATTAGGAGCTGGAGCTATTTCTGTTTTAACAGATAAAACCTTTTTTAATGGATCTATGGATGATCTACGTGCAGTACGTCAAGCAGTGAACGTACCCATATTGTGTAAGGATTTTATAATTGACCCTATCCAAATTGATCAGGCAAATGCAAATGGCGCGAATATTATCTTACTAATTGTAGCTGCGTTACCTGATGCCTCATTAAAAAGATTATATGAATATGCCAAAAGCTTAAATTTGGAAGTTTTATGCGAGGTTCATAACGAGGATGAAATGATTCGCGCAGTTGAACTAGGAGCTGAAATTATTGGTATTAATAACCGTAATCTAAAAACATTTGAAGTAGATATCCAAACAACCGAAAAACTTGTATCTATGATTAATAACCCTAAGACGATTGTTATAAGTGAAAGTGGAATAAAAAGTCGTGATGATGTAATACGGGTGGCACATGCAGGAGCTCAAAGTATTTTAGTTGGTGAAACGTTAATGCGTTCTACTAATCTAGATGCTACTTTCCGGGAATTGAAAATACCACTTAACGTGAAGGGAGTACGGTAATTATGCTCGTTAAAACGTGTGGTATTAAGTCAAAACAGGCTGCCGGTTATGCAGTTGAAGCAGGGACAGACTTTATCGGCTTCATTTTTGCTCCAAGTAAGCGACAACTAACACCTGAGGAGGCGGCAACTATTGCCAAGACAATTCCCTCATCTGTAAAAAAAGTAGGTGTATTCGTCAATGCTAGCTTAGAAGAAATGTTACAGACGGCAAAAGAAGTAGGTCTGGATTTCATTCAATTACATGGTGATGAACCACCTGAGATAGCTGAACAGTTACCATATAAAATCATTAAGGCTTTCCCAGTCGAAACGAAGTCACTTGCAATGATTCAGGATTACCCTTGCGACTATTACTTACTTGATAGTCCATTTGGAAGAAACCGAGGAGGAAATGGCACGACATTTGATTGGAATTTGCTTAAAAAGATATCACTAGATTCCAAAAGAATACTACTAGCCGGTGGATTAAATCCTGAAAACGTTCAACAAGCAATCCAAATCGTCAACCCTACTGGTGTTGATGTTTCCAGTGGTATTGAAACAAACGGCGAAAAAGACCACGAAAAAATCAAGCACTTCATTGCAAATGCAAAAAAGACACGAAAGGATGATTCAATTGACACCATATAATATGCCTGATGCACAAGGGAGATACGGTACTTACGGAGGACGATTCGTTCCAGAATTGCTTATGCCTGCTTTACTTGAATTAGAAGAAGCATATGAAACAGCGATGGCAGATCCTAGTTTCATAGATGAATTGAACTGTTATTTAAAGCAATATGTTGGTCGGGAAACACCGCTTTACTATGCAGAAGGCCTTTCGAAAAAACTAGAGGGTGCTCAAATTTATTTAAAACGCGAGGATCTTAACCACACAGGGGCGCACAAAATTAATAATACGGTTGGGCAAGCTTTATTAACACTACGCATGGGGAAACGAAAAGTGGTTGCTGAAACTGGTGCAGGCCAACATGGGGTTGCAACAGCTACTGTTTGTGCCTTACTAGGCTTGGAATGTGTCGTCTTTATGGGCGAAGAAGATATTCGTCGTCAAAAACTAAATGTATTTCGAATGGAGTTACTAGGTGCTGAAGTTAAGAGTGTTTCACACGGTAGTGGAACATTGAAGGATGCGGTAAACGAAGCACTTCGTTATTGGGTAAGTCATGTGGATGATACACATTATATAATTGGCTCAGTCGTTGGACCACATCCTTTTCCGAAAATCGTGCGTGATTTCCAATCAGTAATTGGTGAGGAGACACGTGAACAGATCCAGAAACAAGCTGGAGCATTACCTGATGCCGTTGTTGCTTGTGTTGGTGGTGGTAGTAATGCAATGGGAATGTTTTATCCCTTTATAAATGATGAATCTGTAAAACTATATGGGGTAGAAGCAGGTGGTGCTGGTATTGAAACAAATCAGCATGCTGCAACATTAACAAGTGGAAAAGTAGGTGTCTTACACGGTACCATGACCCATTTATTACAAGATAATCACGGACAAATTGAAGAAGCATTTTCTGTCTCTGCGGGCCTTGATTACCCAGGTGTGGGGCCGGAACACAGCCACCTGCATGAAACATCAAGAGTAACATATACATCGATTACAGACCAAGAAGCACTTGAGGCATTTCAATTTCTATCCAGGACAGAAGGAATAATACCTGCACTTGAAAGTGCTCATGCCGTTTCATATGCTATGAAGCTAGCAAAGAGTATGGAACATAATCAAACGTTGGTGATCTGTTTATCTGGACGTGGTGACAAAGATGTGGAACAAGTCAAAGATCTATTAATAGGGAGTGAGTCAAATGGGTAGAGACCTACTAACAAGTACATTTCAAGAAAAACTGGATAACCAGCAAAAGTTATTTGTTCCCTATATAATGGCCGGAGACGGTGGATTGAATATTTTAGAAGAACGGATAACGTTTTTAGAGGAATGCGGTGCTTCTGCAATCGAACTGGGTATCCCTTTTTCTGATCCCGTTGCAGATGGACCGACTATTCAAGAAGCAGGGAAACGTGCATTAGAAAATGGCACCACCCTTACAAATGTATTAGAAACGTTACAAGATAGTTGCCAAAGGCGTTTTATTCCAATTATTCTCATGACCTATATTAACCCTATCTACACATATGGAATCGAAGCTTTTGCTCGGGACTGTGTGAAATCTGGTGTTGATGGCGTTATTGTTCCAGACCTGCCATTAGAGGAAGAAGCACTTATCGTCGAGCATTTTCAGAACCATTCCATCGCTTTAATTAGACTTGCCGCGCTAACAAGCCCTGAAGAACGGCTGAACAAAATAACTGAACGTACGGAAGGTTTTTTATATGCTGTATCTGTAACCGGGACTACAGGAGCAAGAGCTACACATAAAGATGAAGTTAAAGAATATCTGCAAAACTTAAAATTGATGACTAAAACACCAGTGTTAGCTGGATTTGGTGTATCCAACTCACAACAAGCAAATGATCTTGGAAAGTATTGTGACGGTGTTGTCGTAGGAAGTAAGATTGTCGATTTATTTCATAATGATAAATCAGAGGAAATTAAGAAATTAATTGAAGAAAGTATTTGACATCCTCCCCACCTAAACACTGACGTGTTTTGAGGAAGGAGTCTTCTCGCCTAAGTTCGATAAAAAAATGTCTGCCTGGAATGTTGTACCCCAAAATTTAGTATGAAATCCAACTTGGGGACACCTTAGAATGGCAGACACTTTTTTTGATTTTTGATTAATACCTGTTAATTAAACCTGCACGAATTTGTTCGTAATCCATCATAACCTTATTTCTAATCATCTGTTCTTCGTGTTTTGACAAATAGGATGCATTATTTTTATGGTCACTTTTTATTGATTTTGATTGAACTTTAATTACACTGTGCATACACGTTAAAATTGTTTTAACAAAGCTATGAACCGCGAAGCTCTTTACACTATTTTTATATTCGCTTAATTGCATTACAATTCCTCCCTTCTCTATTAAAGTGACTAGTCGGTTTTTTTATTAACAAAAAAATCAACTCCACTCTTTCTTCATAAAAACCTGTTTAACCGTTATTTCAAATCCAATTTCCTGAATTAATTTATATGTCGTTGCTCCTGCTTTTCGAGGTAGGTTAACTACAATCCTATTAATATCATCTGAGAAATCTCCAAATACTTTTGTTAAGAGAAATTTAGTCACCTCTTCCCTATTACTATGGGAAGGGTCTGCTTCACATTGGTAAAGTACTGTTGTGGTATGTTGAAACTTTTTATTAAAGATTCGCTTGAAATAGGCATAGCCTATTTCTCTTTGCGAACTATCTATTGCAATAATTGCTTCCCCATTTTGTACACTTTGCCATTGGGTCTGCCATGAATAGGACGATTTATAAAATGAGATCTCCCCTACCTTTTGTGGCAGTGTTTCTATAATAGAAACATCTTCATGCAGAGCATACGACAACCGAACGGGTTTGGAACCTTTTAGTGAAAAATTTGCAAGTTCATCCTTTTCTACATATCCAAAACCCTTATACAGCGCTATCGCCATTTTATTTTCTTTTATAGCTTCTAAGCTTGCTGAAGTTACATTTTCCTCCGTATACATCGCTAGCAGGTAATGCATTAATCGCTTTGCAACACCACGTTTACGATAATCCTTTGCTACTGCTGTTCCGCCATTCCAGGCAAATTTATTACCGTTAATTTCACGAATACCACTTTTAACAATTCCGATTGGTTTTTCCCCATCAAATGCAACAATTGATAAATTCGGGGATAAGTCTTCCATTGCCATTCTTCCTAAGAAAACATCTAGTGTAAATGAAATATCTACAAAGTAATCTTCAAAACCCAAATTCCATGCTGCTAGTGCATCATCTAAGCTACATTCTGATAATCTCTTAATGGAAATCAATTTTCTCACCTTCTTTTTTTAAACTGACTGTTTAGTTTATGAAATCTTAAAAGTAATAATGCCTGTTTACAACAAATAAGATAGCATTGTTTTTTCCATCTCTTTTATTAGCGCTTCTAACTCTTTTTCATTATATCGAACTAGTGCATGTAACCAAACCCCGTCGTGTAAAGACCAAAACATGGCACCTGCTTTCTCGGGATCGATATCTTTTTTGAATTCACCTGCTTGTTGGCCTTCAGCAATAATATCCTTCACTTTTCCTAGTACAATATCAAACCGATCGGTTAGAACGCGTTTTATTTCTGGTGAATCCGTTGAATATAACCAAAACTCCAAATGTACGCGCATCATCTTCTTTTTCTTCAAGTTATATGGAATATCCATGTTGATCCAATATTTTAGTTTTTCTAGTGGACTTTCAATTTCATTTAATACTACTGTTAAGTTTTCTAAAGAAGTTTTAGTTTGATATTGCAGTAGGGTAATAAACATTTCTTCTTTGCTTTTAAAGTAATTATATACAGACCCTTTACTCAAGTTAGAATATTGCACAATATCATCAACAGAGGATGCATAATATCCTTTGGTCGAGAAACACTCCAATGCCGCTTCGAGCAACGCTAATCTTTTTTCTTCCTTTGCCTCTTCTGAAATTTTCGGCATCTAAAACACCTGCTTTTTGTATAGTAGGATAAAAACTGACTAGATAGTTTATATGAAGAGTATATTCCAATACTACGCAATGTGCAACAACTTTATACCTGTTTTTCTAATTTTATTAATTTAATGTTCTATTTCTTGTTTTTTCCTTGCTTCTTCATACTCTTGTTCTGTGATTTCACCTTTTTCCAGTCGTTCTTTTAATATATCAAGTGAACTTTTTTTCGGGTTTCTTTTAGCTCTAAATCGTAACAAAATTCCTAAAAGAACAATTGCAATAATAATGGACAACCCAAATCTAATATAACTTTCAGCTAATATAGACATTTCGTAACCTCCTTCCACTATTACCATATCCGTTTCTTTTATGTTTTAAGCACAGATTCAAGGGATGTAAAACCCCCATCGGGTATATCATATCTTCTGTTTTCATGGAATATCTATAATTAGTGGACAAATTATATTAGGAGATGAATTATGTCATATACGCTTATCTTTATCCTCGGAATTTTTGCCATACAAAGTATTTCCATTTTATTCTTTGTAACATATTACCGAATGTGGATCTCAAAAATGAATGGAATGATCATTTCAATGGCATTAGGTATGACAACAGGAATACTAATTGGTACCATTCTTGGAGTGGTATTACACGGTAACCTGTTTGAATCAACTGTATATTCTATCATAATTGGGTTTACCATTGGTTTTATTGCAGGCATTCCTTTTGGGCTTCTTGCAGTTATTGACGGTACGCTTTCTGGATTAATGGGAGGCATGATGGGTGCCATGCTTGGTGAGATGGTTGCGATGTCCAATCCTGATGCCATGATTAGAATATTGTCGTTAATAGTTACGATGACTTTACTTCTAGTTTTATATACAGCGGATAACTCTATACGTAAAGAATCTAATAAATCAATATTCCCCTTTTTGAACTATCCTTTTTGGTTACTATTCATAATTGCACTTGTGTATTTAGGGCTTAATTAAAATAGAGTGCAGATAATTATCTGCACCCTAAAAATATTTCATGAAATTATTCCTCAGATTTACGAACTTGTCGGTAAATTATACCAACTATTCCAATAGTTAAGATCACCACAACAAGGATTAGTTTGGAAAAATCATCTCCGAACAAAGAGCTTGTCTGAACATCCTGCGACTTTGACATGGTCATTTTTGGGTCATCTCTTTTATCTTTCTTTACTGTATCTAAATGATAGGAATTTAGTACAGTTCCATCTTGATCGATAAGTTTTAAATCCCCATCTTCTGTTATTTCTTTATTCACCTGCTCATTTTTAGTATGTGTAAAAAATAGTTCCTCGGGAGTTCTGTATTCTTGGTCTCCAACCATAAATGTTATTCCCTCTGAAATACTACCTGTTTTAAAGTTTTCAAATCCAAAATCTAATAAACTAGTGGTGTCCTTGTAGGCTACTTTTTGCATATTACTATTCAAAGTAATTACAATCAGGCTTAGATCTTCTCTGTCTACTGTCGTTGCTAATGTAAAACCTGATTGACTAACAAAACCAGTCTTTCCACCTGTTATTCCTTCATAGGGCATCTCCCGCATTAATTTATGATGCGTAATAAGCAACGTGTCCCACTTCTCTCCGTTCCACTTCAATTCTTTTGTTCCAAAAATCTCCCGAAATATTTCATTATTCATTGCATATTGGGTCAGTTTAGCCAAATCTTCTGCAGTAGTGACATGGTCAGGATCATAAAGTCCATGTGGATTTTCTAAATGCGTATTTTCTATGCCGACTACGTTTTCCAGATAATCATTTATTTCTGCAGAAAACGCCTCAACACTTCCACTCATATGTTCTGCAATCGCTACTCCCGCATCATTTCCGGAATTAATCAACAGACCTTGTATAAGTTTTTTTAAGGGCACTTTTTCCCCTTCTTCTAAATAGACTCTCGTTCCTTCTGTTTCTCTAGCATTACGACTAACTGTGACAACAGAATCTAGTTTACCAGATTCGATTGCAAAGATAGCTGTAGCGATTTTAGTCAAACTAGCTGGGTACATTTGAGCAGTTGCATTTTTTTCATAGAGTGCTGTACCAGAATCGGAATCTATCATGATCGCCGCTTCACTATTTACCAGTGGCGGATTTGTGTCCGGTGAACTTAGGGCTTTTGGCACGAACATTATATTCAGAGCTAGGATTGTTGTAATGATTACTGTCATCTGTTTCACTATTTCACCTGCTTTGATAAAAATTAACTTAGCCGATATTATTCTAATTCAATTATAAATGAATTTTACCCCTAAAAAATATAGATGAATGAATTGTTAATTGCTTGTAACAGGTAAATTTAGGTATTTAATTATAATTTATTATTGTTCATTTTTTCGTCTCATTTTCTCCATAAAAAATGGATACTTTTATTCTATAATCACTATTGTAAAGGTAATAAATAAGAAATTAATTGGAGGGAATAATGATGAAAAAAAGTTTATTATTAACATTATTTTTAAGTTTAATTTTAGTACTTGCAGCGTGTGGCGGAGATGACAGTGGTGCTAACGCAGATACTAAAAAATCAGATAAAGATACTACAGAGCAAAGCGACGACAACAGTTCTTTAGAAGCTGAAGCTAACAACGAAGTTAACATCACAGCAACTAACTTTGATTTAGGCCAAGAAGAATATGTAGTACAATCTGGCGAGGAAGTTACCATAACACTTACAAATGAAGAAGGTCACCACGGTATTAGTATCGATGAATTTGATGTAAAAATCGATGGCGAAGGTCAAGCAACATTTACACCTGAAGAACCAGGGGAATATAAAATCTACTGTAACATCATGTGTGGAGAAGGACATGGCGAAATGGTAACTACATTGGTTGTTGTATAATTACGATAGATAAGAAAAGAGCTGCTCAACTAGGAACAGCTCTTTTTATATTATTAATATCCGTTCGATTAGTCCATTTATACCCTACACCCCATACCGTTTTAACATAATCATCAATTGGAAAGCCTGAATTCCTAATCTTCACCCTCATATTTTGTACATGTGAATCTACTGTTCTACCATCTGTGACTGAATTATAGCCCCATATCAAGTCAATTAATTGCTCTCTAGCAAATACTTGATTCGTATGCTTCATTAAGTGACCCATTATAGTAAATTCTTTAGGTGTTAACTTAATCGCCTTTTTATGGTAAGAACAAACATGTCGATCTTCATCCCATAGTAAACCATTTATTTCAATGTGATTATCGGTTTTTTTCCGGTGTGTCAATATCTCTATTCTAACTAACAATTCTTCTGCACTAAATGGCTTAATAATATAATCATCTGCACCTGATTGTAAGCCTTTAACAATTTTGTCTTGCTGTTCACATGCCGCTACAATCATTATAGGAATATCAGAAACGTCTTTGATTTTACTGCAAAACTTCGATATATTCACTTCCACCATCGTCAGGTCAAGTAAAACTATTTCAAAAATTTCTTCCCTTAACAGGGCTAAAACCTCATATTCTTCTTGAACCTGTTTACAAATGTGTTGCGGATTCAAATACAATGCAGATAAATCTTGTTTACGGTCTTCATTACTACTAATGAATAGTACTTTTTTCAATGAAGCCACCTCCAAATACATTGTTTCTAATTTCAGTATAAGAAGAGCTTACAATCATTTCCGTGACGCAGGTCACATTTTTTAAAGTAAAAATTTTAATATGCTTTACAATGTTTACTATCCTCGTTAAGATAGATGTAGGAAAACTGCATAAAGAATGTTGCACTAGGGGAGCTGTGAAACAACGGCTGAGAAGAACTGTTATGTTCTGACCCTTTGTACCCGAACTAGATAATACTAGCGTGGGGAAGTGCAGTCGTCGTATGGTATCTATACTTTTTAAGCAATCAAAACATACAACCAGACTGCATTCCCCACGGGATGCAGTCTTTTTATATTGAAAATTTTCCATAAAACAGGAGGAGTTTAGTATGACAGAACAAACTTGTGGAACTACAAACATTGCTGGAGTGAGCTTTTCGGTATACCCAATGTGTGACGGCTTTGTAGATATTATTAAAGATGCTTTAAAAGAGGTGGACACATCAAAGGTTTATATGAAAACAGACGATGTCACCACGACGGTTCGCGGAAAGCTCACACATGTATTTGATGTGACAAAAGCTACTTTCATGCATGCTGCCAAGACCGGTGAACATGTAGCATTTCAAGCAACCTACTCATTAGGGTGTCCTGGTGATTCCTCGGGTGATGCTTATATGGCAGAAGATGAACAGACCATTAATACAGAAAAAGTGAAAACAATGAAACAACCGGTAGGTGCAAAATTTTCGCTTTACCCGTTAGGTGGTGGAAATTATATGGATGTTATTTATGAACAAATCGAAGCAATGAAACAACATGTAACTGTTTCTTCTGCTCACTATTCGACTCGTCTAGATGGAGAAGCAGTTTCTATATTCGATGGACTAGAGCGTGTCTTTACAGCAACTGTTGAAGGAGGGTCCAGCCATACGGTTATGACCGTTTCCATTTCAGCAAATAGTCCATCACATAAAGGAGGTGTCTTCAATGAGTAATTGGCGCTTTAAAGAAATCGTTGTTATGGCTGCACTTGCAGTTGTTTTTGGTGTTGTATATTTAGCCTTTTTTCCAGTTGGTAATATCTTAGTTGGCTTCTTTGGTCCAATTGGTTACGATCTCATTTTTGGTATTTGGTTTATCGTTTCCATTATCGCTGCCTATATTATACGAAAACCTGGTGCAGCATTTTTATCCGAAACAATAGCAGCTATGGTCGAAGTCTTACTCGGAAGTGTAGTTGGACCGATGTTAATTATTGTTGGAATGATTCAGGGGATTGGTGCCGAGGCTGCATTTGCGGCAACAAGATGGAAAAATTACTCATTATGGGTATTAATGGGTGCCGGTGTTGGTGCCGCTATAACTAGTTTTGTTTACGGCTATTTCATAAGTGGATTTGCAGCATTAGATAGCGGCTATGTACTAGCGATGTTTATCGTTCGTATGGTAAGCGGTGCATTGATAGCAGGTCTATTAGGTAAAGCATTAAGTGATGGTTTAGCAAGGACAGGTGTCTTATCAAACTTTGCGTTAGGAAAAGAATACCGAAAGATGAAACGTTCAGCATGAATCCATTGATTAAAGTTGACCACCTCTATCTACATTTTGAGAATCAACAAAATAAGAACACCTTGTCAAATGTAAGTTTTCAATTGGAACATAACGAAAGTATGCTTATTCTTGGTCCCAGTGGGTGTGGAAAGAGTACATTAACATTTTGTCTAAACGGGCTTTATCCACGTGAATTAGATGGCGAAATGGGTGGGGATATCTTTATAAATGGTCGAAAAACAACAAACTACCGACCAGGTGAAATTAGCCAGTCTGTTGGAGTTGTTTTTCAGGATCCGGAAACACAGTTTTGTATGCTAACTGTTGAAGATGAGGTGGCATTCGGTTTAGAGAACATTTGTGTTCCCCACGAGGTGATGGATGAAAAGGTTGATGAAGCACTTCGTCTTGTTAATATGCTTTCCTATAAAAGATCAACCATAACTTCCCTTTCCGGAGGTCAAAAACAAAAGCTTGCCCTAGCATGTATTCTAGCTCTAGAGCCGTCACTTCTTATTTTAGATGAACCAACTGCAAACTTAGACCCTATTGCATCAAAGGACTTAATTTCAACTATCCATGCTTTAAAGAATAAAACTAATTGCGCGCTCATTATTATTGAACATCAGTTAGATGGTTGGGTTGAATTAGCTGATAGAAGTCTTCTATTAAATCGGGATGGTGAGGTTTTTTACGATGGTTCATTAAGACATGCAGTTGATTCGATGTTACCGCAAATAGAAGAACAAGGGGTTTGGCTTCCGAAAGTGACACAATATGTTTTAAACCAAAAGGGCTTTCCTAATCAGTTTATCCCTTTAACTATTCAGGAGTTTTTAGACCGCCCTTATCACCTCGATTCATCTGGTTGGGAAACAGTAAAAAATGTACGTCAAACAAATGATATTTTCATAGATGCTTCCACTATTTCATGGTCAAACAGACACCGTGATATTTTACGAGATGTTTCCTTACAAATATACAAGGGAGAATTCATCGCCATAATAGGCGCAAATGGAAGTGGAAAAACATCCCTTTCTCGTATATTAGCTGGTATTCAAAAACCTACAACTGGAACAATTCATGTTAGAGGAAAAGCACTAAAAAGCTGGAAGGAATCCCATTTACGCGCGGAAGTTGGCTATGTGTTTCAAAATCCAGAGCATCAATTTATTACCAATACTGTTTTTGATGAAGTTGCTTTTAGCCTGCGTTTAAAAGAATATCCTCAAAAGGACATTTCAGAAAAAGTCGAGGGTATATTGGAAACATGCAGGCTTTCACAACATAAAGACGATCATCCTTATTCCCTTAGTCAGGGACAGAAACGCCGTCTGAGTGTTGCGACCATGATGATTGATAATCAAAATATGCTGCTGTTGGATGAACCGACTTTTGGCCAGGATGCACAATCAAACTTAGAACTTATGAAACTTTTAGAAGATCGCCACAGTCAAGGGACAACAATGGTAGTGATAACCCATGATATGGAAATTGTTCACCATTATGCTACAAGGGTGGTTGTATTAAACGAGGGAAGAGTAGTTGCTGATTGTTCCCCTCTTGAATTATGGGAGAAATCAATAAGTCTATTACAGCAATGGCAGTTAGACCTCCCAGTTTTTGTTCAATTAAAAAATAGTGAAAAGGAAGCTTACTATGTTTCTACATCATCTTAATCCAAGTATAAAGGCATTGACCATTGTATTACTTGTTTTATTACTGGCATTGATTTTCGACCCCATTACACCACTGATCTTTATGATTTGTACAATCGCTGTTACCTTTATTGGTGGAAAGGTCGAATGGAAAAGATATCTGTTGTATTTTCTGCCTTTCACCGTCTTGGCATTTGGAATGCTTTGGACTACTATCGTTTTTGCTGATGCACCAGAAAACCCGAATGATATTGTTACATTTTTAGGACTTGATATCCCTAAAGAATCATTTTTAAATGGAATGGCACTCTCGTTAAGGGTATTAAGTGTTGCTTCGTTATCATTGTTGTTTATTTTTACTACAAATATTGTAGATTTCATCTTAAGTTTAATCCAACAACTAAAGTTACCACCTAAAATTGCCTATGGTGTATTAGCAGGTTACCGATTTTTACCAATGATGAAAGATGAATTAAAAATCATTAACTCTGCTCATCGTATAAGAGGGGTTAATCAGGCCCGTACGCTTAAAGAAAAGGTTAGCCAATACAAACGTTTTGCTATCCCTTTACTCGCAAGTGCAATCCGTAAGGCGGAACGAACCGCAATGGCAATGGAGTCAAAAGGATTTACCGGTAATAAACAGCGAACTTTCTATCGCAGCTTTAACACTTCAACATCAGATTGGCTCTTTCCATTGATTATGCTAGTAGTCTTTACATCTGCAGTATTATTATCTGTTAAACTAGGCTACTTTAAATGGTATGATGGAGTACTTTAGCAATGAATCACCAAGGAAAATGGAAGAATATCTATTAATCAAACGTTTGATCAATTGGATTAGTCTATTAGACGAGGATAGGAATGCTTATCACTAGCCATGGATAGTGATAAGCATTTTTAGGTGGAGTTATTAAAGTTATCTGACTCAATTTTAGCAAAAAAAGAAAGCCAGTGATCAGTTGGCCTTCAAAGGAGTGGTTCATGGGTTGATAGATTGAATCTCTTACAAGACTTGTATAGAAGATTCATAATATTTATATGTTGCTAATCATTGCTCTGCATCAGTCATATCACCCGACGCGGGTGTACATTTTTTACATAGAGACAACTTAATTATTTTTATAGAACTAGACCATTTAAACAACCAGTCTTCAACAATTTACATACATTAGTAAGTGAACAAACTAAATTAAAATTACTAAAGGAGTGATTTTCAATGGGCTGTAGTAGTAAAAATGTAGCTGGTGCTAGTGGTGGTAAAACTAAAAGTAAGAATGAGAATTGTGTTTGTGATGTGGTAAGAGATATCATAGATGCACAAGATCAGGTTACTAATAACGATAACTGCTGTTCTACTAGTTGCGAGCGTTCAATCGACCAACTTCTGTCCCCAACAACAAACGGAAATGGAAATGGTGCTACAACGATTCCGTTTATACTTTATTGTAAAGGTGATTGCCTTCCATTTATTGCAAGTGGAGTATTCCAAGATGAATTAGGAAGATCAGGTAATACCTTTTTTGGTTGCTTCGAAACACCTATTTTCCGTGCTAAAAAATTTGTTGATGAAGATGAATGTTGCGTGAAATTAGAATTGCTAGTAGCCGTTACAGAGGGTGGTGCGTTTGTAGAAGAGGGAGATCGAGTTTGTGACTTCTTCCCTGGTAATAGCAGACGCGATTTCCTTGCAACGGGAATCTGTTTAACAGTTGACTTAGACTGCTTCTGTGCTATTCAGTGTATAGACCCAGTTACACCTCTACCTTCTTCTGAATTCCCAGGTTAACTATGAAAAATTATCTGCCAAAGGCTATTTGATTATAGTCTTTGGTTTTTTGTAGTATCTATATAAAGTATACAAAAATGTGGTTGGATACGATTAGCATATCCAACCACATTCGACAATTATTATTAAATCTCACACCTCATTGCTTTTAAAACCAGTTAAAATGGTAACAACTAAACAAATTCCAACTGAAATAAGCACCAGGCTTAATGGTATGGAAGAAAATTGCAATCTTTCCGGAAGGTCTTCTTCAAAAGCCATTGCTGCTTTCTATTAGACTCGCTTTCCCCTTTAAAAATTAATGGTAATTCAACATTTTGAAAAGCAGTCATACTAGGAATAAACTGAAAGCTTTGAAAGATGAACCCAATATGATTCAGCCTAAGTCTGCAAAATTTGCTTCTGAAAAATCATTCCCTTTTTGAGATTCTATCCATATTTCACCCTTTGTTGGACGAATAATCCACTAATTAGATTTAATAGCGTTGATTTTCCTGAGCCACTTTTCCCTACAACAGATACAATCTCACCTTTCTCAGAAACGAAACATTATTTAGTACAGGCACCGTTGTTTTTTGCCCTTCCCTAATGTAAAATCATAACTCAGTCGTTTTACTTCAATCAATGATGATCCCCCGCTATCTCCATATCATAAAAATACAATGAATAATCAGATTGATCCGGAGTTGGATATTTCATTTCGATCTTGCCTTCAAATAATGTTTCTCCAGATTCGATCTCAGCCACAACAATAGTTGCTTCTGTATCTAAATCCTTATATCGATTTACTATAAAAACTTTACCCTCCGTTATCTTTATTAGAGGTTGTTCCATTCCTCGGTCGTTATCTTTTTTTTCTAGATCAAACGTTTGTTTAGTTTCTATTTCTTTACTTTCTAGACTATAGCCTGTGATCATTAGACCCTCTTGGTTTAATTCATTAAAATATACAGTTGATCCATTTATGGCTGCTCTTTGATTTTCTGGAACGGCACCGGATATCTTCACAGGTAATTCTAGCTCTTCTTGTTCACCAGTTTCTATGTTGTACACAATTACTTCATTTTCAATTACTTCTGCAGTGTACGTCCCATCTCCATGTTGAGCTTCTTCGATTACCTCTTTGGTAAAAATAATATAGTTACTTGACCCGGTCGTGTTACTTTGCTGGACGGCATTAATAGACGAATGCCTATTATTATTATTTTCTTCAACAGCCATTATTACTTCATCACTTACTATTTTTTGCTCAGATACATCAATAGTATAGGCATGAAATTCAGTGTTAGGCCCTGACTGATACTTTGGATAATTACGCGTAATTATTTTTATATTCTCATCTACCAATTGTACATCTTCTACATAAACATATCCGTATTTTAAATCCGGTACTTTTAATTCAAATGATGTTGTAGAATTATCATTCTTATCTAGTGTTGCCACGTCAAATGAAAAATCACTCGAATTCACGACGGTAGCATGAGCATTAGCATATATTACGTTGTCTTGATCTTCATAGATTGCTGAAATGTCACTCTTTCCTCTCATAAAATTACGGTAATCTTCCTGAAGTCGTTTCAATTCTTCATTTTGATACATTACTCCGATCCATCTATCCACAAAAGATGCTTCGCTAGCATAATTTGTCCCTTCATTTGACAATTGAAGGGTCTCCCCCACAAAGCGATTGCGAGAACCTTCTCCGTAATCACCACGCAGGGTTAAGGAATTTATTAATTCTTCATCACCACTTTTTGTTGTAATGACAAATTCAGGATAGTCTTCAGCTGCTATCACTGAATGGATATAAAATGTCCCGATCGTTAGAACGGCAACTGACACAATTGAAATTAATTTCCAGTAACGCTCCATTTATAATCTCCTCCACTACACTCTTATTTTTTTATTTAGTAGATAATTACTTATCCATATAGAGCCAGCAATCACTATAATAACCATTACTACTTCCAATATCAGCAGTTCAATCGGGTAGAAAAAACCACCCAACAGGAATTCTTGTATTAACAAAGGCGAAATAATGATGATAACTGCGATAGCACTATACGCTATCCCTAACAAGATTCCCTTCAAGCGAAAGCTTCGCTCAAATAAAATAGCTGTAAACAATACAGTTACTGCCATAAAACCTAGACCATAATTTATTACAAACTCAATAAACGTATTTGGTATAAGCATTTGTAAGTAATCAAAATCTGTAATAGCACCTACAGTTAAGTCCGTTCTAAAGTCCTTAGGTACCATCCACTTTAAAATGGTGCTTGCAACTGGTAACAATAATAATTGCACCGATATTAAGCCAAGAACCATTAAAAATATAGAAGTTGCCTTAGCCAGAAACACATTTAATCGTGCAGTTGGAAGCATTAATAACCGGTAGATGAATGTGTTTTTTCCAAACCAATCGCGATACCAGATTAGAAATATATAAAAGATGAGTGCAGCAATACATAATGCAATTGGTCCCATAAACCAAGCACTTGTCATCACTTGCATAAATGACATCGTCCCATACTGTTCTAGAAATTGTGCTTTAGGTATTAGTTCTTCATAAATTTGCTTATCAGCCTGACTCAAATATTTGTTTGATTTAACGATGACGCCTGCAATTTGAGTTACGATTGTGATTGCTATTAATACAAGATAAATTTTAAAAAAACGACCTAGTTCAAAGTCTACAAGTTTTAGATATTTCCTCATGGTCTGTACACCTCTCTCATCACATCAACAACGGATTTCCCTTCCTTTTCACGAACCTCTTCGCTATTGAATTCTTTTAATACTTCTCCGTTATCAAGTAACACTACTTTATCAATCAAATGTTCAATATCACTTATTTCATGTGTCGTGATAATAACACCACGGCCTTCCACCAAATGACTTGTAAATACTTCGGCAATTTGTTCACGACTGAAAATATCTATACCAGAAAATGGCTCATCCATTAAGAGAAAATCAACATCCAGTGCAAGGCCAAGAAGTAAATTAACCTTTGCCGTATTACCTTTTGATAAGTGAGCAATTTTTTCATCTTCCTTTAACTTAAAGAATCCAAGTAATTCTACTGCTCGATCCTGATTCCAGTTTTGATAAAAATCCTGCATAAATTGCATCGATTCAGCTATCGTCATCTGAGGGAGCATGGTAATCGCATCAGGAATAAAGGTAATATTTTCATAACTGTCTTTATGTAACTTTTCACCGTTAACTGTGATCCTTCCACTATTAATGGGAGTAAGCGCCATGATAGCATTTAGAATGGTTGTCTTGCCTACTCCATTTATTCCAATAAGACATGTGATTTCGCCTTTATTGGCTGTGAATGAAACGCCATTTAACACTTTTTTTCGACCAAATTTCTTTATAATATCTTTTACTTCAATCATGTTTCTCCCTCCATTCATTGTTCTCTTTCGCATACTTTTCTTTGACCATTTCCACCACTTCCTCAACTGGGACGTTTATCGAACGGATGGAGTTTATGAAGGTATCCACCGCTTGTATAATAAGCTCCTCTCTGACTGAGCTTAAAATTTGTTCATCTTTCGTAATACGACTTGGTGAATTTCGCTCTGTATGAATCAAAGCTTGTTCCTCCATTTCTTTATATGCTCGCTGTGCTGTGTTTGGATTGATTTTCAACTTATTAGCTAATTCTCGACGTGAGGGGATCTCCTGTCCTGGTTCTAGCATCCCTGTTGCGATCTGTTCTTTAAAATGATGAACAACCTGTACATAAACAGGATCCCTATTATTAAAATTCACCTTCATATACACAACTCCTACACCTCTTTTATCCCGAAAACTGTATTAGGCGATTAATACACCGTCCGCAAAATAATCCATGTATTAATAGCTTCATACACCCTTGAGGTGTATTATACGTTTAATACACTTTAGAAGTCAACTGGTATTTTGAAAATAATCTCTTGAGAATGACAAGCGTCCCTATAATAGGTTATGCTTTGAACATATAAAGCTTGTTGGAATGAAGGGGAGAATAACTTTGAATTCGTATAGTAAAACATTGCTTCGTTTTTCTGCAGTCTTTGCATTTATAGGAGCATTTTTAGGATCACATATGGCAGGTGCTGGTGGTTATGAGTTTCGAACCGTACATGCACACCTATTAGTTGTCGGTTGGCTTACCCTATTCGCTTGGGCCGTATACTATAAGTTATTTACACCAGCGAATAAGCTTCTTGCCACGTTTCATGTCTTTACAGCAATCATTGGTTCAATTGGATTAACAGTTGGCATGTGGCTTTATTATCTAAAACCATTCGACATCCCTGAGCCTTTTATCACTGTATTCTTTATCGTTGGAGGATCCATTTTATTATTAAGCTTCCTATTCTTTTTAATTTTAACGTTTACAAGAACTGAAGATTGATAGGAACCTGTCACATGCGAATCGTGTGACAGGTAATTAGTCTAGATCTGCAATATTATATTCACTTTTCAATCGAAGAATCCTGTTTACGCTTTCATTAATTCTTTCTTCAGTTATTTCTCCATTTTCAACTGCCTCTTTTAGTGTTTCAAATACATACATTATTTTTTGAAAATCATGAGCAACCATAATTATATCGCTCCCAGCGTGTACAGATTTAACGGATGCTTCTCCAATATCAAAGTTATCTGTTATAGCCTTCATCGTCATATCATCTGTGATTACAACACCACTATAACCTAACTTCTCTCTTAAAAGATCATGAATAATTTTACCTGACATAGACGCTGGGAATTCTGAATCAATCTGCGGCAATAAAATCGCATTATATATCTATTCCCTCAAAAGCTACAACCTTTACAAAAACAGCCAAAAGTAAAGAAAGCCTGTCACTTGTCAAATATTGACAAACGACAGGCTTTCTCATATATAGCTTCAAATCTACTGCTTTAAAGTCTTAAAATAATCAATAATTCCAAGTGCGCTAACTTGCATATCTAAGTTAATCAAAACATAAACTTCGTGTTCATCGGGTACGTTAAGTGTGCGTAAATGCCTTTTTACACGTTCAAGCAACCGTTGTGAAAGTTCATCATACCCTTTTCGTTCTGCAACAACCTGTTCTCCTACTTCCACAAACACCTCAAGCCACTGGGATACTTGACACAATGCACCTTCTGTCTTATTGGTCATACCAAAATGCCCATAGTAGATTCGATCAAGATTCATAGCTAGCATTCGATTAATAGCCGCTTGCATTGCTTCGGGGTCAAACTGGTTAGGTGAGGTCGATGGCAAAAATAAGGGAACTCCTTCCCGAATCAATTGCTCGTACCTGATCCCAACAGTATCACCAGTAAACATACCGTTGCTTACTGGATCATAAATGCTAAAGTGATGTTTTGCATGTCCTGGTGTATCTAAAAATTGCAGTGTGCAATCTGCTCCAATTTCAAGTGTATCGCCTTCCCCTTTTATCAATAAGCGCTCTTCTGGGACAGGGATAATTGGATCAAATAGTTCAGAAAAGCTGTCACCATATACGGCACGAGCACCTGCAGCCAATCTCTTAGGGTTTTCCAAATGTCTGGCCCCTTTTGGATGAACAACAACAACCGCATTCGGACATTCCTTTATTAATAAGCCTGCCCCACCAGCGTGATCAAGGTGTATGTGCGTCACAATAATATATTTCACTTGATCAAGTGAAAACCCTAATGAATCCAGCCCATTTTTTATGTACTTCACAGACGGACTTGGACCCGTTTCTACGATGGTTAATTCCGCTTCATCAATGACATATGTACCTGTACGTTCTGGTACAGTCAAATCAAACCCATCGATTAAATGTATTCTGTTATCCAATTGAGTGGGTTCTTTTTCATGCATGATTTTAACCTCCCCCATGTTTATAAAGTATTTCCTGAATCACTTTCTTTCATGGTACCTTGAACTACCCACCACTTATCGACTTACGGTCTGATTAAAGTAGGGGATTCCTAAGAACACCAACCTATCGGTCTGCTTAGGCTTTCCCCGCATTTCCTGCGGTTAATCGTAATGCTTCATTACGAAGATTGATACTTGCGTTAATATCTCTTTGGTGATGACTGTTGCACGTTGGACACGTCCATTCACGCAAAGCAAGATTTTTAACGTCTTTGTGTTTGTGACCGCAATTAGAACATAGCTGACTTGATGCAAAGTTTTTAGCTACGGTAACGACTTCTTTTCCGTACCATTTCGCTTTTTATTCTAGCATTATTCTAAAATTGTGACCATGATACTTCACTAATTGCTTTTGCCAGATAATGGCTTTAAACTGTACCATCTGAAAGAGTAGCAAAGTCATTTAGTCCTACATCTATCCAAACCCTAAATTCTTTCGACTATTAGAGGAAAGTGATTTTCACCCCCTCTATCCAATTATACCAAAAAGGAGGCAGAAAAAGACGTTTGTTTCTTCTGGTTGTATGTCCGACCTATTAGATGGCAAAAGTCATTCCTTGTCCGAAGACGATTCATCCCCCGCTTACTTACTGGGATGACGCCTTTCTCATTCCTTGAATATGGGGGTTTTATCGTCTATTTTTGATAAAGATTTTACAATGACTCTTTTTGTTCATCCTCAAGCTGTTTCTTAAGGTCAATATAATACCCAACGCACTCTTTACATACTTCCAGAAAAACCTCCTTTCCATCAGTCACTAATGTGCAGTCCGACTCCCAAACTACTTCTTTACACTTAAAGCATCTTGTTTCATATTTATCAACCCCCTCATACCATTTCATTGCGCGCTCAAATTCCTCTTCACTTAAATGCACATAAATCGCTCCTTTCATCCGTAATTCATGAACACTACCTTCTATCATGATTACAGAAAATTATACATAGGAACTAATTTATTAACGAATGAGCAAAATAATATTTTCCAAGTTGTTTTGAATATAGTAATAGAAGTTTCCCCAAGACCAAAATGATAATTTCAAACATGCTTTACACGATAAAATTAATATTTATACTTATTTTTTAAAATTACTATTACTTAAAAAACCCACAATGCCCTCTATCAACTCTCCAGCTAAAGGAAGATCTGTTTAAACGTACCTTCTATTGTTGTGTCATCTAGTTTTCCATTAAATGTGATGAGTTCTCCTTGTATTTTCATCGAAAACAAAATGCTGGTGTATCCACGGGTAGTGACTTATCCCCTGAGCGGGAATACTAATCGTCTCTTTCCATTCCTCGTTTTTCCAAAATTAACCATAATGTTTAGCGGTTGTTTAGGTATATTAATCACACCCTCCCACATACCGGTTAGTGTATCTGTCATAGCATCATCCTTGGTGCTATTACTACAACCCACAATTAGAGTCCAAACAACTAGAACAAAAGCGCTAACGCGCCTCTATCACGTCCCAAGTGAGAACTAATCACTTGGGACGTCTCTCGCTTCTATCATAGTGCCATTACAGTAAGGACAATGAAGTTCTACTTCTTCCCCTTTGTTTAAATCCACACTAAATTCACCGATGATGTATTCAGGTACTTCATCCGTTTTCTTACAGTCTAAACATTTAAATGTGACAATTTCCATTTCTTCGTCTAAACCAAAAGGGTCTTCCTCATTTAACCAATCTAGGTCTTTAGAGGAGTCATCCTGCTTTTTGTCTTTTGGAAATTCCATATCTTTTACATCTCTCCTTTTCTATGTCCTCCATATAGTGAAACATCCAATCGTAATCCTTATGCCATATCCCTACAAGATCCATCTCCTGATGGCAACGTGGACACTTGAGAGGGTCTTGTTCAAAAGACTCTATCATACGTTCACGATATCTTTTTTTCTTACGTTTCGTCTGCAGTAATAATGTAATTTGTTTGGTTCTCATAAATTCATGTAAACTTAGTATTTGTTGAGCCTTACGATGAGATCTTCTACTATATAATCCATACCTTCCAACCATCCGAAAATGTTTTGGGGGAATGTGTTGAAGTAATTCAAATAAGAATTTATATACGGATGCCTTTTTTTCTACCCGTTTTCCTGTGCGATGATCTTCGTACCAATAGTGAACGGTTCTCCCATCATACTCAACGATACGATACTCTGCAATTGCTGGACGTGCTAAATAACGCCCAATATATTTCGCTACTTGTTTTGCATTCTTCATCTTTTTTTCTGCATTCACATAAAAACCATTCGGATATCTTCGATATAAATCATCGATTAGCTCTCTAACTTTTAGGTCCATTGGAAACCATTCTTTCACCAAATCTAATACAACTTTTTGCCATGATTTTCTTAAATACTCATATGGTATGTATCCAGTATGTACCCAGTTGTTCTCGTTATCTAATGCTCCTTCTGTAACTAGAGCGTGTATATGTGGATTAAAATTAAGATCTCTTCCAAACGTATGGATAACTGTAATGACACCTGAACGTAAACCTTTTTCTTTATTTCTTTGATCATGATGATACTGAAATACATCCGCAACTTGTTTACTTAATTCATTTAGCCGCTTACGATCATCATAAAATAACTGACGTAATTCTTTTGGGATAGTGAATACCATATGGCGATGCGGAACATCAAAGATCATTTCCTGTTGTTTATCTGCCCAATCGTCTGTATATTTCTTTCCGCAACGATGACAAAATCTGCTTTTACAAGTAAAACAGACAAATTTAGGAATCGAATTTTCACACCCAAAACATTCATATCGAGCATAACCAATATCTCTTGATCCACAACTCATTGTTTTCTCAACTGTTTCTTTTATATCATCGCGATAATTTTCAGGAAAACGATCGCAGTTCAGATACCAAAAACCTGCAAAATGTTCTTGAAGCATTTGTTTTATTACCCCAGAATTTTTAGCCATTTCACTTCTCCCATGATATGATGCCTGAATCATAACACAAAAAGTTATCCACAACCATAAAATTTTATAGTTTCCTAGACAAGGACAAAAGCGCAAGCGCCCGTATAGCGACGTATGGGCTGGACTTATCCGCATGAGATAAAGGAAACACGAAGAGCGTAAGCGAATCGATGTTGACTTATCGTAAGGAGGATCAGGAAGCCCACTAGTCGTTGGGCGCTGGAGCTGGACGTGGCTGATTCTGTAGATAAATGTACAAAACTTTTAAGTTATATACTTTCTTTACTTTTTAGAAAGCTCGGCTTATCGCCAAGCCTTAATGGCGAAAGACAACGTTGCACTTATGTAGATAAGAAAGTTTTATACTCCCTCTATATACTAAAAACACACTTCTCCACGTCCGCTAATCCTACCTAACAAGCAAATCAAAATAACCCTATTTTACGTTTATATATCCCAAAAATTTCTTCAATCGTCATGCTGTAGAAATTAGATTTTGGATTATGACTACATGAATAACTTCATCAATTTAGCTCAAAATAACTAAGACTATACTTTAGGAGGTTATATATAGTGCAAAATCAAAATCAACAAAATCTACAGGGATCATCGCAAATGCCCGCTAACCAAAGTCACGGAGGGCATGAGCTTTTTGATGCCCATGAAGCGATGTCAGGTTTAACTGGGGGATTAGAACAATACTTATTGTATGAGCAGCACATTCAGGACCCAGAATTAAAATCCATGCTTCAACAGCACCGGGCATTTTTAAACCAGCTATACAACACATGCGTCGAGACGTTAAAAACAGGACAGGAGCCACAAGTAGAAACGCAAACCTATCACATGGCTCAAAATAATGATGTTGTATACGGCATGCAGCCATCTCAACCAAAAGCACCTGCTCAATCTGTCAATGAAATAAACGACCAGTGTGTTTCAAGCTATATGATGGGTGTACTGAAATCTTCAGCTTCTGCTTTTACCATGGCGTCACTTGAGACTACCAATCCTGTTTTAAGAAGAGTATTCGCAGACAGCGTACCTAACCTAGTAGAAATGGCTTATGAAGTATTTTTATACCAAAACAAAAATCAATATTATCAAGTTCCACAATTACAACAGCAAGACATGCAAGGTCTTATGAATAGCTTTGCACCAATACAAGGAACTATGCCACATTAAATCAAAAGTGAACTGCAACATGGCTTACGAAAAACAAACTACCTGCCCACATATGTGAACAGGTAGTTTTTCTTATGTTCTAGTCAAGCAATCGATTATTTTCATCCACTGACATAACTCTTGCAGATCTGGTCGTATCAGCTTGACTATACGATCCATCTCCATTGCAAACACTGCACTTGTATTGCCAGCCCTCATCATCTGAAAGCATTCCAGTTCCTTCGCATGCCTTACATGTATGCTGTCTATCCACTTACAACCCTCCTCATATGGCTATTAGATCTTTTGTCGATCTTTTGCCCAGTTTATTATTCCACCTTTTAACATAATGTCGATTTGACGATCCGATAATGCTGCTTTCACTTTAATTTCTTGATTTTTACCTTTTATATTAACCGAGAAATCTGTCCCCTGTTTTACTTTTTCTCTTAACCCTTTTACTTCAATTACATCTCCTTGGCTAAGAAGGTCATAATCCTCTTCATTAACAAACGTTAATGGAAGAACTCCAAAATTAACGAGATTTTGCCAGTGAATCCGAGCGAAATCTTTCACTAACGCAACACGAAGCCCAAGGTATCTTGGCGCCAAGGCTGCATGCTCACGGCTTGAACCTTGACCATAATTAAATCCACCAACTATTGCGTGTCCTCCCTTTTCCACTGAATCCTTTCCACGTTGATAGTACGTATCATCAATTATCTCAAAGGTGAATTTACTAATCTCAGGAAGGTTACTACGGTACGGTAGCACACGCGCCCCTCCTGCAAGTATTTCATCTGTGGAAATATTATCTCCCATTTTTAACAGAATCGGCAGCTCTATTTCATCAGGCATTTGGTCCATCTGTGGGATGGAAGCAATATTCGGCCCTTTTTCCAATTTTATTTTCTTTGCTTCTTGTAAAGGTAATGGTTCATCAAGCAAATTAACGTCTATGGTTGGATTCTTTGGATCTCTCGCTTTTGGGTAATTCATTTTCAAAGTTCTTGGATCTGTAATTTCCCCTGTTAGAGCTGAGGCAGCTGCGGTTTCTGGACTACATAAAAACACACTATCCTCACGTGTTCCAGATCGTCCAGGGAAGTTTCTTGGTGTAGTCCGCAAACTGTTTCTCCCAGTAGCAGGCGCTTGCCCCATACCAATACATCCATTACAACCTGCTTGATGTAAACGAGCACCAGATTGAAGAAGACTCGCGATATGGCTTTCTTTCACTAAATCTGTCAGCATTTGTCTTGATGTCGGGTTGATATCAAATGACAAATCTTGCGCAATTTGCTTGCCATTGACTATTTTTGCAGCAATTGCAAAATCCCGAAATCCTGGATTTGCAGAAGAGCCCACATAGGATTGGTATATTGGTGTTCCTGCAATCTCTTTAACAGTCACGACATTACCAGGACTAGAAGGCTTAGCTACCATCGGCTCCACTTCAGACAAGTTTAACTCATCATGGATATCATACGTTGCGTCTTTATCTGCAACTAGTTCCATCCAATCATCACCACGGCCTTGCTCTTTTAAAAATCGTTTAATTTCTTTATCTGAAGGGAATACAGTTCCAGTTGCTCCGAGCTCAGCACCCATATTTGCTATTACATGACGGTCCATTGCACTTAACGTTTCAATTCCAGGACCGTAATATTCAATAACTCGCCCAACCCCACCTTTTACATCATAACGACGAAGTAGCTCTAAAATCATATCCTTAGCACTTACCCACTCAGGAAGCTCACCTGTTAGCTTTATGCCCCAAACTTTGGGCATTTTAACAAAAAAGGGTTCTCCTGCAATAGCTAAAGCAACATCTATTCCACCAGCACCCATTGCAAGCATCCCCATACACCCATTTGCGCATGTGTGACTGTCAGAGCCGAGTAATGTTTTACCTGGTTTCGCTAACCGTTGCATATGAACAGGATGACTTACCCCATTTCCCGGTCGACTATAATACATTCCAAACTTTCGAGTAGCACTATGTAAGAATAAGTGATCATCTGGGTTCTTACTGTCTTCTTGTATCACATTGTGATCTACATATTGTGCTGAAGCTTCGGTCTTAGCACGTTCCAATTCCATTGCTTCTAGTTCTAACATAACTAGAGTTCCTGTTGCATCCTGGGTTAATGTCTGATCAATTTTAAGCCCAATTTCCTCACCCGGGGTCATCTCCCCTGTTACAAGATGGTCTTTTATTAATTTTTGCGTAATGTTCTGTGCCATAACTTATCCTCCTATTTATACTTACGTATACTATCCTAGTATATGAAATAAAGCATATAATTATTTGTGAAGATACGTAATAAACGAATCTAATTTATGGTTTATACGTACAATCTATTAATACACATTGGAGAGGGTTGAAAAAATTGAATAACCATGAGATTGATTACAAACTACACGGTGATGACATGCAATTTGTTGAAGTTGAGCTTGATCCACAGGAAACCGTAATTGCAGAAGCAGGAAGCTTAATGATGATGGACGACCAAATTCGTATGGATACGATTTTTGGTGACGGTTCTGAAGAGCAGGGCGGAGGCTTTATGGGGAAATTGCTTGGTGCTGGAAAACGTGTTCTCACTGGTGAAAGCCTTTTTATGACCACTTTTACCAATGAAGGTACAGGAAAAAAACACGTGTCTTTCGCTTCTCCATATCCAGGAAAAATTATTCCGATGGATTTAAGTGAAATTGATGGTAAGTTAATTTGTCAAAAAGATGCTTTTCTTGCAGCTGCTAAAGGTGTTTCTGTAGGAATTGAGTTCCAAAAGAAAATTGGTGCGGGGTTCTTTGGTGGTGAAGGATTTATTATGCAAAAGCTTGAAGGAGATGGAATGACTTTTGTCCATGCTGGCGGTACCATGCATAAAAGAGAGCTGGGAGTTGGAGAAACATTACGAGTCGATACTGGGTGTCTAGTTGCCATGACCGGAGACATCAACTATGATGTGGAGTTTGTCAGCGGTGTCAAAACTGCTTTATTCGGTGGCGAAGGTCTGTTCTTCGCAACTTTACGTGGCCCGGGTACTGTTTGGATTCAATCTCTTCCATTCAGCAGACTTGCAAGCAGAGTATTTGCTGCTGCACCAGAAAGAGGTGGTTCTAAAGGAGAAGGCAGTGTAGCTGGAGGATTATTTGATATTTTAGGCGGAGATCGCAAATAACATTTTTCTGTAGTACAACTTTATTTTTTACACATACTATCCATGTAACTACTTTTAAAAGAGGTGGATACGATGGGAAGAGACGAACACAACAATTCAAATGGAAGAAACCGTCTTGCACAAACACCTAAGAATCAAATTAAAGATGGTATTGATGTGGAGTTTTCGGAAGAATTTGCTGATCATGACGACAAGGAAGCCCAGGCAAGAAGTCGTGCAGCTGATCGACGCGTAAAACGAAGTTAATTCCTAGCATAATCTTAAGCGATTCATGTAAAAAGTGAATCGCTTAAGGTTTTTTAATATATACTTTTAATTGCTTCTAAAAGTCCAACTTAGTACAATTAATGTAGATTTTCTTAGAAAACTTGGCATTCGCAAAGCCTATATGGCGAATGACCTAGTTGCACTTATGCAGATAAGAAAGTTTTATTTCTTATCTACTTAAAAAAGCGAGGAATAGATATGAGCAAAAAAGATGTAGATGATTATCTTACAGAAGGAATATATGGAGCAAGAAAGCCAAAACAAGCAGAACGAAAAAAATATCTAGGCACTCTGAGAGAACGTATTGTAATTGTACTAACGAAAGGGCAAATAATGTCAGATAAAGGTCTTGTGAAGTTAGAAGAGGCCATGCAAAAGCATCCAAACACTGAGTTATTAATTAATGGGCATGTTTCGTATAAGTTTTTAGCAGAAGAAAAAGCATTAGCAACTAAGCAAAACATACCCTATACGACAATTACAAACGAGGAAAGTGACACAGATATTGGGGCTGTATTGACTTATGATTATGCAATCGATAAAAAAGATATTTTTATCAAAGAGGAAAGTGAAGAAGAAAAAAATACTCAGGAAGAAACATTCTCTTCCAGAATAAAACGTTGGTTTACATAGCGTTTTAGAACATCTCGAATATAAATCATCACATAAGGCAATATAAGAGGAAAGTGAGATTTGGAGGTGTTTCTACTGGCACAACAATATCGATGTCCAAATTGTAAAACAAATCGGTCGCGGTTTAACCTAATTGAGCAAGTTGCAAGCCCAGTAAAATTAGATCCACAAACGGGTGAGGTAACGAACAGTTATGAAAATGGTGACTTAGAGGTTTTTCATGTAGCTTATAATGGTCCAAAGTACAGAATACAATGTGGTTCCTGTGGCCTTATTGAGGATGAGAATTCATTTGCAAAATATGCCGAGTATTCGAATTAGGTATCAATCATCATGACAAACACTTTTTTCGATATCTCGATTTCTCTCTGTTACACTAGGGCAAAATATGTGTGGGGAGACTTTGTATGAGACTTAAGACTAAAAAAGTAATTGCACTTGTCGATCACGACTTTGAAGATCTTGAGCTTTGGTATCCAGTATTACGTCTACAAGAGGAAGGTGCAGAAGTTCATCTAGTCGGAAAAGAGGCTGATAAGAAATATATTGGTAAGTATGGTGTACCAGCTGAATCAGCGTATGCATTTACCGATATTAAAGCAGACGACTATGATGCGATTCTAGTTCCTGGTGGATGGGCACCTGATAAATTAAGACGCTATCCGGAAGTTTTAGAATTTATTAGCATGATGGACCAAGCCAAAAAACCAATTGGCCAAATATGTCATGCAGGCTGGGTACTTATCTCTGCTGATATTTTACAAGGCAAGCAGGTTACGAGTACACCAGGTATTAAAGATGACATGACAAACGCTGGAGCAACATGGGTCGATGAAGCAGTAGTTGTTGATGGACACCTTGTATCAAGCCGTCGACCACCAGACTTACCACCATATGTTAAAGCGTTTGCTGATAAATTAGCAGAATAAACTCGGAAACCCCTCGCACATTGCGAGGGGTTTTTGGATTCGACATAAATCTCGAAGGCACTACTATAGTTCCTTTTTGGCTGTGATGTAAAAGGATACGCTCATCAGGATTAGGATGAAGGAAAATGGTAGTGCTACGATGATTAGGAGGTTTTGGAAACCTTGTATGCCTCCAAAGTAAACTACAATTGCTGCCATGGCTGCTAATGTTAGTCCCCAAATAACCTTTACTGTATTTTTGGGATTTAAACTGCCATTTGTCGAGAACATACCCAATACAAACGTCGCTGAGTCAGCTGAAGTGATGAAAAAGATAGCAATGACCAAAATGGTAATAAACGACATGATCTCACCTAATGGATAATGTTCTAATGTACCAAATGTAGCGACTTCTGTAGCTAAACTTGATATTTCTGCAATCCCATTTTGCTCTAAGTTTAATGCAGATACTCCAAACACTGAAAAAAAGATAATTGTAACTAATGTAGGTGCTAATAACACTCCAGTAATAAATTGTCTTACTGTACGCCCCTTTGATACTCGAGCAATAAACATACCTACAAAAGGTCCCCATGAAATCCACCAAGCCCAGTAAAAAATAGTCCAGCTATCAATCCACCCTCTATCTTCATCATCTAAAGGCTTTAATTGAAAACTCATATCAAGAATATTCGACAAGTAATTACCGATCGTGCTCGTAAACATATTTAGGATATATATGCTAGGACCTACGATAAACAACGTTATTACTAAAATGGTAGCTAAGCCCATATTGATCGTACTTAAATACTTAATACCTTTTCCAAGACCAGTCCATGCTGATAGAATAAATAAGGCTGTTGCTACAACAAGTATTAAAAGCTGAAACCAAAACGTTTTAGGTGCATCAAATAAAAATGTTAAGCCCCCGTTAATTTGCGCTGATCCAAAACCAAGTGTAGAAGCAACCCCTACTATCGTGGCAAATACAGCAAGTGTATCAATTACTCTCCCCCATGTACCATGCATTGCTTTTTCTCCAAAAAGTGGTACAAGAGTTGCACTAATTAACCCAGGTGATTCTTTATAATATTTAAAATACGCCAGTACTAATGCTATAATCCCGTAGATCGCCCAACCATGAAGTCCCCAGTGAAATATCGAGTATTGTAATGACTCCTGTATCGCCTGAGCTGATCCAGGTTCTGCTCCGGGTGTACTTGTGAAAGCATGTGAAATAGGTTCAGCTGTCGTAAAAAAAACAAGGCCTATTCCCATCCCTGCACTAAACAGCATGGCGAACCAGGCTGGTAAACTAAATTCTGGTTTATCCTCTTTTTTTCCTAATTTAATCTTACCGAACTTAGAAAAAACCAAGTATAAACAAAAAACAATCATCGCAAAAACGACCAACATATAATACCAGCCAAAATAGTCTGAGATTACCGCTGTCGCCGTTGCCGAAACTGACTCTAAATTAACGGGAGCCGTCGCACCCCAAATAACGACGATTACACAAATTGCAATTGCATACCAAAATACGCTCGTTACATTTTTCAAAATAACACCTCAGAATCTATGTTTTGTTATTATGATGAGCATATTCAACAAAACAATACGGCCTGCAAAAAAATAAGTTCCATAATAACAATAATAATAGATGAGAGACTTAATTTCCGGATGGTTGTGATCAGCTGTCCGATTCCTGAAGATGCTAATGAATATGTCAAAACGGTAAACCCTATAATAGTGCCGCTTTTTTGTCTATGCAAACCCGTCAAATTGCTCTCGACTTTACACATAGTAAGCGGTTCCATATAATAGTTATAATAGTCCAAATGTTCAGGAGGGTTAGGATGAGCCGTATAGAAGAAGGAACTTTGTTGTGGGAACCTAGTAATAGTTGGAAAGAACAATCCAATCTACACGATTATATGAAATGGTTAAAGGAACATAAAAAATTAGATTTTAAGGATTATCACTCACTATGGGAATGGTCGGTGAATGAACTAGAACATTTTTGGGAATCCATTTGGGAATACTTTAAAATTCAAGCCAAAAGTCCATATAAAACAATATTAACCTCTCACCAAATGCCTGGTGCAAAATGGTTCCCTGAAGCAACGATTAATTATACAGAGCATATCTTTAGAAACCGTGATGAAAATAAATCAGCTATTATCCATGCTTCCGAAACACGCCAGACAACTGAAATCACGTGGAAGCAACTTTATCAGGAAACAGCCGCCTTCCAACAAACATTAAAAAAAATCGGTGTTACTAAAGGTGACCGGGTCGTTGCTTATGTTGCTAATATCTATGAATCAGTTGTGGCATTTCTTGCTACAGCAAGCCTTGGTGCTATATGGTCAAGTGCATCGCCTGATTTTGGTACCCAAAGCGTAATCGATCGCTTTAAACAGATCGAACCAAAAGTAATGATTACGGTTGACGGATATAGCTATGGTGGGAAAAGTTTTGATCGAACTCCAATCATAGAAAAAATTCAGTCCGAGCTTTCAACGTTAGAAGCAACAGTTGTCATTCCTTACTTAAATGAAAGCGCTGATGATAGCAAATTTAAAAATGTAATACGATGGAAGGATGCCATTCACACAAACAGAGAACTAACACTCACATATGAATATGTTCCATTCAATGATCCGTTATGGGTGCTCTTTTCATCCGGAACAACTGGGAAACCCAAACCAATCGTACAAAGCCAGGGTGGAATATTACTTGAGCACTTAAAAGCGTTAACGTTTCACGCTAATTTGGGTGAGGATGACCGCTTTTTCTGGTTTACGACAACAGGTTGGATGATGTGGAACTTCCTAGTAGGAGGACTTTTAACAGGAACTACCATTACGTTATATGACGGGAATCCTACATACCCCGATAAAAAGATGCTTTGGAAGTTTGCTGAGGAAACAAAAATGACCGTTTTTGGCACAAGTGCAAGTTATATTACTGCATGCATGAAAGATGAACTTAAACCTAGTGAAGAGTTCGACCTAAGTCATTTGAAGAATATTAGCTCAACAGGTTCACCATTACCACCTGAGGGTTTTGTATGGTGCTATGAAAATGTAAAAAAAGATCTATGGATTGCCTCTCTAAGTGGCGGAACGGATGTATGTACTGCATTTATATTGGGATCCCCAACCCTTCCGGTATACGCTGGTGAACTACAGTGTCGTGGACTTGGTGCAAAAATCGAAAGCTATAACGATGACGGTGAACGAGAAATAGAGAATGTAGGCGAATTAGTGTTAACAGAACCCTTTCCATCCATGCCAATCTATTTTTGGAATGATGAAGACGGGACTCGTTTGCATGACAGCTATTTCGATATGTTCCCTGGTGTCTGGCGTCATGGGGACTATCTAAAAATAACTGACAGGGGAACTTGTGTTATATACGGACGTTCAGATGCAACGATTAACCGTGGTGGAATTCGAATTGGAACAAGTGAAATTTATCGTGTAGTTGATCAAGTGAAAGAAGTCGCTGACAGTCTAATAGTAGATATTCCAGGAGAAAACGGTGATTCGTTCGTACCACTATTTGTCGTAATGACCGAGGGTGAAGAATTGACAGAGGCTATTCAAAAAACTATAAAATCACACATTCGTACACAATGCACACCGCGACATGTTCCAACAGGTATCTATGAAGTTTCTGATTTACCAAAAACATTGAACGGCAAAAAATTAGAAATCCCAGTAAAAAAGATATTAATGGGAAAATCCCTTGAAAATGTAGTCAATAAGGGGTCATTGAGTAACGCAAATTCATTAGACTATTTTGTACAATTTGCAAAGAACCAGTGAATTGTAACTTCAGTAACAGGTATTCGGATTGAACTACCCCCCCACCTAAATTTCTAACGAAATTTTGAGGAAGGGGATTCCCAAAAGGAGAAAACTAAGAACCCAAGTAGATTCCTAGAATACCATAGCCCGCTCAACTAGGCTGTGGTTTTTCTACTTTTCAACTTAGCCATTCCTTTTGTTTCGTAGTCTGTAAGAGCCCCTCGAAACAAGAGTCCACTTTCGCGAAACTGGTTTTCGTCAAAAAGTTCTGATTGATAGTATGTACTCGTACGAATGTCTTTCAGGAGGGTAGTGACTTTCTTCCATTGCGCCCAGTGATGCAGACCTATCATCTTCTCTGGTAATAGAGAATGCAACATTGGTGGAAGTTTTTCTTTATAACCCATTGCTCTTCGAGCAATGACAAACGAAGCTGCTTGATGAATCGAAATGCCGAAACGTTTCATATATTTCATTTTACCGATTTGACTGGTGTATGCAGGATTCACTTCGTAAACGTGAATCCTCATTTTTTCAGCGCGGTTTTTAATGGCTGAATTGAATTTATCATATGCGAAAACCGTCATGCGACGGTTTGCTTTTTTATTGCCGTATGCATGGGATACTTTTGATTTTGTCGTATCTAATTTTTCTAATACAAGTGGTTTCTTTTCACGAACAGCCATATCTACCAAAGCAATGGTTTCAGCTTCGATCATTTTTGTCATTTGACCACTTGTTTTATTTTCAATTTCAAAGCGGAGGACTCCACTTTTAATAAACTGACCAATGGCGTTAATGTTTGACCATGCAATATGGTCAACATTCAGGTCAACACCGATAACTCCATCACTTTTGCTGTAGTTTTTACCTTCTTTTTCAGGTACATCTACGATACACTTGAAAATATAATAATTACCGTGGTCTTCGACGGACCACGAAATAGGCTTTCCGTACTTCTTTTTATCTTTTAACGAAACTTGCGTGTCGATAGCTTTATTAACTTGCTCTTGTCCATAAGGAAATACAAGCTTAGGAATCTCCACATATACACCGTCAGGTGTTTGAAAAGAAAGAGCGCTACTCTCTGTATTGTAATGAAAAACGAAGTTTCCATCCTTTGCATCCTTACGACCACTAATCGTCATTCGACTATATCGTTTTTGATGAAAGTCTCTTTTCCACTTATCATGATTTTGAATATAAGTGTCCAAGGTGTATTGGTGTTTGAACAACTTCTTTCCACCGAAAACGGCACTTTTCGTGTCATTTTCAAGAGAAAATAACTGCTTTTGGAACCTATCTAACTTAAATGATAAGCGACCAAGTTTCGCATTCAAAAATGTTATT